>NZ_CP018725.1:4890000-5110163 GCF_001908725.1 Xanthomonas vesicatoria ATCC 35937 | reverse complement strand
TCGATCAGCCGCGTCGTGCCCAGGCGCGCGGCGATCAAGGCCACGCGCGCACCGGCGTTGCTGTCACCCGGCTCGTTCAGATCTGGCAGGCGTACCACTGCGTAATCGACCCGGAAGCCGGCCTGTTGCAGGACCTGTGTGGCGGTGGCTTCAACCTGCGCACGCGGCGTGCCGGCGGCGTAGCTGTCACGCATCTGCAGCAGCACCTTGCGGATCTGCGCCGACACCGGCCGATCCTCGGCCGACAGATACTGATTACGCGAGCTCATCGCCAGGCCGTCGGCCTCGCGCACGATGCTGCCGCCCAGGATCTCGATCGGAAACGCCAGGTCGGCCACCATCTGCCGGATGACCGCGAGCTGCTGGTAATCCTTTTTGCCGAAGGCCGCCACATCCGGTTGTACCTGGTTGAACAGCCGCGCCACCACCGTGCACACGCCATCGAAATGCCCGGCCGGCACACACCTTCCAGCACGTCGCTGACACCGGGCGCGTGGATCGGCTGGCCAGCGCGGTGCCGAGCGGATACATGGTGTCTACGTCCGGCAGCCACAACGCATCGCAACCGGCGTCTTCCAGACCACGCAGGTCGGCCTCGGGCGTGCGCGGGTAACGCGCGAAATCTTCGTTGGGCCCGAACTGGGTCGGGTTGACGAACACGCTCGACACCACACGGTCGGCGTACTGGCGCGCCATCACCAACGAATAATGCCCGGCATGCAGGTTACCATGGTCGGCACCAGCGCCACGCGCAGGCCTTCGCGCTTCCAGCCGGTGACCAGGGCGCGCAGGGCGGAAAGATCGGTAATGGTCTGGATCATGCGGCGTACGCGTGCTCTGCATCGGGGAAGCTGCCCTCGCGCACGGCTTGCGCATAGGCACGTACCGCGCCGGCTACCGAACCGCCTTCGGCCAGGAAATCCTTGACGAACTTGGGACGGCGATGGCCGCTGTCCAGGCCCAGCATGTCGTGCATCACCAACACCTGACCATCGCAGCCGGGGCCGGCACCGATGCCGATGGTGGGCACGCCGATCGCGGCACTGATCTGCGCCGCGATCGGCGTGGGCACGCATTCCAGCACCACCAGGCTGGCTCCTGCGTCGACTACGGCCTGCGCGTCGCGGCGCAATTGCTCGCCTGCTTCGCCGCGGCCCTGCACCTTGTAGCCGCCAAACCGCAGCACTGATTGCGGGGTGAGCCCCAGGTGCGAACACACCGGGATCTCGCGCTCCACCAGATAACGGATGACCTCGAGCTGTGCCCGGCGCCTTCGATCTTGACCATCTCCGCACCGGCCTGCAGCAGCTGGGTGGCGGCATCGAGCGCACGCTCGGGAGTGGCATCGGCCTGGAACGACAGGTCGGCCACCAGCAACGCGCGTTCCAGCACGCGTGCCACCGCGGCGGTGTGGTAGACCATGTCGGCGGTGGTCACCGGCAAGGTGGACTCGTGCCCCTGCACCACCATGCCCAGCGAGTCGCCGACCAGGATCAGGTCCACGCCGTTGGCGTCGAAACTGCGCGCAAAGCCGGCGTCGTAGGCGGTCAACATGACCAGTTTTCGACCCGCCCGCTTGGCCTCGGCCAGGGCGGGCACGGTCCAGGGCTTGCTGTCGCTATGGCTGCTCATGAAGTCATTACGTGGGGTGATGAGCCGGCCATTATCTACCCAATCGGCTCCAGCCCGCAGACATCGATGGCCTGCAGTGCGTGCCGCACTGTTCCATGGCCCGGAATGATCGCCTCCGGCGCCAGCTCGGCCAGCGGCAGCAGCGCGAAGCCGCGCGCGTGCAGATGCGGGTGCGGCACCTGTAGCCGTGGCAGGTCGATCACCTGGTCGGCGTACAGCAGCAGGTCCAGATCCAGCGTGCGCGGACCCCAGCGCTCGCCAGCCTGACGCTCGCGACCGAAGGACTGCTCGATGCCGAGCAAACCGTCCAGCAGTTGCAGCGGCGCAAGCTCGGTGCGCAGCTGCGCCACGGCATTGATGAAGTCGGGCTGGTCCTCGCGGCCCCAGGCCGGTGTGCGGTACAGGCGCGAAGCCGCAACCAGAGCGGACTGCGGCAGCGCGCCGAGTGCAGCGATGGCCGCGCGCACACTGGCCTCGGCCGGGCCCAGGTTGGCACCCAGGCCGACGAAGGCAACATGCATGCCCTACTCGCCTGCGGCAGCGCCGGTGCGCCGGCGGCGACGGCGACGCTTGCGCGGCGCACCCTCGCCGCCATCGTGATCGGCCTGCGCCGATTCGATCGCATCGACCAGTTCCTGGCCGGACGATTTCTGCGCCTCGCGCCAGAACTCCACATCGGCGGCGTGATCGGCCGACGCGAACTGACGCAACACCAAGAAGTCGAACGCCGCGCGGAAGCGCGGATGCGACAAGGTGCGGAACACGCGCTTGCGCTGACGCGACGAGAAGCGCGTCTGCAGCAACCAGATTTCCTGCATCGGCAGCGAGAAGCGACGCGGCAATGCCACCCGCTCCAGCTGGTGCAAAGTGACCCGGTCGGCAGCGCGACGCTGCGCATCTTCCGGCTGCACGCCCTGCGCCTGCAGCGCCATCAAGGTGCGGCAGAACGCCGGCCACAGCAGCAAGGCGAACAAGAACGCCGGCGACACCGGCTCGTCGTTGGCCACGCGCGCATCGGTATTGCGCAAGCCTTCGAGCACCATCGCGCGCAATGCGCCGCTACGGTTGGATTTGAGTGCTGCCGCGCTTTCCGGGAACAGCGCGCCAAGCAAGCCGTAACGCTCCAGGCCTTCGAAACTGGCCACGCCGTGCCCGGACAGGAACAGCTTGAGAATCTCTTCGAACAAGCGCGCCGGCGCTGCCTCGGACAACAACCCGGCCAGGCGCGGAATCGGTTCGGCACTGCCGGCTTCGATCTCGAAGTTCAACTTGGCCGCCAGGCGCACCGCACGCAGCATGCGCACCGGATCCTCCTGGTAACGCAACTCCGGGTCGCCGATCAACTTCATCAACTTCGCTTGCACGTCTTCGAAGCCGCCGCAGTAATCGCGCACCGAAAAATCTTCGATCGCGTAGTACAGGGCGTTGCAGGTGAAGTCGCGGCGGATCGCATCGTCTTCGATGCTGCCGTAGACGTTGTCGCGCACCAAGCGGCCGTTATCCAGCTCGCGGTCACCGCTGCCATCGTCGATGTTGGCGCGGAACGTGGCCACTTCGATGATCTCGCGGCCAAATACCACATGCGCCAGACGAAAACGGCGGCCGATCAGGCGGCAATTGCGGAACAACGCTTTGACTTCTTCCGGCGTGGCACTGGTGGCGACGTCGAAATCCTTGGGGTGGCCGCCGACCAGCAGATCGCGGACCGCGCCGCCGACCAGATAGGCGCCAAAGCCGGATTCGCGCAGGCGGTACAGCACGCGCAACGCGTTGGGGCTGATGTCCTTGCGCGAAATGGTGTGCTGATCGCGTGGGATGACGCGCAGCGTGAACGGAGATGTAACTGAGGGTTCGATGATGGCGCTTCCGTCTTGTGTTGCAGGATTGCCCAACGGCTATTACCTCACTATACTAGCGCGCTGCACAAGACGCGACAAAACGCTCCCTTCGTCTAATGGTTAGGACGTGGCCCTCTCAAGGCTAAAACAGGGGTTCGAGTCCCCTAGGGAGCACCACGTTCGTCCTGCCGCAGACCACGCCAAGACCCCGCATTGCGGGGTTTTTGCGTTGTGGGGCCGGCGCTTTTCGTGCGCGGCCTGCCGCGTCGACAGGCCGCACGATTGCGCAGGCCATGATGCCTGCCAGGCGTCCCGCCCGCCGCAGGCTGCGGCCAATCAAGCGCGTTTGGCCGAGTTCGGTTGATCGCCGCGTCCGTCGTCGCCCTGGACACGGCCCGGATCTCACCTGCCTTATAGTAGGCCCTTGCACCCTACGGCCTGTAGCACGGCGTGGCATGCAGTCGTCGTCAGGGCTGGCGTCCGCCGCGGCATTCAAGACGCAATCGATGCTGCTGTGATCCTGCATCGATCACGGCAGCACCAGGAATGCCAGGAGCACAGAGAGCTCGACACCCGGCGCGTTGCGCATGCGGTATCAACCAGACCCATCGCAACAGCCGACATGCCGCGCCGTGCTCCATCGGTGCAGGGCGCAGTGGATATGTGCAGCGCATGGCCTCTGCGCTAACTGGCGAACGGATGGAGACGATCTCCATCGCTGCCGGTTTCGGCGACGGCATCGTGGGCATGCAGGCTTTCCAGGTGACGCACCGCCACGTCGAAGGCCGTGTAGCGCTCGGCCAACGCCATGCGCAAACGGCGCGCCGCATCTTCCACGTACATCAGGTTGGCGCCATTCAAGCGGGCAAATGCCTGCTCGTCGATACGCCGTACCGCAGCTTGCACCGGCGTCGCCAGCGCCTGTTCGCAGACGCCGATCAACGTGCGGATTTCCAGCCGCTGCAGGCAGGCCAGCAGATCCACGCGCACCTGCGCCACGCTGCGCTGACTGTGCGGCGTGGCGTGCGAGCCGTGCAGCTGTAGCCATTGCGCAATCTCGTCCACCGGCACCATGGCGCGACCTGCGTGATGCTGCACGAATGCGTCGCTCAACAACTGCCGCGACAACGCCGCCGAACACGGGCAAGTGGAGGCATACAGCACGTCGATCTGCAGCTGCACCTGGCTGCGCCCTTCCCTGCATTGCGCATCAATGCGCACCGGATAGGCGCGCCAACCGGCCAGGCCCTCGCTCAGCAATGCCGGGGTACGCAGCATCACCTCGAACGACAGCGTCACCCGCGCCGCGCGGCTGCCGCAGTCGGCGTGACTGTCGATCAAGGCCTGCAACAACTGCGACACCATCGCCGGCGAGACCGGCTGTTCCAGATGCCGGTCCAGCAGACGGTACAGCCGCGACATGTGGATGCCCTTGATCTCGGGACGCGGCAGATCGACCTGCATGCTGGCGCGGGCACCGACGGTGCCGCTGGGCTCGGCTTCGTCCAGGCGCACGGGGATAGCAATATCGTGCATGCCCACCCAGCGCAACGGTGCGCTCAACGTGGGCAGTTCGGTAACGGCAACATCGGGAAGCGTGGCGGACATTGGGCACTCGTGGATTCGGAAGTGGCAGCCGCCCGTCAGGCGCGGCCGGGAAATGCCTGGAAGTAATCGTCGATGCCCGCATGCAGGGTTTGCGCGAGCTCGTTCTGATGCGCATCGCCGCACAAGCGATCGCAATCGTCGCGGTTGCTCATGAAGCCGGTTTCCACCAGTAGCGACGGAATGCCAGGCGACTTCAACACCGCAAAACCCGCCTGCCCCACCTGAGGCTGATGGAGCCGGGTGACGTGCCGCAGGCGCTCCAGCATCAAGTTACCGAGTGCAACACTGCTGGCGATGGTTCCGCTCAGCGACAGATCGGCCAGCACCTGCGACAACACAGGATTGCTCGGCACGCGCAGCCGGCGCGCGTTGTCGCCCATGTCGTCTGCGGCGTTCTCGCTGTCGGCAATCCAACGCGCCAGCGCCGAGCTGGCACCGTTCTCGGACAAGGCAAACACCGAAGCGCCACGCGCCTGGCTGGTGGGCGCGGCATCGGCGTGGATGGAGACGAACAGATCGGCGTTGTGTCGGTGCGCGATCAATACCCGTTCGTGCAGCGGCACGAAACGGTCGTCGCTGCGAATCATGGCCGGCCGGTAACGTGGGTCGGCCGCCAGCCGCTGGTGCAGCCGCCCCGCCACCGCCATGGCGACATACTTTTCGTAGCGTGCATCGGCACTGACCGCTCCGGGATCCTTGCCGCCGTGACCGGCGTCGATGGCGATCACGTAGGGGTGCAGGCGCGAACGTGTGGGCATCGCCGCTGCTGCGACGACCGGATCGATCGCATCGGCGACGGACAACGGCGCAGCGCTGGAGGCCGCAGCGAGATCCAGCACCAGCGCGCTGCCCTCCCACCGCGCAGTCGTTGCCAGTGGCTGCGTCAGATCGAGGACCACGCGCAATCCGTCCATATGCGGACCGCTGCGAATCGCGACGATGACAGGGCCGCCAGGCAACGGATCGATCAGCGGTGGCCTGGTCGACACGCCGGACAAGTCGATGACCAAGCGCTCGGGATCGGACAGACGAAAACTTCGGTAGGCGACCTGCGCGCTCAATTCGAGTCGAAGCTGCAGACCGTCATCTTGCTGCTGCAGGCCGCAGCTGCGCAGTGTCGGAAGCCCTTGCGAATAGCCCAGGCCCGGCGACAGCAACAGCGCCGCCCCGGCGGTGTGCAGCAGCTGTCGCCGCTTCATGGCGAGCATCCGGAACGACAGGTACAGCGGCGTCGCGATCTCCGATCTGGTGATCGACTCGAATTGGAGCACACGCACAACGGCATTGAATACGACACTGGACGCCAGACTGAGCGAAGACAACAAAGTGTTATAAAATAACACATGAAGCGCAAAAGCAAGTCCGTGCCCGCTCGTGTGCGTCTTCACGTTCATTTCCTTGCCTACCGGAGCCTACCCAATGTCTGCCGCCCTCCCCACCAGCTACACCGCCTGGCGCCACTGCATCGAAATCGACTGCGCCCAACCACTGACCGCCCCTTTCATTGCGCAGCGCCTGACCAGCCTGCGCGACTCCAACGACCACCACACCCAGCAGTTCGTGCGTCGTTGGGGCCAAGCGCACCACCAGCAGGTAATCGGGTGGTTTGAGCGTGCACGTACCGGTGTGGGGGCCGGAGCGTTAGTTCAATAACCCCACGATCTTCAAAACGTCGTTTCACAGGAGGCATTCTACCGAACTGAGCAATAGCTCGCATCAGAAACGCAGAGTGCGACGAGCCACTACCCTGCGATAAGACGCAACGTGCTCGGGTACCTTAGCCAGCTATCCATGCTGCCTGAATCTGTCAAATAACTGACTTTGCGTATTCCAGCGAGCACTCCTGTTAGTCAGCAACTCACAGCCCTTTAGAAAATCTGAAAAGGCTTGCCCGAATGCAGCGAACGCACATTGAGCCAGCGTCGCTTTAGTGAAGTAATTTTTGTGAAAAACACCAACACCAACGTGCCGTATCGACGTACTGTAGGCGAGCCTGGATTGCAGGCAGCATCGCCCCTAGCAGGGGAAGGCACAAATCATGGATAAGAAAACAGCAAATTGGCTCAAGATTATTGGCGTGATTGCCGGCGTTCTGTTATCGAGCAGTGCAATGGCACAGTGTTGTTCCAATGGCGGCGTCGGCGCGCAAGCTACAATGGGACTTGGGGACAGCGCTCCCAAGGTAAAAAATCTTGCCATAGACCCCTCGGTGGCGATCTATGAGCTCAACCGCGATGGAGTGACGTATCTGCAAATCAACGACACCACAGGCGCAGTCCGCGCGGTCGTCGCAAGAGTTGATGACGCGCTCTGGGTTTTACCGATGGGTAAAGATCCAGACCGCGTAGAGTTACCAGCAGTCAATCGAATTGCGTCAAACACTTATTCGAATGCCTTGCCAGCAGCTGATGTCAATCGCACCAACGCTCGTCTTGTCTACCAAACAAGAAACTTCACAGTGCATGTCCGGCAGGAAGCCACCGGGGAGCACTGGATGGTATCTCCTTAGTTGTAGCGAGACGAACCTCAGCGACTAGAAAAGTCAAAACCAGCGCATGGCGGCGGCGAAGCATTCCGCCATGCGCCTTCAATCTTGCCTTCAGCTCTGTTTCCGCCTCAGGGCAGTCGCGTCGCACTGAGTCCACAAGGGATGTATCGGCGATGATTCTCAGCAGGACTCCTTTTGAATGCAGCCCGGTCCATGCACGCGCTTGAATAAAATGCTTGTTGGCTGCTGGCAGCAATTCAATACTATTAAGTACGCATCTATAAGCTGCCAACTGAAGTCCAAGGGAGAGATTTTTGCATTCACCACGTAGGACACAGTGTAGTTGAGACCCGCACAATCGCTCAATCGCCGGCGAGCGCAACGCTTGATACAGTCCATGCGTCTCTATTTCCAACGGGTATAGCGCGGCAACGTACTGCTGGAGCACTTGTGACTCGATAACGCCAATCCTGGTCATTTCCATCGCTGCTGCATGCTGGCCTCTTGCTCTCAAATCGGCCACCACATCTTTGCGCATTCGATTGATCTGTACATTGATGTCGGAATATTCGACCACACGATTACGTAACATGCGCTCGGCGCCCAGATAGCCGGCTTGGGCGAGATATAGCGACTCTTCTCGAGCATCATTGGCAGCAGTTAGAGAAAATGGTGCGCGCAAGCGCGCAGCCAGGAGAAAAAGCACGGTAGTCATCACTGCATGAAGCAACTGCATGTTGAAAACAGCACGATCAAAAAGCCCTACCTGAAAAACCCTGGGAAGCGAGAGCTCAAGCGACAAGCTTGCCAACAACGAGCCTAGGGCAGCCCCCCTCCAACCATGTCGAAAAGTCAGCACCACCATTGGCACAAGCATTCCCAGCATTGCCACGTTTCGTAAGACGGGGTTAGCTACAAAGCCAAGCATGAAGAACAGACTTAAGATTACAACCACTGAGGATGCAATATCTCGAATGAGTTCAGACCGGACCGGCGCCTCTTTCCAGCTTATCCAGAGCATCGCAGGAAGTAAAAAGATCAAAATCCCAAGGTAACTACCCAACCAATACCGCAACATCAGATCAAACATGGGGTTGGTAGGTGGCCCACCAAGCGCCCCATTAAATCCAAGGCTACATACTGCGTTCCACAGCGCTAGCGCCGCCGCGACCGGAACAAGCCATTGATTGCTTTTAATGATTTGAGGGGCGCGATATCGCACCAAGCCAACGGCGCAAGCAACTAAAGGCGCGTGTAGAAAGGGAGTCAAGTAAGACCATAAGGGGTCGTATCCTTGTATTTCTCCCAAAGGAATACGCAGCCACAACATCGCGACTGCATCCCCTGCCAGCAAAAAAGGCCAGTCGCGATAAGGTCGAAACAGCAATGCCACGACACGCAAACCAACAGGTAAGAACCACTGATCGATCGAGCAGTACCACAGCATCACAAAAGCCAAGCCATAGCACACGCTGATCAGCGTGCCCCTGAAAGCTTCTCTAACTAATGCCATACCACCACTCCTTGGTTCATCATGCGTCCTAGTTTGGGGGCAACTGCTTGATGGAGTATAGCGGTGGCGCACAATTTGCAAAGGAGGTTTGCTTTCGCTAGCAGCCCATTGCGCTTGAAGGCGGGCGCTGCATGTTACTAGTGCACAAGCTCTTGCAGCGATGCAGACACATCAACGCGTAGCGATGAGCTATGTGTTGGATCCGCTGATTGCTGACAGCGGTGGGCACAAGCACATCATCGATTCACACGATCACCACCGCCTTGACGGAGCAGCTTATGCAAGGGTGTTTCCACGCTCGACACAAGCGAGACCATCAAGAAACAAGGCCGCGCGTTGCGCGGCCTTGTTTGTTTTTCATGCCGATATCAGCATAACAAGGGAGATCAGCCCTCCATCTGCTCCAGCTCCTTGCCCTTGGTCTCGTAGACGTACTTGAGGACGAAGAACACCGAGATGAAGGCCGCAACCGTGTAGATGCCATAAGCGCCGGCCAGGCCGATGCTGCCAAGCAGGATCGGGAAACTGACGGTGATGGCGAAGTTGGAGGTCCACTGGGCGGCACCGGCGATGGCCAGGCCCGAGCCGCGGATCTGGTTGGGGAACATCTCGCCCAGCATCACCCACATCACCGGGCCCCAGGAGGCGTTGAAGAACACCACGTAGACGTTGGCGGCCACCAGCGCCAGCATGCCCATGGCGTCAGACATGGCGAGCTTGCCGTTGGGATCCAGCGAGGCGGTGGCAAAGGCATAGGTCACCAACGCCAGCGAGACTGCCATGCCGGCCGAGCCGATCCACAGCAGCGGCTTGCGACCGATCTTGTCGACCAGCATCACCGTGACCAGGCAGGCGCCGATGCTCAGGCCGCCGGAGAGCACGTTGATCAGCAGTGCGTCCTGTTCGGAGAAGCCCACCGCCTGCCACAGCACCGCGCCGTAGTAGAACACCACGTTGATGCCGACCAGCTGCTGGAACACCGCCAGGCCGACGCCGATCCAGACGATCGGGCGCACCTTGCCGGTGGCCTTGCTGATCAGGTCGGAGAACTTGGGCTTGCGCTGGTCGGCCGACATCGAGGCGGAGATTTCGCTCAGCTTGGTCTGCGCGGCGGCGTTGCCGTACAGCCGCTTGAGCACCACCAGCGCCTGCTCGCGACGGCCCTTGACGACCAGGTAGCGCGGGCTTTCGGGAATGACCAGCAACAGCAACAGGAACAGCAGCGAAGGAATCGCCTGCATCCAGAACATCCAGCGCCAGGCGGCCTGCCCGGCCCATAGCGGCTCGGTCGAAGCGCCCGCCGCGTTGGCCAGCAGGTAGTTGCTCAGGAACGCGCAAAACAGACCGCTGATGATGGCGATCTGCTGCATCGTGGCCAGCCGGCCGCGGTAGCGCGCTGAGGCGACCTCGGCGATGTAGGCCGGCGAGATGACGCTGGCCGCGCCGACGGCAAAGCCGCCCATCACGCGCGCGAAAATGAAGAAGCTGGAGTTGTGCGAGGCACCGGCACCGATGGCCGAGAGCAGGAACAGCGCCGCAGAAATGATCAGGACCGCGCGGCGGCCCCAGCGGTCGGCCAGACGGCCGGCAAAGAAGGCGCCGATGGCGCAACCCAGCAGCATCGAGGCGACTTCGAATCCGGTCTCGGCGGCGCTGGAATTGAAGGTCTGCTTGAGCCCGTCGACGGTGCCGTTGATCACGCCGCTGTCGAAGCCGAACAGAAAGCCGCCGATCGTGGCCACACAGCTGATCAGGATGATGAAACGGGTGTTCTCGCCGGCATCGGGGGCGCCGTCAATGGAGACACTGGACATGGGTTCACCTGGAAACATGCAAGGGAGCGGTCACGGGGGTGACCGCCATCGGCCGGCGACGCAGTGCGCCGCCGGCCACGGGACATCAACGCGTTAGATACTGATTGATCAGGTTTTCGTAGGCTTCCTGGCGGCCGCTCACCTGCTTGGGCGCATTCCCGGCGGCGTAGGTGGCGAGGTCGGCCAGGGTGCTCTTGCCGGAGGCGAAGTCCGCACCGGCGCCGCTGTCGAAGCTGGCGTAACGCTCCGCGCGCCAGGTTTCCAGCGGCGAGGCCGTCAGCAGCGCATTGGCCACTTCCAGCCCGCGTGCGAACGCGTCCATGCCGCCGATGTGGGCCAGGAACAGATCCTGCGGGTCGGACGATTCACGGCGCACCTTGGCGTCGAAATTCAGGCCACCCGGTGCCAGCCCGCCCTGCCGCAGCACCACCAGCATCGCGCCGACAGTGTCGTACAGGTCGGTCGGGAACTGGTCGGTGTCCCAGCCGTTCTGCGGGTTACCCCGGTTGGCGTCGATGCTGCCCAGCAGGCCGGCATCGGATGCCACCTGCAGATCGTGCTCGAAGCTGTGGCCCGACAAGGTCGCATGGTTGGCTTCGATATTGAGCTTGAAATCCTGGTCCAGGCCGTGCTGGCGCAGGAAGCCGATCACCGTGGCGCTGTCGAAGTCGTACTGGTGCTTCATCGGCTCCATTGGCTTGGGCTCGATCAGGAAGTTGCCGGTGAAGCCGATCGCACGGCCGTAATCACGTGCCAGCGTCAGGAAGCGCGCCATGTTGTCCTGCTCGCGCTTCATCTGGGTGTTGTGCAGGCAGGCATAGCCTTCGCGGCCGCCCCAGAACACGTAGTTCTCGCCACCGAGCTCAACGGTGGCGTCGATCGCGGCCTTGACCTGCACGGCCGCACGCGCGACCACGTTGAAGTCCGGATTGGTCGATGCGCCATTCATGTAGCGCGGGTGCGAGAACAGGTTGGCGGTGCCCCACAGCAGCTTGATGCCGGTATCGGCCTGGCGCTGCTTGGCGATACCGACCATGTGCTTCAGATTCTTTTCGTACTCGCCGATGTCGTCGGCATCCGGCGACAGGTCGATGTCGTGGAAGCAGTAGTACGGCACGCCGAGCTTGGTGAAGAATTCGAATGCGGCATCGGCCTTGGCTTCGGCGCGGCCCAGTGCGGTATTGCCCGCGTCCCACGGATACGCACGCGTGCCCGGGCCGAACGGATCGGCGCCATTGCCGCAGAAGCTGTGCCAATAGGCCACGGCAAAGCGCAGGTGCTCGGCCATGGTCTTGTCGCCGATGGTCTTGTTGGCGTCGTAGACCTTGAACGCGAGCGGGTTGTCGGAGTCGCGGCCTTCGAAGCCGATCTTGCCGATGCCGGGGAAATATTCCTTCGCGCCGATGTAAACGGTGTTGCTCATGGGGTGTGATGTCCTTGGTTCTGGGGGAGTGGTGAATCAGTCAGCGTAGAGCGGGCTAACAACTTGCAGGTGCTTGAGGAAGGCTTGGTAGTGCTGCTGATACTGGGCCGCGCGCTGCGGGTCGGGCTGTGCGGCGAGCGCGTCGTCCACCTGAAGGTGCTCCAGCACCACCTCCGACAAAGCGGCATCGCCACCGTCGGCGCGGTCGCAGGCCCATAGCGCCTGTAGCGCGGCACCAAACGCGGCGCCCTCGGGCTGGGTCGGTACCACGACAGGCAGGTTGAACACGTCGGCGACCATCTGCCGCCACTGCGCGCTCTTGCTGCCGCCGCCGGTGAGCAGGATGGTATCGAACTGCAAGCCGGCAGCGACGAAGGCATCGAAGCCATTGCGCAGGCTGTAGGTCGCCCCTTCCATCGCGGCACGATAGAAATGCGCGGCAGTGGTGTTGTGTAGATCCATGCCGAACAGGCAGCCGCGAGCATCGGGCAAATTGGGTGTACGTTCGCCATTGAAGAATGGCAGCAACACCAGCCCGTCCGCACCCGGTGCGGTGTCGGCGATCATTGCCTCGGTCTGCTCGCGAGTGATGGAAAACATACGCATCACCGCTTCGGTGGCGACAGTGCAGTTCATGGTGCAGATCAGCGGCAACCAGCCGCCGCTGGACGAGCAGAACGCGGCCCAGCGCGCCTGGTCGTCCACCACCGGGTGATCGGCGTAGGCGAACAAGGTGCCGCTGGTACCCAGGCTCATCGTCAAGCGGCCCGGCACCACGTTGCCGGTGCCGATGGCCGCCATCATGTTGTCGCCGCCGCCGGTGGTCACGCGCACGCCGGCCGGCAAGTTCAATGCATCGGCAGCGGCATCGGACAACGCATACACCGCGCCGGTTTCCACCAACGGCGGCAGTGCGGTGCGCAGATCGCGCTGCGCATCCACCGCGCCGAGCATGCGCTCGGACCACTGGCGCGTGCGTACATCCAGCCAGCCGGTGCCGGAGGCATCGCCGACTTCGGCAAAGCGCTCGCCGGTGAGCCAGAAATTGATGTAGTCGTGCGGCAGCATCACCGTGGTCATTGCCGCATATGCGTCGGGACGATGCTTGCGCGTCCACGGCAGTTTGGAGGCGGTGTAGCCGGCCAGGATCGGGTTGCCTGCGGCAGCGACGCTGCCTGCCGCACCGCCCACTGCGTCCATGATTTCGTCGCATTCCAGCGCCGTGCTGGTATCGCACCACAACTTGACCGGCGCGGTGACGCTGCCGTCGGCGGCCACCGGCACAAAGCCGTGCTGCTGGCCGGACACCGAGATGCCGCGCACGCGCGCACGCTGTTCTCCATCGAGCTGCGCGAAGCAGTGCACGATGCCGTCGACCCACCACTGCGCCTGCTGCTCGCGGGTACCGTCGTCGCGGCTGATCAGTTCCATCGGTGCGGCGATGGTGGCGACCACAGCGCGCTCCTGCGCGTCATAGGCCACCAGCTTGACGCTCTGCGTGCCCACGTCCAGTCCTACGTACAAGCTCATTGCTTCACCAATCGGTTGTTGTTGAGTCCCACCTGCTGGGTGCGGCCCGCGCCCAGTTCCAGGTCCAGGGTCTGCCCTGCGTAGGACAGTTGATAGCGTCCGCCACGATCGCTGTGCAGGCGTGCCTGCTGCAAGCGACCGCCATCCCATTCCAGATCGATGCTGGCGCCGCCCCGCACGCGCAGACCACGCACGCTGCCGCGCGGCCAGGCGCTGGGCAGGGCCGGCAGCAGAAACACACTGCCGCCCCAGCTTTGCAGCAGCATTTCGGTGATGCCGGCGGTGCCGCCGAAGTTGCCGTCGATCTGGAACGGCGGGTGTGCGTCGAACAGGTTCGGGTAGGTGCGCTCGGGCGAGATCAGTAATTGCAGGATGCGATACGCATGCTCGCCGTCGGCCAACCGCGCCCACAGATTCAACCGCCAGCCGATGCCCCAGCCAGTGGTGTTGTCGCCACGGGTTTCCAGCGTGCGTTTTGCTGCGGCGGCCAGCTCGGGCGTATCGCGCAGATTGATCTGGCTCGAAGGATGCAGCGCATAGAGATGCGAGACGTGGCGGTGATGGATCTCCGGCGCGTCCATATCCCAATCCTGCTGCCACTCCTGCAACTGCCCGGCCTTGCCGATGCGGTTGGGCGGCAATTGCTCGCGCAGCGTGGCCAGCTGCTGCGCCAGCGCTGCATCGACATCAAGCAACTTGCTCATCGCGATGCACTGCGCGAACAGGTCGCGCAACAGCTGCGCATCCATGGTCGGGCCGGCACAGATGGCGGCACCGAACGGATGCTGGTTTTCTGGCGAGATCGAGGGGTTGGTCACCATCGCGCCGGTCTGCGGGTCGCGCACCAGCGTGGCAACGAAGAACTCCGCCGCGCCCTTGAACAACGGGTAGATCTTGCTCAGATAGGCGCGGTCGCGCCCGTAATCCCAGCGGTCCCACAGCTGCTGCAACAACCACACCCCGCCCATCGGCCACAGGCTCCACTTGGCGCCATCGATCGGCCCGGCCTGGCGCCATAGGTCGGTGTTGTTATGCACCACCCAGCCCGGCGCACCGTAGAGCGCACGCGCGGTGTGCGCGCCGGTGATGGCCAGGTCGAACAACATGGATTCCAGCGGTTCGACGCATTCGTGCAATGCGTTGGCCTCACTGGGCCAGTAGTTCATCTCGGTGTTGACGTTGATGGTGTACTTGCTTTCCCACGGCGGCTGCATCAGGTCGTTCCAGATGCCCTGCAGGTTGGCCGGCTGGGTGCCGGGCCGCGAGCTACAGATCAACAGGTAACGGCCATACTGGTGATACAGCGCGGCCAATGCCGGGTCGTTGCCGCCGGCAAATTGCTGTACGCGTTGGTCGGTGGGCAGTGCTGCCGCATCGCTGGTGCCCAGGTCGATCGCCACGCGCCGGAACAGGCGTTGGTGATCGGCAAGATGCGCGCGCAGCAACGCGGCGTAGTCCAGCGCTTGAGCCTTGCGCAGGCTTGCAGCAGCGAGTGCGAGCGGGTCGCCATCCACCGCGTCGAAACGTCGGTAGCTGGTAGCTGCGGTGAGCAGCAACACCACCTCATCGGCGCCCTCGATGCGCAAGCGATCGCGCAACGCGGTCACCGCGCCGCCTTTGACCCGTGGCACTACGCGCAGCGCGAACCGAAGCTTGCCCTCGATACCGGCAAAGCTGCCGTTGCGGCCGGTAAACAGCAAACCGCCCTGCTCCACCGTGACCTCGCCGCTTTGCGGGCTGTCGATGCCCACGCGCAGGGAGATCGCGCGTGGCCGGTCGCACGACAGACGCACCACGATGCATTGCGACTGCGCACAGACGAACACGTCGCGCTGATGCAGCGCACCGCCGGAGCGGAAGCTGGTAGTGGCCACCGCGGTGTCCAGATCCAGCTGGCGCCGGTACTCGCTGATGCCGTCGGCACGATCGAAATCCAGCAACAGATCGCCCAGCGGTTGATACGGCATCTGCTTGAGCGGACGCGAGAGCAGCTTGGCGTCGGCCAGTTGTTCGGCCTCGGCGTAGCGGCCGCCAAAGATCAACGCACGCACCTGCGGCAACGCGGCCAATCCCTCCGGGCTGGTCGAATCGTAGGGACCGCCAGCGTAGAGCGTGTCTTCGTTGAGTTGCAGGCGCTCGTGGGCAATGCCGCCCCACACCATCGCGCCGAGTCGGCCATTACCGACCGGCAAGGCCTCCACCCATTCGTTGGCCGGTTCGCGATACCACAACTGCAACGCATCAGTAGGCGCCACAGCCGGCAACGCGGCGCTTTTCGAAGCGCGCGCGGCCTGTCCGGCCACCGGTGCCGCGCCCAGGACCGCCATCGTGGCCCCGGTTGCCTTGCACAGTTCACGACGGGTCAGCACGGCCACCGCCGTACTGCATCACCGGAACCGCCCGCGACTGCCTTGCGGCGTTCCGGCATCTGCTCGCTCATCGACTGAAGACAGCCTGCGATCATCGACGACGCGCTTTGCCGGACGCAATCTTGCGCTGCAACACGCTGACCGCCTTGCCGTCGTACTGGATGCTGGTGTCGGTCTTGGGTTCGAGCGCACCGGCATCATCGCGGGGCCCGTCGACAAAGCGCACGTTGATGGTGCGTTTGGCCTGCATACCGGTCCAGCTGCCTTCGCGTTTGCCGATGCTCAGCTCGCCCTTGGCCTGGTTCCAGACCAGCGGAATGCGGCTGAACTCGCCCTTCTCGTAGCCATAGCCCTTGCCATCGTCTTCGTACAGCGAGAACTCACCGTCGGCACCGGTGTAGACCACCACGGTCAGCGGCGCATCCGGCTTCTGGTCCACGTATTCCTGCACCGGGCCGGTCGGCACGATGGAGCCGGCACGCACGAACAGCGGCATGCGTTCGATCGGCGCGGCCGCTTCGATGCTCTGGCCACCCTCGTAGCGCTTGCCGGTGGCGAAATCCAGCCAGCTGGTGCCGGCCGGCAGGTACACCTGACGCGAGGTGGCACCGAAGCGGGTCACCGGTGCAACCAGGAACGCCGGTCCGAACAGGTACTGATCGTTGATGTCGCGGGCCTTCGCGTCATCCGGGAAGTCCATCATCATGCCGCGCATGATCACGCCATCGCGCTGATAGGTATCGCCGGCCAGGCTGTAGATGTAGGGCAGCAAGGCGTAACGCAGGCGATTGTAGTAGGCCATGCTCTCGTAGAACGGCGTGCCTTCCGGGGCGATGTTCCAGATTTCGCGATACGGGAACTGCCCGTGCGAGCGGAAGATCGGTACGAATGCACCGAACTGGAACCAGCGGGTATTGAGCTCGCGCCATTCCGGCAGATGCGCCGGGTCCTGGTTTTCGTAGCGCTTCTCCACCGCGAAGCCGCCGATGTCGAAGGTCCAGTTGGGCAGGCCCGACAGCGCCATGTTGACGCCTGCGGAAATCTGGTCGTGCATGTCGTCCCAACGCGACACGATGTCGCCGCTCCACACCGCCACCGCATTGCGCTGGGTGCCGGCATAGCCCTTGCGCGAAAGGATGAACACGCGCTTGTCGTCGGCCGCGCGATCGCCTTCGTACACGCCATGGGTGTGCGGCAGCGGGTAGGAATTGAAGTACTCGGTGGACGAGCCCAGCGCGTTGGGCGTGGTGCGTGCCTTGCGCTCGCCGATGTCCAGGTTGGAGTGCACATCCGGCTCGTCGGCGTCCATCCACCATGCGTCAAAGCCCTTGCTGTTGAGCTTTTCGTTGACCTGGCGCCAGTAGATGGCCTGCGCCTTCTCCGAGTACGGGTCGTAGAACGAATTCTTGTAGCCCTTGCCGATCCAGTCCAGCTCGCCCACTTCCACGTTCCGCTTGTACATGAAACCGGCGGCATCCAGTTCCTTGTAGTTGGCGGTGGTGGGATAGAACTTGGGCCAGATCGAAATCATGATCTGGGCGTGCATGTCGTGCACGGCCTTGACCATGCCGTCCGGATCCGGGAAGTGCTTGGGATCGAAATCATGCGAACCCCAGGCGTTTTCGGGCCAGTACGACCAGTCGAGCACGATATTGTCCAGCGACAGCTTGCGCTTGCGGTATTCAGCCACCGCGCCTACCAGCTCATCCTGGCTCTTGTAGCGCTCGCGGCTCTGCCAGAAGCCATAGGCCCACTTGGGCAGCATCACCGACTTGCCGGTGAGTTCGCGGTAGCCGGCCACGGCCTGATCGTACGAATCGGCGGACACGAAGTAGTAATCGATCATCTGGCCGGCTTCGGACCACAGCGACAGATCTTTCGCTTCGGCCGCAGGCAGCGGGTCGCGGTGCAGCAGCGCGATGTAGCTGGGGTCGATGAGATCCCACTCGATCTTGACGGTGTGGCGCGTGCCCGGTTCCAGCTCCAGCTTGAACTCGTGATTCCACGGGTTCCAGTTCTGGCGCCAGCGATCGATTACCAGTTTGCCGTCCACGTACAACTTGGCGTACTCGCTCGAATACAGCGAGAAGGTGTGCTCGCCACCGGTGAGCGCTTCGATCTCGCCCTCCCAGGTGACCTGCATGCGGCTTTCCTTGTCCTTGGTGATGGCCTTCTTCGGATATTTGGTCAGGTTGCTGAGGTACTGGTAGTTCACCTCGCTCTCGCGACGTTCGACGATCTGCTTGCCGTTGATCGCATAACGTGCGGTCAGCGCACCGGACTTGCCCTTGGCGTCGTACAACTTGAGCGTCTTGGGCAGCGGCTGCAGGCCGCGCGGGTCGCCCAGGCGACTGATCGAGTTGTTGTCCCACAGCAGGCCGTAGTTGCGGCTGGACACCAGGTACGGCACTGCCATGTCGATGTTGTTCTGTTGCAATTCGACATTGCGGCCCTTCTGGTTCATCCAGCCCTGCTGATGTTGGCCGAAGCCGTACAAGGCCTCGTCGTCAGGCGACTGGAAACGCTGACGCACGCTCAGGTATTGCTTGCCCTCCACTTTCAGTGGCGCAAAGCTGCGCCCGCCGGCCACTTCGGCCAGCACCGGCTTGCCATTGGCATCGGCGAAGCTGACATGGCCGTCGACGGTGGACACGGTGGCGGTGACCTTGCCGGTCTTCAGCTGCACGCTGTCGCCCTGCTCGGCCACCTGGAAGGCGCTATCGCCCTGCACCGGCACGCGCATCAGGCTGGGGCTGCGTGCGAAATCGCCATCCGGATCGGCGCTGACGCGGATGATGCCGGCATCGACCACCTGCAGGCGCACCGGTGCGGCGTCCTTGGCGCTCGGCACCACGGTGACGCCATCGGCGGCCTTGCGCACTTCCTGCGCATGCGCGGCATTGGCCAGCAGCGCCAGCGACAACGCCAGGCAATGGGCAAGCGGTGTACGTCGGTTGGCAGGCGCGGCGCCGGCGGAACGGATGGTGGTTTGCATGGTCACTCCCTTTGAATTGCGAAACGTTGCCGCGGGGGCGGCAGCGCATGGGTTGCTGATTATTTGTAGGTGGCGAGCTTGATCTTGAGCAGCTGCGGCACGCTGGAAAAATTGACGCCGTAATCGGTCTGGTCGCCGTTCCAGTTGCGCTGGAACTGCCACTGCGTGCCCTCGTATACGCCTTCCTCGACGCGGTCGTAGAACATGTTGGCGGTGGCGTCGCTGGCCGGGTGCAGGGTCACGCGCGCGTGGTAGCCGGTGACCAGGAACTCGTCCGGGCCCAGCTCGGCGATCAACGCTGCGCCGATCGGCTCCGGGTTGCCGGCGGCTCGCCCTTGAACCAGAACTGCGGCACGCCATAGGTGATGGTGGCGCTCCAGCGGTCGTTGAGCTTGAGCTCCTGCACGGCCTGGCCGGGTTCTTCGGCGGTGCCGTGCAACTTGCCTTGGGACGCGGCCTTGGCGAACGGGCGCATGCCCATGCTCACGGCCTGGAAACCCAGCGCGAACGGTGCCAGCGTTTCTTCGTTGACGTGCTTGGCACCCAACGGATAGTTGGAGTAACGGGTGAAGTCGATGCCGAATGCCGACCAGCCGATGCCATTGTGGCCCAGCGTGGGATACAGGTAGCGCGCGTATTCCTGGCGGTTGCCGGTCTCGGCGACGAACAAGGCATTGTCCGGGCGGGCGTAACGCTCCAGCACCGTGGTGTACATGCGGTATTCGGGCATGTAGATGTCCGGCGCCAGCAGGTCGATATGCGGGCCTGCGGCCTTCCAGACATCGAGCACGTTGTCGGTGGGGCCACCGCTGGCGTACTGGCCGGGCTGGCCCGGATTGAACGGCCCGCGCAGCGCGGCATTGACGTACATCGGCAGCGGATATTCGGCCTTGCCGGCTTCGGTCACCTGGTCGATGTAACGGCCGATCGACCACGCATGGAAGATTTCATCGGCATCGGCGCCGAACACCTGCGCCCAGCTGCCCGGCTGCTTGTTCAAGCGCTTGAGTAGTGCGTCCGGTACCGGGCCGTCGAACAATTTTTGCGCCATCGGAGAAAAGTCGCGCACGCTGCCATAGGTGCCCGCCTCGTTCTCCGGCTGGATCATGATCACGGTGTGCTGCGGGTCGACCTGCTTCAGGTGCTGCATGAAGGCGACGAACGCCTTGCGGTCGGCATCCAGCGTGGCTTGCGCATGCGGCGACAGTGAGCCGATTGACTTGCCTTCGCGGGTGATCACGCGCGGGAAGCGCTGGTTGTCGGCCTTGACCCAGGACGGCGCGTACGCCGGGCCGTTGTTCTTCCAGGTGGCAAACCACAGCAGCACCAGCCGCACCTTGTGTTCGCGCGCCTGGGTGAGCAGCGTATCGACGAAGGAGAAATCGAACTTGCCTTCTTCCGGTTCCACCTGTTCCCAGGCGATCGGCACCTGCACGGTATTGGGACCCATCATCTTGATGGCCGGCCACACCTTGTCCATCACGCCGGGATAGTTGCTGGAGTTGTTGACCTGCGCGCCCAGGATCAGGAACGGCGCGCCGTCGACCAGTAACGCATGCTTGCCGTCCTTGCTGACGAACTGCGGCATTGGTGTCTGCGCCGCCGGAGTCTGTGCGGTCGCCGGCGTTGCCGATGCGGTGTGTGCGGAGGCGGCAGGTGTCTCTGCCTGGCCCTGCTCGCCGGATTGGCATGCAGCCAACGCGAGCGTCAGCGCGGACAGCAGCAGCGGTCGCAGGCCACGCCGCGCGTTGGAATAAGAGATGGCGCGTGCAACGGGGGAATGCATGGACATAAGACTCCGTGTCACCAGGTATCGGTGCGGAAGGGGGAAACAGGAAGGGCGTCGCGATTGATCAGGTTGGCGTCGTCCGGGTTCTCGCTCCAGCCGTAGCGCACCGCAACCGGTACAGGCACTGCATCGCTGCGCACGATTACGCGGTCGCCCTCGATCTGAGCGGTCGCCGGGTGGAAGCGTCGATCGGCACCGGCAATACGCAAGCCCTGCACCGCGCCACCGCCACGCACCTGCAGCGCACTGCCCTGCAGGTCGAAGGTCAGCACCGCCTTGCCGTTTTCGAACCCTGCCCGCTTGAACACCGGCGCGCTGTAGACCAGTGTCTCGCCATAGGCCACGTGCCGCGCCGCCAGCGCCAGACGATGGCCGACATCGCGCTTGTTGGTGGGATGGATGTCCTCGGGGTTGCCGATGTCGATGATCACCGCCTGCCCGGTCGCCGGCAGCGCCAGCGTCTTGGACTGCGACTCGCGCAACAGCGCCCACGGGCTCAGCTCGGCCTTGTCGCCGCCGGCCTTGAAGTTGGCCAACTGCACCCACAGGAACGGTAGGGCCTTCTGGCCACGTTCGGCGCGCCACTGCTGGATCATCGCGGCGAACTGTTCGCGATATTTCACCGCCCCGCTCTCGCTGGCATTGGTTTCGCCCTGGTACCAGATCACGCCCTTGACCGGGAACGGCTGCAGAGGGTGGATCATCTGGTTGTACAGCAGCGTCGGCAGCTGGTTCTTGTTGTCGGTCAACGACACGCGCACTTGCGCGGGACGGAACTTCCAGCCGCTCAACGCGCGCTTGGTGCCGTCCTTGGTCTGCACGAAGCGCTGCTCGTCCGGGCCGTGCATGCCGCCACCGCCGCTGAGGTCTTCCACGCGCACCGCAATGTGATTGAGGCCGGCCTTGAGCGCCGCTGCCGGCACGTTGTAGACGCGCGGCAGATTCCATTGCTTCTCGGTGCTGCCGACCTGCTGGCCGTTGACGTAGGTGGTGTCCGAATCATCGATCTGGCCCACGCCCAGCGTGATGCCCGCCTTGGCCTCGGCCGCGCTCAACGTCGCCGTGGCGCGGTACCAGGCGATACCGTCCATGCCGTCATACCCGTTGGACTCCCACTGCTGGGTGGTCGGGATGCTGTCCCAATCGCTATCGTCAAACGTGGAGTCGCGCCATTGCGGCGTGTCGCCATCGACCTTGGGCCAGCGCGCGATGCGTTTGCCGGTGGCTGCCTGTGCGGCAGCGTCGCGCTGCTTGATTGCCTCGATCGCGCCCTGGTTCTGTTCGGCATTCAAACCCAGCGATGCGGCATCCATCCACGCCTCGATCGCACTGCCGCCCCAGGTGCTGTTGACGATGCCGATCGGCACGCCGGTGCTGGCGCGCAGCTCCTTGGCGAAAAAATATCCCACCGCAGTGAACTCGCCGGCCGTGTCCGGGGTGGCCGCTTTCCACTCACCGCCGGTCAGGCGCGCTTCCGGCTGCACCGACCACGATTTGGGCACCTTGAAGTGACGCAGCTGCGGGTCGTTGGCGGCGGCGACCGCCTGCGGGCCATCGCTGGCCTGCGCCAGCGGCCATTCCATATTCGACTGCCCGCTGGCCAGCCACACATCGCCGACCAGCACGTCGCGCACCTGCAGCTGCCCACCATCGCCCTGCACGCTCAACACATACGGGCCGCCGGCTTTGTGCGCAGGCAAGCTCACCTTCCATGCGCCCTGCGCATCGGCCTTGGCGGTGGCGCGCTTGCCATCGAAGCTGACCGTGATCGCGGCATTGGGCGATGCCCATCCCCACACGGGCATGGGCTGGTCACGCTGCAGCACTGCGCCATCGGCAAACAACAGCGGCAGGGTCGGCTGAGCCAGCGCGAGTGGGCTGGCCAGCACCAGACCCAGCAGGCAGGCGCGGCGAACGAGAATTGCGGTCATGCGGTGATCTCCGGGAGCGGCGCGGCCGGTCGGCGCGCAACGAGGCGATGGGGGATGCAACGCGTCAAGGTACGGCAGCGCGATGCCGTGCGCGGGGACGCAGCGCTCATCGTGGGTCGCCATAAAAGATGCCACGGCCACCGGTGGCGAAATACACGCGTCCAGGCAGTCGCGGGTCGCCTGTCACGCTGTAAGGCTTGCCGAACCGGTGCGCATCGTCGTTGATGCGCAGCCACTGCGCGCCGTCGTCATCGGAGCGGAACACGCCATCCACGCCGGCCACTCGGCCGGCCAGATACAGCGCTGGCGGCGCACCATCGCGCAGCGGCTTGCCGATGCCCAGCGAGCGCGCTTCATCCGGCTTGGACAAGGTCTGCAAGCGTCCGTGTTGCCAGCGCATCACCCCAAGCGAAGGGCTGGCCAGATACACCACCCCGGCACGCCAGGGGTCGGGCCGCAGCTGCGGACGCGCGCGCTCATCGCGCGCGGGGTTGCCGACCAAGTGTCCGGTATCGCGGAAGCTGGCCGCGCCGTCGGTACTTTCGTAAAAGCGTCCGCTGACGGTGTCGGCGGCATACCAGCGCTGCGCATCGACGCGGTCGGCCACCACCACCGCCGTGTCGGGTAGCCCTTGCACGCGCTGCCAGCGCTTGCCGACATCGACCGTGCGCCAGTTGCCGCCGCCAGTGGGCGCCCAGATCACCTGCGATGCGTCGGCCGCGATGGCAATGGTGCCCGCGCCCTGCCCGGCCGGCGGTTCGTTGGCAAAAGCGCTCCAGTGCGCGCCGCCATCATGCGACACCAGCGCGCGGATCTCGTTGTTGCGGCGATTGCGTACGGTGCCGCTGCGTACCACCGTCAATGGCGCCTGGCCGGCGGCGTCGATGCTCTCGCCATTGGTCAGACGCGGGCCGACATACTGCAGTTGCGCGGTGTCCAGATCGTCGTGACGAAACCCGTCGATATCGCCCAACGCGCTGAGCAGATGCGCCCCGGCCATCGGGCTGAGCAAGTCCAACGGCACGGTCTCTTCCAGCCCGCGGTCCTGAAACCACCACCGCAGCGGCTGCCGCTTGCCGGCGAAATCGCGCAGATTGCGCGAGGCCCAGATGCCGTAGCCGGTGACGAACAGCGCGTGGTTGCTGTCGAACGGATCGATCGCCAGCGCGCCCATCCAGTGCGGTGTCGCCTGTGCGGTCCACGGCGCGGCGCTGTGATCGAACACCGCATCGGCCAACAGCGGCGCCCAATGCTTGCCGCCATCGACGCTGCGAAACAGCTCATCGCGCGGCGTCCGCCGGCGGAAGGTGCTGGCCAGCAGCACCTGCGGATCCTGCGGGTCCACCGCCACCGCGCCCCAGCCGAAACCATCGCCATCAGCCGGCTGCACAATCGGGCTGATCTCGCTCCAGCGCCCCTGCGCCGGGCTGTACTTCCATAGCGCCCCCCCGGCCATCAGGTCCGGGCCGGGCTGATCGCCGTAGCTCAGGTACCACTGGCCGTCGCTGCCACCGGCCATGTGGCTCGGACGCAACCCCCTAGGTTGCCCGGCCACTGCCACCCAGCTGCGGCCGGCATCGTCAGAGACATACAGACTGGTTTGCGCGGTGGAAACGCCCACATAGATGCGTGGCGTCGGACTGCCAGCGCGGCCGCTGGCGGCGTCGAACACGACGAAGGCGATCCCCACCGCCTGTTCGCGTCCGACATGGTTGCGCGCGGTGGCGCCGGCCAATGCATCGGCAGGAAATCCTTCCACCCGCGCCCAGTGCGCGCCACGATCGTCGCTGCGCCACAGGCCGGCATCACGTGAACCCAGCAACAGCACACGGCCATCGTGCGGGTCCACCGCCAGCCGCTCGCCGTTGGCACGGCCCAACTGATTGCCGCCCAGTTTGAACGGCAGATCGGCGCGCTCGAAACGTTTACCGCGATCGAACGAACGCAGTACCGCCGCATTGCCGGCGCGCTCGTGCATGTAGGTCCCCGCTGCCAGGTAGATGGCCTCAGGGTTGGCGGGATCGATGGCGAACGCATCGATGCCCATCAGGTTCCAGTCGTCTGCGCCCAACCAGTCGGTCAGGGCCACCCACTGCTGCGCACGCGCATCCCAGCGATAGGCGCCACCGACATCGGTGCGCGCATAGGCAAGATCGCGTTCGGCGGGATGGAACAGCACGCCGGTGACAAAGCCACCACCGCCAATGGCTACGCTGCGCCACTGGTAAGGCCCCTGCGTGACGGGCTCGGCCGCGTGCACGTGAGACGTCATCAAGAGCAACACCAGCGTCAGGCAAACGACAGTCGGCCATGCGTGTGCTGCGAAAAGGCGGCGCTTAGTAGGCGGATCGATCATGGCGATCATTCCTCCGGCTCCCTTCGCGATCGACGGCAGCGCCATCGATAGGAAAAACACCGGTCCAACGAGCTGCCTGCACAGCTCGCCGGACCGGCGACGCACTTCCTACGGCGCGTTCTACAGGCTGGCCCGCAAGGTCAGGCCATACCGACGATCGTTGATCACGAAGTCGCGGTAACGCGACTCGGTCCCCAGGTAGCTTTCGCGACGGGTATCGAGCAGATTCACGCCATCCAGCGAAATCGACCAGACATCATTGATGTTGAAACGCAGCGAGGCATCCAGCTGGCCGAAGCCCTTGTTGTAGACCGGCAGGTTGCCGGTGCCGTTGCCTGCGGTGGTTACCAGCCAGTCGCTGCGCCAGTTGTAGGCCACACGGCCCTGGAAGCGCGAGGTTTCGTAGCTGAGGATCGCGTTGTAGCTGTTCTTGGACAGGCCTTCCAGCGGCACCGTCAACGACTGGCCGTTGGTGTCGGTGGCAGTGGGGCTGGGTGCCTCGCTGTCGACATAGGTGTAGTTGGTCTGCAGGCCGAAGCCGCTCAGCCAACCCGGCAGGAAGTCGAAGAACTGCGTATAGCCCAGTTCCGCGCCGCGGATCTTGCCGGCATCGCCGTTGACCGGACGGGTGATCTCTGCGGGACGCCCACCATAGGTCTCATCAAACACGGCGCTGGCGATGAAGCCCTCCACTTTTTTGTAGAAAGCTGTGCCGTACACCATAGAGCCTTGCCCAAAATACCATTCCAACGCAGTGTCGAACTGATCGGCTTTCATTGGCTCAAGATCCGGGTTACCCGCGCTGCCAATAAACGTCGAGCCGCCTGCACCGGTGTTAGTTCCCAAACTCAAATTAGGATTGAGTCGATCAAACGTCGGGCGGGAAATGCCACGCGAGGCAGCGAAGCGCCACTGCAGCTGATCACTGAGCATCCAACGCAAATTCAAGCTAGGCAGCACGTCAGTGTAGGTGCGTTGAACATCGACTGGGATCAAACCGCCGCCCTCCGAATCCGTTCCGGTTCTCACCCCTTGTGAACCTACCTCAGTACGCACAACGCGCACACCGATGTTGCCGTCAAACGGGATGTCGCCATCCACGCCGAAACGCAGTACACCATACGCCGCGTAGGTCTTTTCGTTCTGCGTGTTGATGTTGTTGGGTGCAAATACAAGCGGGCTGGCGCCAAACGTGGCCAGAGTCTGCTCATAGTTAGACACTGCCGAATTGGCTGCTGTCAGCGTGCGTCCAAAAGTGTTGCTTTGTCCGCGGAAAAAATCGGTAATTGGATTGTTCGTGAGACCGATGCTGGGGAAAGCCGCGAATGGCGAGTCGGTCGCAGCACCGCAGGCGGTGTTCAAACACATGAAGCGCCACACGTTGCCTTTTGTTTCGGCATCGCGATCGGTATAACGCACACCCGCCTTGAAGCTACGCACGAAGTCGCTATCGAACGCCAAGTCCATGTCCGAACGCCAGGCGAACTCCGTACCTTCATTGTCGTCCTTGTTGTCCAGGTGGTAGCGCCAGCCGTCGTAGTTGTTGACGTCGGCTAGATATCCCTCTGAGCCGCTGGCATCGGTGACGGACAGGCGCGGCAGCGTGCCACGGAAGTCGACGTTGAACTGCGGGCTGGTGTCTTGCCCGGTTGCTAAGATGTACCGGGTACCCTTGGTGGTGGCATCAACGTACTGGAAGTCGGTGCTCAGGGTCAGCTTTTCGTTGACCGTCCACTTGGCACCCAGCGAGTAATCGGTGGTCACCGAGTGACGCTCGGTCAGGCTGGTGTTGGATTCGGTCGGCACGTTCTGGAACGAGCCATTGACGAATTCGTTGCGACCGTTGACCTGGATGCCGGGCAATCCTTGAATCGGATTTTGTTGGGTCAGCGCAAAGAACGAATAATCTTGCCAGCTGAAGTCGTATTCCGACCGCAGCACCTGCGTATAGACCTCGACCGCATCGTTCGGACGCCACTGCATCGCAAACGCGCCAGTCTTGCGCTCGCGCTCACCGACGGTGGTGTTGATGCCGGCACCATGGGGCACCGACACGCCCTGGCCTTCGTAGCCCGGCAGGTCGGTCTGGGTGTACCACGGCTCGATCGAGATGGTGTCCTGACGGAACGGGCTCTTCTGCTGCGAGTAGTTCACCAGCAGGCCGATCTCGCCGATGCCGGTCTGCCAGCGGTCGCTGAACAGGCCCGAGAACGCCGGCTTGCCGTCGTCGGCCAGGTCGTAATAGTTGTACTGCACGCTCCCGGCGATCTTGCGGCCGTCGTAGTCGAACGGCAGACGCGTGCGCAGGTCGACGGTGCCGCCCAGGCCACCTTCGATCATGTCGGCAGAAGGATTTTTGTAGACGTTGACGCCGCCGAGCAATTCGGCCGACACGTCTTCGAAGCTCAGGCCGCGGCCGTCGTTGGCGGTGAAGATATCGCGGCCATTGAGCTCGGTGCGCACCTGGGTCAGGCCACGGATGGCGATCGAGCTGCCTTCGCCGTAGTTACGCGAAATCTGGATGCCGGAGATGCGCTGCAGCGCTTCGGCGACGTTGTTGTCGGGCAGCTTGCCGATGTCTTCGGCGACGATGGAATCGACGATCTGCTCGGCATTCTGCTTGACCAGCTGCGCCTTGGTGACGCTGCTGCGGGTACCGGTGACCTGCACCGTGTCCAGCTGCTGGGTGGTCGCATCCGACGCCGGTGCAGCGGTGGTGGTCGCATCCTGCGCATAGGCCTGCGCGCTCAGCAGCGTGGCCACACTGATGGCCATCACGGAGCGGCGGAAATCACGGATCGAACGCTGGCCCACAGACCGGCCTGCCGGAATGTGGCGATGTTGCACTGACATGGTGCTCCCTCCCAGGACGCATGTACTTCTTGTTTTAGCGGGCCGGTGCGCGAACGCCCTGCCCGTCGTTGTTGCTGGCCCGCATCTGGCCTCGCGGCACTACCGGAGGCGCAGATGCGTGGTCGCCCTGGCGGGCAGACCTGCGGCTGCGGCGGGAGCATAGGGCGCGGCCGTCATGCCACACCAATGAAATATTCCTGGAAAGGTATTCGTTAAAACTATAGTAAGTACGGCAAACCAGGCAGGTCCGGCATTCCAGGCCGGATCTACCGATTTCCGGGAAACGGGCTCGACCTTGCAGATCAGCGCACAGTCGAGACGTGACCTGTTGCACTTACCAGTTCATCCGCAGCACCAGCGAATACCGCCGGTCGTTGACGAACGACGAACGTGTATACAGCCGCGGGTCCACTTCGCCATCCGCATACGAGGTCGGACCCATCAGCACCTTGGTCACGGTGTTGGTCAGGTTGTTGGCCTGCACACCGAGCTGCAGATGCTCGTTGAAGCGGTAGAAGAACGAGCCGTCGAGCTGGCCATAGTCATCGGCCCAGGTCGGCAGCCGCGTGGCCGCGTCGCTGGTGGTCAGCAGGTACCGCGAGCGCCAGTTGTAGGCCAGCCGCAGCGACAGCGGGCCCTTCTCGTAGATACCGGCCAGGTTGTAGCTGCGCCGCGATAAGCCTTCCAGCGGCAGCTCGACGCCGGTCACCGTGGTGCGGGTGTACGGGTCGATAGCGGTATTGGCGCCGCCCTTGCTGTCGACGAAGGTGAAGTTGGCATTGATGCCGAAGCCGCTCATCCAGCCGGGCAGCGCGTCGAAGAACTGCGTATAGCCCACTTCGGCGCCGCGGATGGTGCCTTCGTCGGTGTTGTACGGCCGGGTCACCAGCCACTCGCGATTATCGTAGGTCTCGCTGCGGGTCTGGGTGGAGAAGTAATCCTTGACCTTCTTGTAGAACAGCGTGGTGTACAGCATGTCGCTGGTGTCGAAGTACCACTCCAACGCGGTATCGAACTGGTTGGCGGTCATCGGCTTGAGGGTCGGGTTACCGGCGGTACCGACGAAGTTGGTCGCGTTGCCGGCGTCGTCGGTCTCCACGTTGAGCAGCACGTACGGCTGCAATTGGGTGTAATCCGGGCGCGCCATGGCCTTGGACGCGGCGATACGCCACTGCAAGGTGTCGGTGAAGCGGAAGCGCATGTTCAAGCTCGGCAACACATTGGTGTAGCTGCCCTGCGAGTTGTTGTCGAAATACTGGCCGGTGTAACGGGCCTGCAGCTCCGGCGACACGTTCAAGCCGGACAGGTCCTGAAACTGACCAAAGCCTTCGGCCTGGGTCTTGGTCTGCACGATGCGCACGCCGATATTGCCGTCCACCGGCACACCCCAAGCCTCGTCGTTGCCGAAATACAGCGCCGCATACGCGGCCTGGGTGCGCTCGAACTGCCGGTTGGTGTCCTGGGGCTGATAGGTATCCGGCGCCCACCCGTAGCCGCGCAACGCCACGATCTGCTGTTGTAGCAGACCCGACGCGCGGCGGTAGTTCTTGACCAGCCCACCGTTGGGCACCACAAGCGTGGTGGGCACGTTCACGCCGCCACGGAAGAAATTGGAGAAGGTGAACCGCGACGACTCGTCGGGCAGGTATTGCGACATGTCCGCAAGGCCCGAAGCGCTGCCGGGGATCGCCGCCCAGTTGTCCGACAACACGCCCCAGTTGTATCCGGAGTTCTTGTTGGTCTGGTTGCGGTCGGTGGCGCGCATGCCAAAGCGCGCAAAGCGTAGCCAGCTGCTGTCCTGGAAGGTGTATTCCAGGTCCACGCGGGTGGAGAGCTGACGTCCGCGATTGTTGCCCAGGTGATCCATCGCCGCGGCCCAGAAATAATTGGACGGGTCCTGGGTGAAACCCTGGTTGGCGATCTGCACGGTCGGATACTTGCCCGACACGTCATAGGTCAGGCCAGGTAGGTAGGTTGCGCTGAACACGGTGAAGTCGAGCTGGTCGTTCTCCGACTGCACCAGCTGCACATCACCTTTGATCTGCAGGTTGTCGTTGAAATAGTGGCTGAAGCCCACCGACAGGTCCGAGGTGGTGGTGCGCTGCTCGGAATAGCGGTTGTCGGTATTGAAACGCACACCATCGCCGGTCAACAGACCGCGCCAGGAGTTGGACACCGGCGAGCCGCGCTGGAAGACGCCGTCCTGGTCGTACTCGAACGTGGTGCCGGGTGCCGGACTGATGCTGTTGTTGCTGTCATTGAAGAACGCCGCGCGCTCCTGCCAGTTCATGTCGTAGCGCGATCGCAGGTATTGCGCGTAGATCTCGGTCTGGTCGCTGGGCTTCCATTGAAACGCTGCAGCGATACCGTCTCGCTTGCGTTCGAAATCCAGCTGGCGCCAGTTGACGCCGCCGGGCACGTACACCTCGCTGCGCCCGCTGCCGGCCAGCACCGCCTCGTCGGTGCGGCGCACATACGGCTCCACCTGGATGCCGTCCGAGCGCGTGGCCAGTTCCGAATGGGCGATATCGATCATGAAGCCCATTTCGCCGACGCCGGTGTCCCAGCGATCGCTGAACAGGAACGACGCCGACGGCTTGTACTTCTTGCTCATGTCGCCGTAGTTGACGTCGACATTGCCGCCGACGATGCGTCCCGGGTTGTCGAACGGCATGCGCGTACGCAGGTTGACCGTACCGCCCAGGCCGCCCTCGATGATTTCCGCCGACGGATTCTTGTACACGTCCACGCCAGCCATCAATTCGGCCGGCACGTCCTCGAAGCTCAAGCCACGGCCGCTGGCGGCGCTGAAGATGTCGCGGCCATTGAGTTCGCCGCGCACCTGGGTGAGGCCGCGAATCATCACGCCACTGCCTTCGGCGGAAAAGTGGTCAGGGTCGCTGCGTGCGGCGAAGTGGTCGATGGTCACGCCGCTGACGCGCTGCAGCGTTTCGGTAACGCTGCGGTCGGGCAGCGCGCCGATGTCTTCGGCGCTGACCGAATCGACGATCTGGGTGGAGTCGCGCTTGATCACCTGCGATTTGATCAGGCTGGCGCGTACACCGCGCACTTCCACCGTATCCAGATCCACGGCGCTGGCGCCGGCCTTGTTCGAAAGAGCGCTTGGCGAGGATTGCGCCTGTTGCGCGTACACCGGTGCGGCAAGCAACACGCCGATGCTGACAGCCATGGCGGAATGACGCAGATGTTGCAGACGACGGGCACGCACGCCCGTACCTGCCGAGGCATGGCTTGAAAACTTGGACATCTGAATCCCTCCCAGGACGCAAGACGACTGAAGACTGGTTGTCGCGGCGCAAGACGCCCCGCGTGATCAGGCGAGACAGGCGCTGTTGCCTATCCCCCGTTGCCCTACATGGCGGCTTGGCCGCCGATCACCTGCCCGACTTCACGTGCGCTTCAGCGTGCGATCTGGCGCACAGATATAGGCGCACGGTCTAGCGCCAGCCAATGAAAAATTCACGGACTGGTATTACTGCAGGGAATACACATGGAAGAGCCCGCTAGGTAAGGGATTCCGGACCGCGCAGACCCGGGTACAAGCGGCGCGCGGTGGTTCGCAGCGCTTGCAGGATGCGCTCGGCACCTGGCGGCAGGATGTAATCGCGCCGGCGGATGATGCCAAACGACTCCATCCGCACGCCCAGTTCGATCGGCAGCACGGTCAGCAACTTGGCCTGGATCAGCGGCGCCACCGACTCCACCGGCAATGCGGTGAGCATGTCGGTGCCGCGCAACAGGGTCGAAGTCACCGGCAACGACGAGGTTTCGATGGCATTGGTCGGCGTCTGCACGCCGTGCTCCATGAACATCGAGTCCAGCCGCGCACGCAGCACACTGTCGGCCGGCGGCAGGATCCAGCCATGCCGCACCAGGTCGGTGTGCTGCAGGCCAACCCGGCTGGCCAGTGGGTGGCCGGCGCGTGCGATCACCGAATGCGGCTCATCGGCCAGCGGCTCGAACTCCAGTTCGCCCACGCCTTCCGGGCCCAGGATGCGGCCGATCACGATATCCAGCTGGCCATCCAGCAACTTGGCCACCAGGGGGCGGCTGTAGTCCATCTCCACCCGCACCAGGATGTCCGGGAACTCGCGTTTGACCTCGGCAATCGCCTGCGGCACCAGATTGGTGCCTGGATTGACCACCGTCCCGATCGAGGCCTGGCCCATGCGACCGGCCCGCAACGCAGCGATTTCTTCCTGCGCCCGGCCAATCTCCGACATCGCAGCGCGCGCGCGCCGGATCAGCACATGGCCATACCAGGTGGGCTCGACACCGCGGGCATGCCGCTCGAACAGTTTCACCCCCAACATGTCTTCCATCTCGGCCAGCAGCTTGGAGGCGGCCGGTTGGGTCATGCTGGCGGCCTCGGCCGCACGCAGTACCGAGCGTTGTTCGTGCAGATGCAGCAACAGCAGGAGTTGGCGCGTCTTGAGGCGGGCTGCGTTGAACCAGGGAGTGCTGGAATTTGCCATGGGTTGCGGTTGCGGCCGTGTATTCGTCGGAGGAATAGAATATGCCGAAAATTTCATTTGCAGCACATATCTCCGCGGGTGAGGCTAGCGCACGCCGCAGCAGGAGCCCTACCTCCCGGGCGCGGCCAAAAGAGACGTGACCACCGTTGACTCAGGTGGCAGCACGCATGCCATGACTGCGGAGGTGGACGACGATGACGGCATCTTGCCGGCCACTTACTGGCCGTAGCGCAACGCATGCTCCCGTGACTTGCGCCGGTAGGGTCAACACTACGCCTGCTCTTTCGCCCCTCACTTTTTACGGATCGCGCACCGGCAGCACCTGCTTGCTGCGCGCAGTTGCGCCAGCTCCCTCGACGCTTGCCGGCCCGTCGGCCGTCGACGGCCGCTTTCCGCTCTATCGCGAGTAACACCATGACTTTACAGACCACCGCCAGCCTGTTCGCTTTGCCGTTGATCGCCATCCTGCGTGGCATCACGCCGGAAGACACGCTCGCCCATGTCGGCGCGCTGATAGACGTCGGCTTCGATGCGATCGAGATCCCGCTCAATTCGCCGCGCTGGGAACAGAGCATCGCCCTCGCCCAGCACACCTATGGCGAGCGCGCCTGGATCGGCGCCGGCACCGTGCTGCGCAACGAAGACGTGGACACACTGGCCGACATCGGTGCGCGCTTCATCGTCACCCCCAACACGCGCCCGTCGCTGATCCGCCATGCGGTGTCGCGCGGGCTGACCGTGGTGGCCGGTTTCGCCACCGCCAGCGAGGCGTTTGACGCCATCGATGCCGGCGCCACGATCCTGAAGCTGTTCCCGGCCGCGACCTATGGCGCGGCGCATGTGCGCGCGTTGCGCTCGGTGCTGCCCCCGCACATCCCCGTGTATGTGGTCGGTGGCGTCAGTCCGCAAACCCTGGCCGGCTTCCTCGCCCGGGGCGCCGCCGGCGCCGGCATCGGCGGCGAGCTCTATAAACCCGCGCAATCGCTCGAAACAACCCAGACGCATGCACGCGCCTTTGTGCAGGCCTACCAGGAACTGCAAGGATGAAGATCACCCGCCTCACCACCTACCACGCCGCACCGCGTTGGTTGTTCCTCAAGGTCGAGACCGACGAGGGCATCACCGGCTGGGGCGAGCCGGTTATCGAGGGCCGCGCGCGCAGCGTGGAAGCGGCCGTGCACGAGCTGGCCGGCTATGTCGTCGGCAAGGACCCGGCGCGCATCAACGACCTGTGGCAGACGATGTATCGCGCCGGGTTTTACCGTGGCGGCGCCATCCTGATGAGCGCCATCGCCGGCATCGACCAGGCGCTGTGGGACATCAAGGGCAAGGCGTTGGGCGTGCCGGTGTACGAGCTGCTGGGCGGGCTGGTGCGCGACCGCATGAAAACCTACCGCTGGGTCGGTGGCGACCGTCCAGGCGCGATCATCCAGCAGATCACCGACTACCGCGCGTTGGGTTTCGACACCTTCAAGTTCAACGGCACCGAGGAAATGAAGCTGATCGACAGCGCGCGCGCGGTCGACGCGGCGGTGGTCAAGGTTGCCGAGATCCGCGAAGCCTTCGGCAACACCATCGACTTCGGTATCGATTTCCATGGCCGCGTCGGCGCGCCGATGGCCAAGGCGCTGCTGCGCGAACTCGAACCGTTCAAGCCGCTGTTCGTCGAAGAACCGGTGCTGGCCGAACAGGCCGAGTATTACCCGCGCCTGGCCGCGAGCACCTCGATTCCGCTGGCGGCCGGCGAGCGCATGTTCTCGCGCTTCGAATTCAAGAACGTGCTGTGCGCCGGTGGTATCGGCATGGTGCAGCCGGACCTGTCGCATGCCGGTGGCATCACCGAGTGCGTCAAGATCGCCGCGATGGCCGAAGCCTACGACGTGGGCTTTGCCCCGCACTGCCCGCTCGGGCCGATCGCGCTGGCCGCGTGCCTGCATGTGGACTTCGTCTCACACAACGCAGTACTGCAGGAACAGAGCATCGGCATCCACTACAACGAAGGCGCCGACCTGCTCGACTACGTCATCAATAAAGACGATTTTCAGTGTGTCGATGGCAGTATCGCCGCCCTGCCCAAACCCGGGCTTGGTGTGGAGATCGACGAAGAGATGCTCAAGCGCGCAAACGAAAATCCGCCGGACTGGCGCAACCCGGTGTGGCGCCACAGCGATGGCAGCATCGCCGAATGGTGAGCACACCCGAGCACACCGCCGTACTGGCGGTCGACAGCCGCTGCACGCATGGCGAAGGCGTGTTGTGGTGCGAGCAGCGCCAGTCGCTGTACTGGGTCGACATCAGCGAAAAACGCTTGTGGCGGCATCACCCGGACAGCGCGAAGACGCGCTTCTGGACCCTACCCGATCGCCCCGGCTGCCTCGGCCTGATGGACGATGGCCGCCTGCTGATCGCGCTGGCCAAGGCTGTCGGCATCGTCGACCCGGACAGCACAGAAAACGACGTATTGCCGTTCGAGAAACTGGCCGACATCGAGGCAGACAACCCGCTGACGCGCAGTAACGATGGCCGCGTCGATCGGCACGGCAATCTGGTGTTTGGCACCATGGACGAGCACGACAACAAGACTGCGCGCGGGGCGATGTACCAATTCTCGCTGACCCATGGCTTGCGCGCGCTGCCGCTGCCGGGCGTGTCGATCCCCAACTCGATCTGCTTCAGCCTGGATGGCCGCACCATGTACTACTGCGACTCGGTGCGCCCGCAGATCCTGTGCTGCGACTACGACCAGGAGACCGCGCAGACCAGCAACACGCGCGTGTTTGCCACCCTGGACCGCGACGACGCCGAGCCGGACGGCTCCATCATCGACGCCGAAGGCTATCTGTGGAATGCGCAGTGGCGCGCCAGCCGCGTAGTGCGCTATCGCCCCGACGGCAGCGTCGAGCGCATCGTGCACCTGCCGGTCAAGCACCCAACCTGCAGCGCCTTCGGTGGCGCGGCGCTGGATCGCCTGCACGTGATCTCCTCGCGCCTGGACCATAGCGCCGAAGAACTCGCACGCATGCCCGAAGCCGGCGGCCTGTTCGTCTGCGATGTAGCCATTGTCGGCCTGCCCGAAAGCCGGGTGGCCAGCGCATGATCGCTGTCGATTGGGGCACGAGCAGCCTGCGCGCCTACCTGCTCGACGCGACCGGCGCCGTGCTGGAACAGCGCCGTGGCAGCGACGGCATCCTCGCCTGCCAGGGCCGCTTTGGCGAGGTCCTGAGCGCATTGATCGACGGCTGGGACGGCCCGGTACTGCTGTCGGGCATGATCGGCAGCCGCAACGGTTGGGTCGAACAGGCCTACCTGCCCTGCCCGACCGACACCGCCGCACTGGCGGCGGCCATGCGCCGCTACGACGACCTGCTGCCCGGCCGCGCACTGTGGTTCGTGCCGGGCGTTAGTACCGGCGCGCAGCAGGGCGTGCCGGATGTCATGCGTGGCGAAGAAACCCAGCTGGTCGGGCTGATTGCCGCACTCGGGGATGGCGACCACATCGCCTGCCTGCCCGGCACCCACAGCAAATGGGCAACCATCGCCAACGGCCAGCTGACCGACTTCGCCACCGTGATGACCGGCGAACTGTATGCGCTGCTGCGCCAGCACAGCATCCTCGGCAAGCTGATGCCCGAGGATCACGCCGACCTGGAGAGCGAAGCCTTCCTGCTGGGCGTGGATCGCAGCGCGGACCCCGGCGGCCTCAGCCACCACCTGTTCGGCACCCGCACGCTGGGCCTGTTCGACCGCCTGAGTGCAAAGGCCCTGCCCTCGTACCTCTCGGGCCTGCTGATCGGCCACGAGCTCCGCGAGCATCGCGGCAGTCACGCCACCGTGCACCTGGTCGGCAGCCCCGCCCTGGCGCAACGCTACGCTTTGGCGCTGACGCATCTGGGCGTCGCCACCGTCCCTCACCCCGAAGACCTGGCCGCCGCCGGCCTGTTCGCCCTGGCCAGGCAATACGGGCTGACCTGAGTTCACTGAGGGGAGACAGGATGCAAAGCCCCTCTCCTCTTGGGGCGAGAAGGCACGGCCCGCGCTTGCGGCGCGCGCGCCGTCGAGCGCTCACGCCGCAAATGCGGGCCGGGGCGCGATTGGCGGTTGGCGGTTGGCGGTTGGCGGTTGGCGTGAGAGTAGGTAGGAAGACAGCCAACCCACCCTGCGAGATCCAGACATCAAGACATCCCGCAGACTACGACCACTCCACCATCTGCGCGGCAGACAATCTGCACCGCACACCCCCGACTGCTTTAGAATTGCCAGGCTAAACGCCGGATTCCGCCATGCCTTTTGTTGTCACCGAAAACTGCATCAAGTGCAAATACACCGACTGCGTCGAAGTCTGCCCGGTGGATTGCTTCCACGTCGGCCCGAATTTTCTGGTCATCGACCCGGACGAGTGCATTGACTGCACCCTGTGCGAGCCCGAATGCCCGGCCAACGCGATCTACCCGGAAGATGACGTCCCCGCCGGCCAGGAAGGCTTCGTCGCGCTCAACGCCGAACTGGCCAAAGCCTGGCCGGTGCTGACAGTGCGCCAGGAGCCCCTGCCCGATGCTGCAGACTGGGACGGCAAACCGAACAAGTTGCCGCTGCTGCAGCGCTAAGGCACTGTGCCGGCGTGCGACTAAGATCGCCGCCGGCTATAGCCAAACGCAAAACGGGCGCCCAAGCGCCCGTTTTGCTGTCCGGCAATGGCGAAATCGATCAGCCGCCGAGCTTGCCCTTCAGCGCACTGATCACCGCGACCGGTGCAGCGGCCGTGGCCGGCATGCCGCGCGGATCCACTGCCGACACATAACTGCCGGCCTCGACCTTGACCACGCGTACCAGGAAGCTGGACCCCTCGTAGCTCACATCGTAGGAGCCGAGCATCTGCGCCTTGCTGGCAATGGTGAGGCCGGGAATCTCGGCCAGTGCCGTGCCCACCTTGGCAAACACCTCATCGCGCTCGCCCGGCACGGTGAACCCGCTGTTGGCGCTCGCCGATGGCGGCGTGTTGGTCTGCTGCTGCGTGGTCGAAGCCAGCGTCGGCACCTTCATCGCACCGGAGGTGTCGGGCAGGTTCAGATCCGGCGGCACTTCCAGCGGGCGAGCTTCAGGGGCCAACGCATAGTCGCCGCGCGCGCCCTTGTGAAACCAGCTGCAACCACTCGTGGCGGCGACGGTGGCGGTCGCCAGCAACGCGAGCGACAGCACGCGGACGGGGGAAACGGAATGACGCATCGATAAATCTCCTGGGTCAGGCCGCGAGCATTTCGCGGCTGGAAAGTGCTTCCAACGCAATGGCGTCGGCGGCAAGGCGGTCGGCGGCCGGCTGGTGCGCCGCTGAAAGTGGCAGCAGCGGCAAGCGCAGGCCGTGGCCGATCCCGGCGCGTTGCAGCAGCGCCTTGACCGGGATGGGATTGGATTCGATCCCGCAGAAACTGTGATATTCGCTCAGGCGCGCATCCCAGGCGGTGGCCGCATCGCGCTGGCCAGCGCGGGCAAGGTCGCACAAGCGACGATAGGCCGACGGCAACGCGTTGGACGCCACCGAGATCAGTCCTTCGGCGCCGGACAGCATCGACTGCGCGGCACTGCCGTCATCGCCGCTGAGCACCACGAAGGCGTCGCTGCGCAGCGCCACCAGCGCGGCGACGCGCTCGGGCTCGCTGCGCGCTTCCTTGATGCCGACGATGTTCGGGTGGTCGACCAGTTCGGCCACCGTCTCCGGCAGCAGGTCGCAGCCGGTACGGCCGGGCACGTTGTACAACACCACCGGGAGCCCGCCGTTGTCGGCCACGGCCAGGAAGTGCGCTTTCAAGCCTGCCTGGGTCGGGCGCACGTACGGCGGCGTCACCACCAGCGCGTACTGTGCGCCCAGCGCGGCGGCGCGGCGCGTCTGCGCGATGGTCTTTGCGGTGCCGGACAGCCCGGTCCCGGCCAGCACCGGCACCCGGCCGGCCACCTGGGCAACGGCGGCGCGCAGCAATGTGTCGTATTCGTCGTCGCTCAGCGCGGCGGCTTCGCCGGTCGAGCCGGCGACCACGATTCCCTGCACGCCCCCGTGCAGCTGCTGCTCCAGCAGCCGCCGCCAGGCATCCAGGTCGAGTGCGCCGTCCGGCCCGAAGGGGGTCGCCAGCGCGGTGATGATGCCGGAAAGGGACAAGATTCTGCTGCTCTTACGTGACAGGAAAAGGCCCGCGCGCACGCGGGTTGCGACCGCCTGCATGTTACTTGCGGCGCGAAACCACGGGCAAGTATGCTGGTCACCGCCAGGGCGCCTGCCCGGGCGGCCATTCAGCCTGATGCAATGCCGGAAGCCCCTTTGACTGACTCTACACCCCGGCCTTCGCCGACCGAAAATCACCTCCTGATCAACGCCTACACGACGCATCCGGAGTCCCCCCTATTGCCTGTCACCCGCCGCATCGCCGATAGCGGCTGCAATCTCGTGGACGCTCGCCTGGCCACGGTGGGGCGCGATGTTTCGGTCACCGCATTGGCCACCGGCTCCTGGGATTCGGTCGCCAAGCTCGAAGCCATGCTGACCCGGCTCGAACGCGAAGAGGGCCTCAAGCTGGTCTGGTACCGCACCGGCCCCAAGCAGACCCAATCCAACCTGCTGCCGTACATCGTGGAAGTGATCGCTGCGGACAAGCCGGGCATCCTGTTCCAGCTGGCCGATTTCTTCGATCGCCAGGGCATCACCATCGAAAACCTGCAGAGCACCCGCTACCGGGCCATGCAGACCGGCGCGGAGATGTTCTCTGCGCAGGTGACCATCGGGGTGCCGGCCAACATGCACATCGCCGCGTTACGCGATGATTTCCTGGAATTCTGTGATCACCTCAATCTCGACGCGATCATGGACCCGATGAAGTTCTAAGGCAGACGCACCGATGGCCATCGCCCAATCCGCGCTGAAACAGATGTTCGATCACATCCGCTCCGAGACCGACTGGAATCTCGACGGCCCGTTGCGCTGGGAATACTTCTTCGCCGACCCGGCGCAGGAACCCCTGCAGAAGCTCGCCGAGCAACTGACCCAGGACGGCTACCGCGTCATCGACATCTTCCTCGGCGAACGCGACGAAGACGACGGCGACGATGAAGAGTCGTATTTCCTGCATGTGGACAAGCGCGAGCATCACACCATCGAATCGCTGAATCAGCGCAATGTGGAGTTCGATGCGCTCGCCAAACGTTTCCATGTGGCTGCTTATGATGGGATGGATGTCGGGCCGGCCTGATCGGCCGCCGACCGCCTCTCCCTTCAGGCTGAGCAAAGATGACCGACGCCGTACTGGAACTGCCCGCTACCACCCTCGACCTGCCGCTGGCGCTGTCCGGCGGTACCCAGACCACCCTGCGCGGCTGTGCAGGCAAATGGGTAGTGCTGTACTTCTACCCGAAGGACAGCACGCCCGGGTGCACCACCGAGGGCCTGGACTTCAACGCACTGTTGCCGCAATTCAAACAAGCGAGCGCCGAGGTGCTTGGCGTCTCGCGCGACTCGGTGAAGTCGCACGACAATTTCTGCGCCAAGCAAGGCTTCACCTTCCCGTTGATCAGCGACGGTGACGAAGCGCTGTGCCGTGCCTTCGACGTGATCAAGGAAAAGAACATGTACGGCAAGCAGGTGCTCGGCATCGAGCGCAGCACCTTCCTGCTCTCGCCCGAGGGGCGCGTCGTGCAGGCCTGGCGCAAGGTCAAGGTCGCCGGCCATGCCGAGGCCGTGCTGGCCGCAATCAAGGCGCACGCCAAACAGTGACGCCGCTGATTTCCCGTGTCCTCCATCACCCTGCACCTGCAGGCGTGATGGCTCGCCCCTGCTCCATCACTTGGAAGACCCAATGACCCAAGGCAAGCGCATCTACGTGCTGGACACCAACGTGCTGATGCACGACCCCACCTCGTTGTTCAAGTTCGAAGAACACGATGTGTTCCTGCCGATGCAGGTGATCGAAGAGCTCGACAACGCCAAGAAGGGCACCTCCGAAGTCAGCCGCAACGCGCGCCAGGTCAGCCGCTTCCTGGACGAATTGCTGGAAAACACCAACGCCGAGCAGATCCAGGCCGGCATCCTGCTCAGTCATCCGCAGGGCATCCAGCTCAAGGGCCAGGCCGCGATCGGCCGGCTGTATTTCCAGATCCACCCGATCGAGCCGGGCCGCACCTTCGGCGCGATGTTGCCGGACAACAAGATCCTGGCCTCGGTACTGGCGCTGCGCGAAGAAAACCCGGATGTGCCGGTCATCCTGGTGTCCAAGGACATCAACCTGCGCATCAAGGCCTACATCAGCGGCCTGGTTGCCGAGGATTACCAGAACGACCGCGCGCTGGACGATTTCAGCCTGTTGTTCACCGGTGCCATCGAGTTGCCGGAAGACTTCTGGCAGAAGCACAACGAGGACCTGCGCAGCTGGAACGAGCGCGGCCGCACCCATTACGAGATCGTGCTGGCCGACGACGAGGACTGGTATCCCAATCAGTACCTGTATCTGCCGGGCGAAGACGAGGTGGAGCTGCGCGTAGCCAAGGTTGGCGGCGGCAAGGCCACGCTGTGCCTGGTGGATGATTTCCGCCATACCCAGCATGCGATCTGGGGCATCGCCGCGCGCAACCGCGAGCAGAACTTCGCGCTCAATGCGCTGATGGACCCGGAGATCGATTTCGTCACCCTGCTCGGCACCGCCGGCACCGGCAAGACGCTGCTCGCACTGGCCGCGGGCCTGGCGCAGACGATGGACCAACAGCGCTACCGCGAAATCATCATGACCCGTGCCACCGTCAGCGTGGGCGAAGACATCGGCTTTTTGCCCGGCACCGAAGAAGAAAAGATGACACCGTGGATGGGCGCGCTGACCGACAACCTGGAAGTGCTTACCCACAACCAGGACGGCGGCTCGTGGGGCCGCGCGGCCACCAACGACCTGCTCGCCAGCCGCATCAAGATCCGCTCGATGAACTTCATGCGCGGGCGCACCTTCCTGTCGCGCTACCTGATTCTGGACGAGGCGCAGAACCTCACTCCGAAGCAGATGAAGACCTTGATCACCCGCGCCGGCCCCGGCACCAAGATCGTGTGCCTGGGCAACGTCGAGCAGATCGACACGCCCTACCTGACCGAAACCACCTCGGGCCTGACCTACGCGGTGGATCGCTTCAAGGCCTGGCCGCACAGCGCGCACATCACGCTGCGTCGTGGCGAACGCTCGCGCCTGGCCGACTTCGCCTCGGAGGTATTGTGATGCGAACGCTTCGCAACGCTACTGCCCTTGCAGTGCTCGCACTGGCAGGCTGTGCGACCACACAGGCACCATCGACGGTGCCGACCAGTCTCAAGAGCGGGCAGTCGTGGATCATCACCCGCCAGAGCGTAGCCGAGCAGGTGCTGGACACCTGCTCGCGCGATAGTCCGGCGCGTCATCCGGGCCAGATCACCGGCTATTGGGAGCCGAGCCATCAACAGATCGAGCAGCTCGAATCCCGACAGGATGCGTTGACGCCCATCATTGCCGAGCCACGCGAGTTCGACCGCCAATACGTGGGCGTGGTGATCCAGGGCCAGCAACTGATCTACATCAATGCGTTCAGGCTGCCCAACGACCCGCCGGTGAAACCGGCGCGGGAAGCGATCAAGGTCTGCGATGGCGGCAGTGCCTTCTGGGGTGCGCTGTACGACCCGCAGACCGGCGGGTTTTCGCAGATTGCGGTCAACGGCACGCCCTGACCCGAGATGGGAATCCTGCTGCCGCGCTGGGTCTGGATTGGCGCGGTGGCATTGTCGAGCGTGGCCGGCATGGTCAATGTGGTCGGCTACCTGGGCTCCGAGCACCAGGTGGTCAGCCACCTCACCGGCACCACCAGCCTGCTCGGCGTTGCCCTGGTGCAGAACACCGCGCCGGAAATCGGTTTTCTCTGGGGCATTCTCATCGCCTTCTGTGCAGGCGCCATGCTCAGCGGCCTGATCATCCAGGACGATGGCTTGCGGCTCGGACAGCGCTACGGCGCGGCGCTGCTGATCGAGGCGTTACTGTTGCTGGCCGCCATTCCGCTGTTCAAGCTGCATCATGTCGGCGGCGTCCTGCTCGCCGCTGGCGCCTGCGGCCTGCAAAACGCAATGGCGACCACCCTCAGTGGCGCGGCGGTCCGTACCACGCATCTGAGCGGCATGTTCACCGACCTGGGCATCGGCCTGGGGCATCTGCTGCGCGGGCGCCCGCTGCAAGTGCGTCGGCTCACGCTGAGCGGGCTGATCATCAGTGGCTTTCTTGGCGGCAGCATCCTTGGCACGCTGCTGTTCCAGCGCTGGCAGTACGACGCGCTTTACCTGCCAGCCAGCCTCACCGGATTGACCGGTGCCAGCTATGTCGCCTACCTGCGATGGCGTCGCTGGCGCACACGATGATCCGCACATCCTCCAGGTAGCAGTGCAGAATCGGCCTATGACCACGCCCAGCACGCTGTCCGCATTGACCATCGCCGGCACCGACTCCGGTGGCGGAGCCGGCATCCAGGCCGATCTCAAGACCTTCGCCGCGCATCGCGTGCATGGCTTGTCGGCGATTGCCGCATTGACCGCACAGCACACGCGCGCCGTTACCGCCGTGCACATCCCGCCCATCGCCTTCTTGCGCGCGCAGGTGGATGCCTGCTTCGCCGATTTCCAGATCCAGGCCGTCAAACTCGGCATGTTGGCCAACGCCGAAGTCATTCACTGCGTGGCCGATCTGCTCGAAGTCCATCGCCCGCCTTTCGTCGTGCTGGACCCGGTCATGGTCGCCACCAGCGGCGCACGCCTGCTCGAGGACGCTGCGCTGGATGCGCTGCGCACCCGCTTGTTACCGCTGGCAACCCTGGTCACACCCAACACACCCGAAGCCGAGCTGTTGACCGGCCGCCGCATCGAGACGGCCGACGCCGCCGACCATGCCACCGCCGCGCTGCTAGAGCTGGGCGCGAACGCCGTGCTGCTCAAGGGCGGCCATCTGCACGAGGGCGCGCGCGTGATCGATCGCTTCGATGACGGCGTCACCCAGGACGTGTTCATGCATCCACGTGTGGCCGTCGACGCGCACGGCACCGGTTGCAGCCTGTCGGCAGCGATCGCCGCGCAACTGTGCCAGGGCCTGTCGCTGCTCAATGCCTGCGAAGCCGCAATCGACTACGTGGCGCGCGCCATCCGCCTGGGGCAGCGCCCGGGGCAGAGCGAGGTACTGGTGCTGGACCACTTCGGTGCCGCTCCCGGCGCATGAGCGTGCACAGCGACACATTGACTGCCAGCGCAGTGGACGGACATCGCTGGCAGGTGATGCGCATCGCAACGGAGCAACCGGTCGCCACCTTGCTGTGGCTGCCGGCATTGGGCGTGGCAGCACGGCATTACCAACCGTTCGCCCACGCGTTGGCCGCCACCGGAATTGCGGTGTATCTGCACGAATGGCGTGGCAATGGCAGCAGCACGCTGCGCCCATCGCGTCGGCACGATTGGGGCTATCGCACCCTGCTTGCCGATGACATCCCGGCCAGCCAAGCACTGATGGAGCGTCATGACCCGCAGCACCCGCGCATCGTCGGCGGGCACAGCCTGGGTGGTCAGCTGGCCTGCTGCCATGCCGCGCTGCAGGCGTCGAGCTTGCCTTCGCAACGCGACTCGCTCCTGACCCAGCTATGGCTGGTCGCCAGCGGCTCGCCGTATTGGCGCAATTTTCCGCGCCCCATGCGTTACGGACTGCCGCTGGTGTATCGCGCCCTGCCGTGGCTTGCACGTGTGCAAGGCGTGCTGCACGGCCGATCGCTCGGCTTCGGCGGCACCGAGGCACGCAGCCTGATTGCCGACTGGGCGCAGGTCGGCCGCAGCAATTGTTATCGCGCTGCAGGCAGCGGCTGGGATCTGGAGCGCGCACTGGGCGTGTTGACGGTACCGATCAAGGCGCTGACCTTCGCCCACGATCACTTCGGCCCTGCAGCTGCGCTAGACGCGCTGCTGCGCAAGATGCCGCAGGCGCCTGCCGAGGTGCAGCAGTTGGACGATGCGCAATTGCACGTGCGCAGCGATCACTTTGCATGGATGAAGGCACCCGCCGCGGTCGTGGCTGCGCTGCAACGCATGCATGCCGATGCAGTCGGCGGCGATCGAATTTCACAAAGGGATTGACGAGTACGTCGGGCATCCGCATAATTCCGCTCCTGACGAGGCGCCCGTAGCTCAGTTGGATAGAGTACCTGGCTACGAACCAGGCGGTCGGGAGTTCGAATCTCTCCGGGCGCACCATCTTCAGGAACAAAAAAGACAGCATTGAACCGCTGTTTTTTCAGTTAAAAGTCCGGCTGCACTGCATCGGATTGCAAGTCAAACAAGATATGCGCCCGTAGCTCAGTTGGATAGAGTACCTGGCTACGAACCAGGCGGTCGGGAGTTCGAATCTCTCCGGGCGCACCAATCTTGAAGAAAACGACCAGCTTGCTGGTCTTTTTTTTGCCTGTCGTTTTGCCTGCGCCGCCTGCACGCGCAGCTTGCCCAGCGCATCGATACGAATGCGCTTGCGATGTCTCTTGGAGCGGCCGACATCACTCGTGATCAGGCGGGCGTGGTCAAGCGGGCATGGAACGCGCGCTCGGAACCGCGGTGTGTGCGTAGTGCATGCCGCACCGAGCACCACCGCGCCGGCCTGGCGGTTGCACAGTCAGTTGGTAGCTGCTCTTAGCGAACCAGACGCCGCACGCTCACGCCGTGGCGCCCACAGCATCCGATTGGCCACCCACCACCACCGGCACCAAGGAAGTCACCGGGTGCCCGGCCTCGCGCCATGCATCCAGCCCGCCACGCAATGGACGCACATCGCGATATCCACGTTCGCGCATGCGGCCTGCCAGCCATGCCGCAGACACTTCATCCGGGCACGCGCAATAGATCACCACGCTGCGATCGCGCGGCACGCTCGCCAGAATCTGCGCAAGCTGGCGTTCGTCGGCAAAGACCGCGCCAGGAATCGTATACGGCTGCAGGTCGCGATATCCCGGGGCACGGATGTCCAGGACCGTCGGCCGCAGGCTCTCGTCGCCCTCCAGCAGCGGCACTAATTCGTCCACCGCAATGCGCGCGTGTTCCAGCGAGCGCAGCAGCGTGTGGCGCCGCCACCAGCGCCACCCGACGTAGCAGGCCAGCAGCGCAGCCAGTACCACCACCGCACCGGAACCCAGCTCGGACAACAACGCGAGCACGTCCTGTACCTGGCTGGCGAACAGCGCCCCAAGACCCAATCCGACCAATGCCCACAGCGAAGCGCCGAACGCGTCGTAGCGCAGGAAGGCGCCCGGCCGTACCCGCATCGCGCCGGCCATCGGAACCGACACCATCGACAGGCCCGGCACAAACTTGGCCACTGCCAGCACGCGCACGCCCCAGCGCGAGAAGAACCGCTCGGTCTGCTTCATGCAGGTATCGCGCGACAGCGACAACCGGCATAGCGACTGCAAGGTGCGATTGCCGAAGCGGCGTCCTGCCAGATACCACGCCAGATCGCCAAGCAGACTCGCCAGCACCGACACACCCCACGCGGCAAGACCCGCCAGCCACGCGTCGCTACCACCGCGCAGCGCGTACCCGGCGCCAACCAGCACCAGCGTCGGCAACGCCGGCACCGGCAGGCCGAGCGACAACGCCAGCACGTTGGCAAACACCAGCGCCAATCCGTACTGTTCGATCAAGCCCTGCATGCGATGACCCTGCGCGACGGCGAGCGGCCATTATCCGCTCTTGATCACGTTTGCGACTGCCCGGCAGCAGCGAAACGATACGTTTCGGCAAGCGCCTGCGACCACCGCTCGAACAGACCGTCGGCGCGCAAGGCGCGCCGCCACCAGCCCAGCGCCTCGCCCTCTTCGCCCGGCCGCCACGCCAGGTAGAAGGTTTCGTCGGCCTTGCGCGTTTCCACCGGGACCTGGCGCAAACGGCCCTCCAGCAGCGCGCCCCGCGCATACGGCTCAGGCAAAAAACCGTAGCCTGCCCCGGCCAATTGCAGCAGCAACTTGGTATGCATGTCCGGCACGGTCAGCACGTCGCGGCCGGACAACAGGCCGACGGTGCGCGGCAGCAGACGCCGCGCCGAATCGGCCACGGCAATCGCGCGATGGTCTCCCAGCTCAGCCGCACCCAATTGCTGCGCGCCCGCCAGCGGATGCGTCGCCGCCACTGCAAACACGAAGCGCACGGTGCCGATCTGCTCGGCGACATAGCCGCCGCCGCTGGGCCCCTCGCCCGCTGCCACGATCAGATCCACGCGCCGGTCCAGCAACGCCTCCCAGCTGCCGGACAGCGATTCACTGAGCACACGCAGCCGCGTGCTGTCGGCCACGGCGTAGAAGTCCAGGATCTGCGCCTGCAGCAGCGCGGCCGGCAACATTGCATCCAAGCCGATCGCAAAGTCCGACTCCCAGCCCGAAGCGACGCGCCGCACACGCACCTCCAGCTCCTGCGCAGCACGCAGCAGGTTCCGCCCTTCGCGCAGCAGCTCGCGCCCGGCCTGGGTCGGGGTCGCCTTTGGCCCTACCCGCTCGAACAGCTGCACCCCCAGATCGTCTTCCAGCTTGGAGACCGTGTACGAAATGGTCGAAGGCACCTTGAACAGCACCTTGGCCGCCGCAGTAAACGAACCACGGCGGTCGATCGCATCCAGGATCTGCAACGCTTCCAGGCTGATTTTCATTGTTCGATTTTTTCGATGGTAGCAGCCAAATCTACTCGCTTTTTCTCTTGGCAGCAGAGGCGGAGACTACGCATCAAGCCGCTGGGACACCGATTCATCCCCCAGCGCCAATTCGAATCTTTCAAGGAGAAGCACCATGTTGAATGTCCGCAAGAGCGAAACCCGTGGCCGCGCCGAGCATGGCTGGCTGTCCTCGCGTCACACCTTCTCCTTCGCCAGCTACCATGACCCGCGCCACATGGGCATCGGCCCGCTGCGGGTGATCAACGAAGACAAGGTGACCCCGGGCGAAGGCTTCGGCACCCACGCCCACCGCGACATGGAGATCATTTCCTACGTCCTGGGCGGCGCGCTGGAGCACAAGGACAGCATGGGCACCGGCTCGGTCCTGCACTACGGCGATGTGCAGCGCATGAGCGCCGGCAGCGGCGTGACCCATAGCGAGTTCAATCATTCGTCCAGCGAGCCGGTGCACTTCCTGCAGATCTGGGTCATGCCCGAGCGCAATGGGATCGAGCCGAGCTATGAAGAGAAGCATTTCGATGCCGACAGCAAGCGTAACCAGTTGCGCCTGATCGCCTCGCCGGCCGGTGACGACGGCTCGCTGCGACTGCACCAGGATGCACGGCTGTACGCATCGATCCTCGATGGCAACGCCCGCCTGCAGCAACCGCTGGCTGAAGGCCGGATCGGCTACGTGCAAGTGGCCCGCGGCAGCCTGAGCGTCAATGGGCAGGCATTGTCGGCCGGCGATGCGGTGCAGGTCATCGGCGAGCCGGAGATCGTGCTGGCCGACGGACGCGACGCGGAAGTGCTGGTGTTCGATCTGCCGAAGTAAGCCGGCTGCGACTCCTGCAGCACATGCGATGTGCCTGTGCTGCAACGGTACTGATCGCAATCCACAAGGCCCGCATTTGCGGGCTTTGTGTTGTGTAGAGGTCTCGTTGTGGCGTCTTGCGCGTGTTCCACGCTTGCCTGCGCGTCTGCGACGTCGTGTCTTGCAGAACGTCGCCACACGACACGGCCCATTGCTTCAGGGACGAAGGCGACCACTCGCAGCCGATCCAACTGGGCCGCGATGGCATAGATCGCGATTACGCAGCCTGCGATTTAGCGTTCGGCGTAAACGGCGTAGCGGGCTGCGTGGAACCGTCGGCATCGCCGTTGACCAGCGCAAACAACGCGTCCGCATCGGCTTCCAGCACCCGCGCCGACCGCGCCAGGTCGTCGACCATCTGCGCCTGGTCGCGCGCCTGCACCCCAATGGACTGCAACGCCGTATTCGCCGTGGAAATATCCTGCGCCTGTTCATGGCTGGCAGCGGCGATCTGCTCCACGGTCGCGGTGACACGCAGCACCGAGGTCACCACGTCCTGCATGACCACACCGGCCTGTTCGGCGAGACGCGAGCCGTCGCCGACCTGGCCGGTGGCATTGTCGATCAGGGAGCGGATCTCCCTGGCCGACACGCCACAGCGCTGGGCCAGGCTGCGCACTTCGGTGGCGACCACCGCAAATCCACGTCCCTGCTCACCGGCGCGCGCTGCTTCCACCGCAGCGTTGAGCGCCAGAATGTTGGTCTGAAACGCGATGCCGTCAATCACTTCGATGATCTGACCGATCCGGTCGGTTGCCGACCGAATGCCGGCGGTGGTCTTGACCACGTCGGCGATAACGTCGGCGCCGCGCCGTGCAACGGCGGCCGAGTCCTCGGCCATGCGTCGTGCCGAACCGGCGTTTTCGGAATTGGCACGCACGGTGGCGGCCAGTTGATCGATCGTGCTTGAGGTCTGCGCCACTGCCTCGGACTGTGTGGACACCCGACCCACCAGCTCCTGATTGCTGACAGCAATATGATGCGATTCGCGCTGCACGTTCTGCGCAATGCTCATTGTCTGCCGCATTAGATCGCGCATACGCTCGACCGAGCGCACTTGCTCAGTCACGTCGGTGGCGTACTTGACCACCTTGTACGGCCGCCCGGAGACGTCCAGGATCGGGTTGTAGGAGGCCTGGATCCATACGGGACTGCCGTCCTTGCGCAGCCGGCGATACCGCCCCGCGTCGAACTGACCACGCGCCAACTTTGCCCAGAAATGCCGGTACTCATCCGAGGTGCGATAGGCCGCGTCGACGAACATTCCGTGATGCTGGCCAACTGCCTCTTGCGCTGTGTAACCCACGGTCGCCAGGAAGTTATCGTTGGCACGCAGCACATGGCCGTCCAGATCGAACTCGATCACGCCCATCACTTTGTCGATGGCCTGTATGCGGCCATCCGCGTCGGCCGAATCGAGGACTTGACGGGTCACGTCGGTGGCGTACTTGACCACCTTGTAAGGGCGACCAAGCTCGTCGAGGACCGGGTTGTAGGACGCCTGGATCCAGACTTCCCTGCCATCCTTGCCAATCCGCTGGTAGCGACCGGCATCGAATGCCCCCCTCCCCAGCGATTGCCAGAACGCGCGATAAGAAGCCGACTGGCGCGTCTGCGCATCCACGAACATGCCGTGGTGTTTGCCGCGTATCTCATCGAGCCGATAGCCAATCACCTGCAGGAAATTCTGGTTGGCATCGAGCACCGTGCCGTCCAGCGAAAATTCGATGACGGCCATGACCTTGTCGATCGCATCGATGCGCCCTTCGAAATCGGCTGTCTGACGTACCTGCTGGGTGATGTCGGTGGCGTACTTCACCACGCGATACGCCTTGCCGGATCGATCCAGCAACGGGTTGTACGACGCGTTGATCCACACCTCGCGGCCATGCTTGTCCAGCCGGCAAAAACGCCCGGCATTGAAATCGCCACGCCGCAGCGCATCCCAGAACTGACGGTAGCTCTCGCTGTCGCGATCGCTCGTCGTCACGAACATGCGGTGATGCTGGCCAACCACCTCGTCACGCCGGTACCCCATCAGCGACAGAAAGTTCTGATTGGCCTCCAAAATGCGCCCATCCAGATCGAATTCGATCACCGCCATCACCCGGTCTACCGCATTGGCCTTGTGCTGCAGCCCACGGCTCCAGGAAGAGAACAAGCGTCCAAGGAACGGTAGGCGCATCACGTCGAAATCCGAGATAGGGTTCACGTGGTTAGCGACACGCATGCGTCTTACTTGACCCCCTTTCGCATGCCAAGCGCCCAGCGATTCAGGCACCGCACGGCCTCTCACTAATCAGCCTCGCCATGCTCCCCCACGCTCGACGTCGAGACGGGCGTTGTCGGCGTACGAAGAAGACCAGGCCACCTTCCCAGGTGTGCAAGACAGGGGCGGATTCCAAGACTTGGCCGCTGAGGCGCGGCTAGCGCACGCACCCGCGATCGCGAGCGATGCAGCCTCCTCCGTCCCGCATCATTGGAAACGCATGCACCAGCGCCGATCACACCTAGCAGACATGACCGGCGCTTCGGGCTGCTGCTTCCTGCATTTGAAATAGCGCGACCGATGCCATACGCATTGCATCGCTAGTTTGTTTGCAGCTCCAACGCCTAGATCGCACTTGTCGTCGCTCCGCCGACGGCACCCATGGGGCTAGGCGCAATGGATTGTGGGCGGAACAATCTGAAACGAGGTTGACCGCCCCCCCCCCCCCCCCCCCCCCGTCCACAACGTCGCCATGCATCAGCGATGCATACGTACTGGAATGCATGCGCCAACCAGTGCCGCGTTGATGAAAGAACCAGCAGCTTGCAGAAGCTGGAGACGCCCAACAGCACGCGCGAGCAACAAGGCACGCACAGACCCTAGGAGGCCAACGCCCACATGCGAGGCTTCAGGCCTGGGATCTTAGGTCTTGGTTTGCAGCAAGTGCACTGCGTGGCTCAAGGAGGGCGCCTAGCACCTGCGGCTTGCTGCTTGCTTGTTCCCTGCAAGCAGCGATGGCAAAAAGCGGCAGGCGACCATAGCCTGCAGCGCGCCAGGCACTCTTCTCGAAGTGCCTGTTTTTTCGAGTACCAGAGGAAATGGAGCCGCATAGCACAGCGAAAAGCAAAGGACGGCATGCCGAGCAGGCCGAGAGATAGCCGAAGCCACCACAAGTGGTGCAACAGCAACATTCGGTTCGGGCATCGATGACAGAAGGGAACGGTCAGGCCCAGCAATCGCATCTCGGTCACGATCTATCGATTACGTCGCAATACCAGACGGCAGTGCCAGCACAACGACCATCATCCTGCGACAAGTCGTGCCGTCGCTCGAATCATCAATCAGGAACGGACATGCGCGATGCCTTACGGCAGCTATCTGTTATCCCGAGTGATACAACCGACCAGAAGCGAACGCGGCCGTGCATAGTTGCAGGGCAGTGCGCGCAGGTCGCACGGTGCCGGAGCTTTCGCGACCGAACTGTTGATCGTGACTTCGCGCACTTCAACGCACAGCTCACTGCGCATTTTCAACCGACAGGTTCGAGTCCCGAGCACCGCAAGCCCCCATCACGATGCAACATGTCCGCGCCGCACGGCGCCGGCCACACGAGCTCCAAGTGCTTCGATGGCTGGGGTCGCGACTGACAAGCAGTCAAGACACGGCGGCACAGAAAAGCAGAAGTGCTGAGCAGTCCCAAGGCACGAGTGAGGTGTGACATTCGCTGGCCGTCGGCAACGAGGCGGTGGCGGTGGTTTGATTGCCGGCTATCGATTCTCGCCCAGCACTCTCGGCTGGTCCTGATCGCGTCGCTAGACCAAAATAAAACGCCCGCAAATCAATGATTTGCGGGCGTTTAGAACACTGGCGGAGCGAGAGGGATTCGAACCCTCGATAGAGCTTTTGACCCTATACTCCCTTAGCAGGGGAGCCCCTTCAGCCGCTCGGGCATCGCTCCAGTTTTTTGCGTCCTGCCGCGATGTCCGTGGCAGGCCGCGAAGAATACCGGGTAACAGGGGCTAACGTAAACCCTTTATGACGATCAATTCGAAGAATCGTCGCCGTGATGCGCGCCAGAGGCGACCGGCTCGTCCCCACGTTGGATGCGCTGGTAAATCTCTTCGCGATGCACAGCCACATCTTTCGGTGCGGTAATGCCAATACGCACCTGATTACCCTTGACGCCGAGCACGGTGACAGTGACCGAGTCGCCGATCATCAAGGTTTCGCCTACCCGGCGAGTGAGGATCAACATTTTGCAAATCTCCTGGAACCGGTGGGTTTCCCACCAGCATCGACGGCCTCCTGAGTGAGACACGCCCTAGGTAAAGGGAATAGACCAGAAATGGTAGCGGGACATCCTGCCAGCCAGCAAGGCATAGCAGGACAAGTGTTCAGCCCAAGTGTTGCTTGACCCAGGAGGGCACACCGTCGAGTGCGGTCGCAAGGGCGGCCCCGTCCTCGCCACCACCCTGGGCGAGATCCGGACGGCCACCGCCCTTGCCTCCGATCTGACTGGCGATATGGCCGAGGAGTTCCCCCGCCTTCACCTTGCCAGTTGGGCTGCCATTCACGCCGGCGACAAGCGCGACCTTGCCCGCCGAAGCACCGGCCAGCACGATCACCGAATCGCCGAGTTGCTGCTTCAAGCGGTCCATCGCCTCGCGTAGCGCCTTTGCATCGAATCCTTCCAGACGCACCGCAATCACCTTGACCCCGGCCACGTCGACGGCACTGGCGCCCAGATCTGCCGTCGCGCCGGAAGCCAGCTTGGCCTTCAGCGATTCCAGCTCGCGCTCAAGACGCTTCTGACGCTCGGTCAGTGCGCGCACCTTGTCGACCACCTCGGTGGTGTTGCCACCGAGCAGGCTCGCTGCCTCGAACAAACGGCGCTCTTCATCGGCAACGTAATCCAGCGCGCCCTGCCCGGTCACCGCCTCGATACGACGCACGCCCGACGACACACCGCCCTCGGACGTGATCTTGAACAAACCGATGTCGCCTGTGCGGCTGACATGGGTACCGCCACACAGCTCGGTGGAATAACCGCCCATCTTCAGCACGCGCACGTGCTCGCCGTATTTCTCGCCGAACAAGGCCATCGCGCCGAAATCCAGCGCTTCCTGCATGGCCATGTTGTGCACTTCGACACTGTGGTTGGTGCGCACCTCGGCGTTGACCTTGCGCTCGATCACCGCAAGCTCTTCCGCGCTGATGGGCTGGAAATGCGAGAAGTCGAAACGCAAGCGGTCAGGCGCCACCAACGAGCCCTTCTGTTGCACATGCGTACCCAGCACCTCGCGCAATGCGGCATGCAACAAGTGCGTGGCCGAGTGGTTGAGGATGGTCTTGCCGCGGCGCTGCACGTCGATGCCGCCTGCCAGCACATCGCCCAGTGCCAGCGCACCTTCCGTGATGCGCCCCACATGGCCATGGAACTGGCCGGCAAACTTCTGGGTGTCGACGATCTCGATAGAGACATCGCTACCGCTCAACTGACCGCTATCGCCGACCTGACCACCGGACTCGGCGTAGAACGGCGTGCGGTCGGTGAACACGATGACCTCATCGCCGGCTTGCGCGCGCTCGACCGGCCGGCCCTGCTTGAGCAATGCAACCACCTTGAGCGCATCGGCGTCGTAGGCCTCGTAGCCCAGAAACACCGTTGGCGACATGCTGGCAACCAGATCGGCCGGCAATGCGACGCCCCCGCCGAACTTGCCCGCCGCACGCGCGGTCTCGCGCTGACGCTCCATGGCGAATTCGAAGCCCTCCATGTCCACGCGCAAGCCGCGCTCGCGAGCGATGTCGGAGGTGAGGTCGACCGGAAATCCGTAAGTATCGAAGAGGCGGAATGCATCGGCGCCGGGAATCACTTCCTGCGAGCGCGCGGCGACGTCGTCGAAGATCTTCATGCCGGCGTCCAGCGTCTCGGCAAAACGTTCTTCCTCAGCCAATAGCGCGCGCGCCACGGTATCCCGCGCGAGAACCAGTTCCGGATAGGCCTCACCCATCAGCTCGACCAGGGTGGGCACCATCTTGCTGAAGAACGGCTGGCGCACCCCCAGCATCCAGCCATGCCGCAGCGCACGCCGGATAATCCGGCGCAGCACATAACCGCGGCCTTCATTGGAGGGCAGCACACCGTCGACGATCAGGAACGAACAGGCGCGGATGTGATCGGCGATCACCCGCAGCGACTTGTTCTCCAGATCGGTCACACCGGTCAGCCCACTGGCCTTGCCGATCAAGGCCTGGAACAGATCGATTTCGTAGTTGGTATGGACGTGCTGCAGGATCGCCGCAAGACGTTCCAACCCCATGCCGGTATCGACGCACGGCGCCGGCAGCGGCACCAGGGTGCCGTCGGGCTGCCGATCGAACTGCATGAAGACCAGGTTCCAGATCTCGATGAAGCGATCGCCGTCTTCGTCCGGCGAACCGGGCGGGCCACCGGCGATGTGATCGCCATGATCGAAGAAGATCTCGGTGCACGGCCCGCACGGGCCGGTATCGGCCATCTGCCAGAAATTATCGGAGGCATATGGCGCTCCCTTGTTGTCGCCGATACGCACGATCCGGCTTTCGGGAATGCCGATCATGTCGCGCCACAGCGCGAAGGCTTCTTCGTCGGTGTGGTAGACGGTAACCAGCAGACGGTCGGCCGGCAGCTTCCAGACCTCGGTCAACAGTTCCCAGGCCCAGGCGATGGCGTCCTTCTTGAAGTAGTCGCCGAACGACCAGTTGCCCAGCATCTCGAAGAAGGTGTGGTGGCGCGCGGTGTAGCCTACCGAATCCAGATCGTTGTGCTTGCCGCCGGCCCGCAGGCAGCGCTGCACGTCCGCGGCCCGCACATAGCTGCGCTTTTCCGCGCCAAGGAACACGTCCTTGAACTGGACCATGCCGGAATTGGTGAACAACAAAGTCGGATCGTTACCCGGCACCAGCGGCGCGGATGGCACGATGGTGTGGCCCTTCCCCTGAAAAAACGCGAGGAAGTCACTACGAATCTGGGAGGTGCTGAATTTGGCAGGTGCGTTCATGGGCTGGCATTGGGCGGGCGGCAGTCCCGGTCACCCAATGACATGTGGGCGCAGATGAGCGGAACAACCTGAAACCACGAAGGGTAGCAGGCCTGACGCCCTCAGTCCTCAAGGTCGAAGCGCGTGGCGCTACGAATACTGTTGCCGTCGAAACCGCGCCGGGCCAGCAGATCGGCAGCCTTGCGTCGCTGCGGCAGATCTACCGGGCCTTGCTCGCCGAACCGGCGTTGGATCAGATCGCGCGCGTTCTCGGTCCAATCGCCGTCAAATGTCGCCATGGCGGCACTGATGGCCTCGCTATCCAGGCCATGGGTGCCAAGTTCGGCACGAATATGCAGGGGGCCATAGCCCGAGCCGGCACGATTGCGCACCACCGCAGCAGCGAACCGGGTGTCGTCCTGCCAGCCCTCGTCCGCCAGCCGCTCCACCGCCGCCTGTGCGGCATCTGGCTCGATACCGCGCGCCAGCAGCTTACGGTTCAATTCCTTACGCGAATGCTCGCGTCGCACCAGCAGACCAAGTGCGCGCTGGACCGGCGTCTGCTCCTTGAACCGGCGCCCCCGCTTTGGTGCGGGCTCTTGCTCGTCCATCGTGACGTGTCCCCGATCGCTCAATCAATGCGCCCTCCATGGCGCCCGCCCTCCTGGCCTTCGATAGATCTACCGCGAGAAGCAACGGCACTGACTCCGTCGTCCCCGCGATAGAAAACTTACTGCGTTCCCGTCCGCCTTGCAGCGAGTTGTCGCTAGGCGCTTGAGCCCGTCATGCACTGCGCGTGCATGACGGATGCTGGGCAACGTCGACACACTCAACCGCAATCGCTTGTCGCCGGCAGCGCTTATTCCTTCTCGGCGTCGTCGCCCGCCTCGCGCGGAGCTTCGGCAGGCTGGAACTTCTCACGCAGTTCGGCTTCGAGCTTGGCTGCCACCTGCGGGTTGTCGCGCAGGTAACCACGCGCGTTGTCCTTACCCTGGCCGATGCGCTCGTCGCCATAGCTGTACCAGGCACCTGCCTTGTCCACCAGCTTGGCTTCCACACCCATGTCGATCAGTTCGCCCTCGCGGCTGATGCCCTCGCCATAGAGGATTTCGGTCACGACCTGCTTGAACGGAGGCGCCAGCTTGTTCTTGACCACCTTGATCTTGGTCTGGTTACCGATGATCTCGTCGCCCTTCTTGATCGCGCCGATACGACGGATATCCAGACGCACAGAGGCGTAGAACTTCAACGCATTGCCGCCGGTGGTCACTTCCGGGCTCTGGCCCGGCATCATGACGCCGATCTTCATGCGCAGCTGGTTGATGAAGACCACCAGCGTATTGGAACGCTTGATGTTGCCGGTCAGCTTGCGCAGCGCCTGGCTCATCAGCCGTGCCTGCAGACCTGGCAGCTGGTCACCCATCTCGCCTTCGATTTCCGCCTTCGGCGTCAGCGCGGCGACCGAGTCGATCACCACGATGTCGACCGAGCTCGAACGCACCAGCATGTCGGCGATTTCCAGCGCCTGTTCACCGGTGTCCGGCTGCGACAGCAGCAGGTCGTCGACATTGACGCCCAGCTTGGCAGCGTAGATTGGATCGAGCGCATGCTCGGCGTCGATGAACGCAGCGGTGCCACCCAGCTTCTGGCACTGCGCGATGGCCTGCAGGGTCAAGGTCGTCTTGCCCGAGGATTCCGGACCGTAGATTTCCACGACGCGGCCCTTCGGCAGGCCGCCGATCCCCAGTGCGATGTCCAACATCAACGAACCGGTCGGAATGATTTCGACCGCTTCGATCACGCGGTCGCCCATGCGCATGACCGAGCCCTTACCGAATTGCTTTTCGATCTGGCTCAGTGCGGCGGAAAGGGCGCGCTTCTTGTTCTCATCCATCTGGGTGATCCTTGTCAGTGATTTCGGTGTGGTGCAAATGTAGCGGCGGTGTATCGCACAGGCTGAGACTGGCTGCGACACACTCAGATTAAGATTGCGAACGTTGCGCTGGCAGCGGCGAATCCTGCAATGCCGGCTGGGGAAAACGCCAGTGCACGCATCGGTGCAGCCCTCAGCGGTTTGGCCTCAGCAGCCCGCAATACAGGCCTTCGATGGCAAAATCCTGATCCGGCAAGACTTCGATCGGGGCGTAATCGGGGTTGCGCGGCAGCAGCCGGATACGGTCCTTGCCGATCTTGAGCAACTTGACGGTGATTTCTTCATCGATCCGCGCCACCACGATCTGCCCCGAGCGCGCGTCGCGGGTGCGGTGCACGCCGATCAGGTCGCCGTTGAAGATGCCTTCGTCGCGCATCGAGTCGCCCTGCACCTTGAGTAGATAGTCCGGGGACGGCGAGAAAAACACCCGGTCGAGCACCACGAAGTCGTCCGAGCCGATATCGGCGCCGATCGGCAGGCCCGCTGCAACGCGGCCCAGCACCGGCAGGCGCAGCACGTCGTCGCGCAATGGCTCGGCGACCGGCGGCGTCCGCGACTGCGCGCCCTGCCCCGCCAGCCGAATGCCGCGCGCCTGACCTGGGACGCGGCGAATCGCGCCCGCCTGCTCCAGCGCCTCCAGGTGATACTGCGCGGCGCGCACGCCCTTGAAGCCGAAGGCGCGGGCGATCTCGGTCTGCGAAGGCGGGACGCCGTCGGCGTCGATGCGGTCGGCGATCAAGGTCAGGATTGCGTGCTGGGTATCGGTCAGGTCCATGGTTAGTAGTATTACTACTAACGGCGCCACGCGCAATAGCGGCGCAGCCGGCGCCGTGTCGATCGCTAGCGGCGGCTGCGCCAGATCGAGAACAGGATCCAGATGCCGCATAACCCGGCGCCGATGAATCCACCCACGCCCAGCGCCAGCAGCCAGCGGCTGGCGCTTCCGCCGACGCTGTTCATCACGATTGACGACCCGATCACCAAGGCCGCGGTCACGATGCCCATGGTGAGCCGGTTGGCGGCGCGGTCGACCTGCTCGCCAAACTCGCGCAAGGCACGCGTTTCCACGTGCAGTTGCAACTTGCCGCGCCGTGCGGCCTGGATCAGCCGCTTGAGATCGCGTGGCAGATCGCCGATCAGGTCGATCGCGCCAGTCACCGTGCGCCGGCTGCGACGCAACATGGCGCTGGGCGCATAGCGCTGCAATACCACCCGTTCCAGGTAGGGCCGCGCTTCGGTGGCCATGTCGAAATCCGGATCGAGCTGCCGCCCCATTCCTTCAAGGGTGAGAAAGGCCTTGATCATCAACGCCAGATCCGACGGCAGGGCCAGCCCGTGGTCGCGCAGGATGGCGGTGACGTCGCCGAGCATTGCACCGATGCGCAACTCTTTCAGCGGCACGCCGCGGTATTCGTCGACGAATGCACCGATGTCCTGCTGCAGCCGCGCTTCGTCGATATCCAGGCGCGTGCCGGCCCACTCCAGCAGCACATCGATGACGGCGTCGGCGTCGTAGCTCACCATGCCGTGCAGCAGCTGCGCGACCTGGAAACGGCGCTGTTCGGACACGCGGCCGACCATGCCGAAATCGATCACGGCGATACGCCCGTCGCGCAGATAAAAAATATTTCCCGGATGCGGGTCGGCGTGGAAGCAGCCGTCCTGCAGCACCATCTTGAGCACGATTCCCGCACCCGTGCGCGCAAGCGCCTTGCGGTCCAGCCCCGCCGCATCGACCGATGCCAGATCACGCCCCGGGATGCCGTCGATGAACTCCTGCACATTGAGCGACTCGCACGTCCACTGCCAATACACCGCCGGCACCACCACCTGCGGGTCGTGCGCGAAGTTGGCGGCAATGCGCTCGGCATTGCGGCATTCGGCAGCGAAGTCGAGCTCGCGCCGCAGCGAAACGGTGAATTGTTGCACCACCTCGGCTGGGCGATAGCGCTTGAGATCGGGTGCGCGCGTTTCGACGATGTCGGCCAACCGCGCGAGCAGGCGCAGATCTGCATCGATGGTGTCGCCGATGCCGGGCCGACGGATCTTCAAGACCACCGGCGTACCGTCGGCCAGCCAGGCCCGATGCGTTTGCGCCAGCGACGCAGCAGCCAGCGGCTGTTCGTCCAATCGCGCGAATATGCTTTCGGGTTCAGCCCCCAATGCGGCGACCAATTGCGGCCGAATCTGTTCGAAGGGCAATGCAGGGACCGCGTTTTGCAGTTCGCTGAGTTCTTCGATCCATTCCGACGACAGCAAATCGACACGCGTCGCCAGCACCTGTCCCAGCTTGACGAAGGTTGGCCCAAGTTCCTCCAGCGCACGACGCACACGCATGGCGGCAGACATCCGCAAGCGTCCCTCGGCATTGCCCCAATGCAGCAACCTGCCGGCTCGCTCAAGCACGTCGGCCAAACCGATACGGCGCACCACATCGCCAAAGCCGTATCGAATCAGGACCGCGGCGATTTCCTGCAGCCGCCCGAGGTCACGCACAGTGCCAAGCGCTTCCCACATCAGTGCACCGCCTGCGTAGCGCCGGAACGGATGGCCGGCTCGCCACACGCCTGCGCGGAAGCCCCGACGTGAGGAGCCTCTCGGCGCGATCGCACTGCCTCGCGAAACATCCGCTCTGCGCCAAGAACATCAGGATCACGCGCTCGCAAGACAACTGCGTGACTCCCCGCCTTACGCCACGCAAGCCGGCGCACCTGCGCAGCAACAACGCGCGACGCACCAGGCGAACTGCGCCGGACGAAGATGGATAGCAACGTATCGAACACGGCAGCGGGGGACGCGAACATCGGCACACAGGTTGGCAAAGAGACTCTCGTTTGTAGCCGATCTGCCTGCCGCTGTCGCGCTTCTGTCCGCTGCTGGCTTAGCGTGGATTATGCTGCGCGCACATTCTGCCGCTTCGACGGTGCAGCGCGCAGTGCGGCGCAGCGGCTTCAATAGCGCAGACGCAAGGTCACTCCATAGGTGCGCGGCGCGCCGAGAAAGGCGTTCCAGGAGCCCGCCTGCAGCGGCGTATCGATGACGATCTGTCGATAGGTTTCGTTCCCCAGATTCTCGGCCCACGCTTCCAGCAACCAGCGTTTGTCATCGGCACCGACGCCCACGCGCGCATTGAGCAGGGTATAGCCCGGCTGCGCCTTCTGCGGATCCAAATCACTGCCGGCGTTGTACTCGGAGGTGTATTTGGCGCCGACATTGAAACGGCCGGTCAGGCGATTGCCGATGGCATGTTCGTAGGTGACCGACAGATTCGCCGACCAGCGCGGCGCAAAGCTCAGGCGGCTACCAGGCAACAGCGCCAACTCTGCATCCGGCAACGGATCGTCGCCATAGGTGGTATCCGCATAGCTGAGCCCGCCTTGCAGCATCAGTTCGGGCAAGGCGCCTTGCCACAACAGTTCAGTGTCGATACCGCGCGAGACCACGGTTGGGATTGCACGCACCACGAAGCTGGTGCCGAGGAAGTTGTTGAGTTGGAAATCGCTGAAATTCTGGTAGAACAGCGTCGCGTTCAACAACAGGTTGCCGCCCAACCAGGTCGTCTTGGCGCCGAGCTCGTAGCTGTCCACGAACTCGCCCGGAAATGCGGTGTCATCGACCGGCAAGATGCCTTGCAAGCCAGTGGACAGACCATCGGACGATTGCACGCGATCCAGGTTGAAACCGCCGGCCTTGTAGCCGCGTGCCGCCGACGCATAGGTCATCAGCGCATCGCTCCAGCGATATGCAAGCTTTGCGGTCCCGGACCACTCGCGCTCGGTGAGGCGTTGTTCGGTCACGCGGCCGGCATGGGCACGATTGGCCCACGGCAGGCAGGTGAAGCCGATGACTTGCGGCGCGATGGCCGGCACTGCAGCCGCAGGCACCCCACGTGCGGTCAGAGCCGCGCCAATGCGTCGCAACGCCGCCGGACTCACGCTTCCATCGGGTGCGAAATAACTGGCGCACGCCGGACTGCCATCGGGATTTTCGAACGCCGATCGCAATGCCTTGTGCTCGTAGGTGTAGCGCAGGCCCACAACCACATCCAACGCATCGGTGGCATGCCAGGTGTTGTTGGTGAACAGCGCCGCGCTGGTGCCATCCTGCCGAAAACGATCCTGGCTCCCCTGCCCGCGGAACAGGCTGCCCGCGGGCAGACCGGTGGCATCGGCCAGAAACCGCCTCGCATCGGCACGCGCAGCCAACGCCGGATTGACCCGTGCCAGCAGCACGCTGGACAGATAGGGTTCGTACGCACTACCGAAACGATAGGATTCGTTGCGATGCAGGGTTTCATCGGCGTAGAACGCGCCCACAAGCCAATCGATAGTGTCGGTGGATCCGGCCAGGCGCAGTTCCTGACTGAAGGTGCGGAACTTGGTGAGCATCTCGTTCTCGCGCGGTTCGCGATAGAGGATGTCGGCCGCGCCATAGTCGAAATCCAGGCCATTGACCGACTTCCAATCGCGCAGCGCGGTGATCGAGGTCAGCACCGCCTGGTCTAGCCAGGGCGTCTCCCAATCGACCTGCGCCGATACACCGCGGTCCTGGATGTCCTGCGCGGTGCTGCGATTGCTGTAGGCGCGACGGCGACTCGGCTCCGCGCGTGGACTGGTGCCCTGCCCACCCGCTGCTAACGCATCGATCAACGTAGCGGTCGGACCACGCTCGGTGGTCACGGTGACGCAGCAATTTTCCTTGCGGCTGGTGGCATCGGCCGCCAGGTTGATATCAAGATCGTCTCTCGGCTCCCACAACAGCTGCACGCGTGCGGTACGCAGATTCTGGTCGCCATCATCGGTGGCGGTGCGTGGGCCCGCGCCGGTCACCACCTGCTCGAACCCGTCGCGACTGCGCCTGGCCGCGTAGACGCGCAACGCACTGGTTTCGCCCAGCGCATCGTTGAACGCGCCCGCGATACCGAGCGCACCATAGTTGCCGGCGGTGAGCTCGGCATCGACGCTGCGGGTAAAGCTCGGCCGGCGCGTGACCACATTGATGACGCCAGCCGAGGTGTTCTTCCCGAAGACGGTACCTTGCGGCCCTTTCAGCACTTCGATGCGTTCCAGCTCACCAAGGTCGGCGAAGCTCACGCCATTGCGTGCACGCGCCACGCCATCGATGACCACGCCGACCGAAGATTCGAGCCCCGCGTTATCGCCGACCGTGCCGATACCGCGAATGCGCGCAGTGGTCTGCGCGGCGCTTTGACTGCTGGTGACAATCAAGCCGGGCACCAACACCTGCAGTTCCTTGATGTCGTGCACGCCGCTGTCCTGCAGCAATTGCTCCGGCAACACCGAGACCACCACCGGCACGTTCTGCAGCGATTCTTCGCGTTTTTGCGTGGTGACCTTGAGCGCAGACAGTGTCGTCGGTGCCTCGCCCGCTGCGCTTTGTGCGTAGAGACAAGGCGCAGGCAGCGCCGCCAAGAGTGCAAACGCCAGCAAGGTGTAACGATGTCGTTCGATCTTCATGCTGTCCCCCGACAGATGCGTCCGCGATGTGCTGCAGCCGATGCCGCAGCTAGCGCACGACCTCACCTTACCGATTTAGCGGCAACCCGGCCCGCGACTAGCGGAATACACGGAGCACATGACGAATGCCAACTCGTTCGACATGCATGCTAGCCATGCGTTGAACACGGCAACGCTCATACGGCGTGGAGAATCGACTTGGTGGCGATCACATGTCGGCCGAGAAAGCGGAGTAAAAGTTCCGACTGCCCCCGCTCCGGGAAGTTACAGCAGCGCGCTCAAACCGCGTAGCGCCGCGACCACGGTCTGACGACGCACCGCATCGCGGTCGCCGTCGAACTGGAACAACTGCGCGGTAGCGTAGCCGCCGCGTCGCTTCCATCCGATCCATACCGTGCCGACCGGTTTGTCTTCACTGCCGCCGCCCGGCCCGGCGATGCCGGTCACGGCGACAGCAATGCTGCCGCCGGAAGTCACCAAGGCACCGGACACCATTTCGATCACCGTTTCCCGGCTGACCGCGCCGTGCACCTCCAGCGTCTGCGGCCTGACCCGGAGCAGCGCCTGCTTGGCCTCGTAGCTATAAGCCACCATGCCGCAATCAAACCAGTCCGAGGAGCCGGCGATGTCGGTCATTGCCTTGGCGATCCAGCCGCCGGTACAGCTCTCGGCAGTCACCAACCGCTCGCGCGCGGCGCGTAATTGGGCGCTCAGCGATTCGGCGAGCTGCAGAAGGTCGTGATCAGTGGGAGACGTCATCGCGGGGGTCAGAATTGGACAGCGGTCACTTTTATCCGAATTTGCCCGCGCTGTCTTGCGTCCATCGATCGGTAGACAACCGGTTTTTGAACAGTTTGTCTGTTCCGGCAAGTGCCTCAGCGCAGCGAGGCGCGCCACCGATGCGGCTGCAGCGGGATATCGCCACGTGCGTGACCGTAACCATCGATCCGCATGAAACAGGGGGGCGCTCCTGCGACCGCACACGGCACCGCCGTCACGCCGTATTGGACGATGCATATTCAATGCATCGGAACGCGTCGTTCGGTGCGTCATGACGCGTGTCATCGGTGGACGGAGCCTGCAATCGGCCGCTGGCGAGCAGCTAAGTGCTGCCAGCGCCGTCGCAGCGCGCGTCAGGTTTCCCAATCTTCCCGACGGTCCGGCAGCATCGCGCGCAACGGCGCGCCGTCGTCTCCAGCAGCAAGCCGTTCGGCTTCGACCATCGGCAGATCGACCTCCAGCAACCAACCGTCCTCGTCGGACTGCTCGTTGCGCACCACTTCCAGCTGATGCAGCTTGGAACGCAGACGACCGGCCGACGACGGCAAGCGCAGCTGTCCGGTCAGATGACGCAGATCCAGGCGTTGACCGAGTGCGTGCTGCAGTTCCTGCAAGCCACGCCCATCGCGCGCCGACACCCAAACGCGTTCGCGCCGTGCCCGGTCCGGAATGCCGTCCTGCGCATCGTGACGCACCTCGGCACCGTCGATCTTGTCGATCTTGTTGAACACCAGCAGCTGCGGCAGGTCGCCGGCGCCGACCGCCTGCAACACTTCATCGACCTGCAGGATGCGTTCTTCGCGCAGCGGGTCGGCGGCATCGACGATATGCAGCAACAAATCGGCGTCGCGTGCCTCGGACAAGGTCGAACGGAAGGCAGCAACCAGTTGGTGCGGCAAATCGCGCACAAAGCCGACCGTATCGGCAAGAATCGCGCTACCGCCTGGCAGTGCGATGCGGCGCACGGTGGGGTCCAGCGTGGCGAACAGCTGATCGGCCACGTAGGCTTCCGCACCGGTCAACGCATTGAACAGCGTCGACTTGCCGGCGTTGGTGTAGCCGACCAATGCAATACGCGGCAATTCGCTGCGCATCCGCGCACGGCGCATCTGGGTGCGCTGCACCTCGACTTTTTCCAGCCGCTGCTGCAACTGCTCCACGCGCTTCTGCAGCAAGCGGCGGTCGGTTTCCAGCTGGGTTTCGCCAGGGCCGCGCAGTCCGATCGAACCGCCGCGCTGACGCTCCAAGTGCGTCCAGCCGCGGACAAGCCGCGTGGCCATATGCCGCAGCTGCGCCAGCTCCACCTGCAGCTTGCCTTCGTGGCTGCGCGCGCGTTGCGCAAAGATATCCAGGATCAGCCCGGTACGGTCGATCACGCGCCGCTCCAGGTAACGCTCCAGATTGCGCTCCTGACCTGGCGACAGGGTGTGGTTGACCAACACCAGATCCGCGCCAGTCGCCTCGGCGGCGGCCTTGATCTCTTCCAGCTTGCCACTGCCGATCAAGGTCGACGGGCTGGGTTTGTCGATGCGCGCGGTCAACGTTGCCGCCACCGTGGCGCCCGCCGACCTTGCAAGGTCGGCGAACTCCTCCAGCACATCGTCTTCGGCAGGCCCACCTGCGTGGGTCTGAATCAACAGCGCGTGCTCACCCTTGCGGGAACGATCAAACACGCGTTACTCCATTACTGCTCGACGTCGTCATCTTCCGCTTGATTACCTTCATTGGATTGCACATACCCACCACCCGGCCCCACGCGCACATTGCGCGCCGGCACGACCGTGGAGATGGCGTGCTTGTAAACCATCTGACTCACGGTATTGCGCAGCAGGACCACGAACTGGTCGAAGGACTCGATCGTGCCCTGCAACTTGATGCCATTGACCAGATACACAGAGACCGGCACTCGCTCGCGCCGCAGCGCATTGAGGAACGGGTCCTGCAAAGATTGCCCCTTAGCCATCGAAAAATCCTCTTCATTATTGTTCTTATTGTCCCGGTCGACACCTGCCATCCCCAGCCGGCCCCGGAAACGGGATGTTACACGCCTGAAGCCTGCTGCACAGCGGTACGATGAGCGAGGAAGCCGACAAATGCCTCTTCCACCAGATGCCGATCACGCTCCGGGTCGAACCAGCGCGTGTCGAGCTCGCCACGTAGCCAGGTGAGCTGCCGTTTGGCTAGTTGCCGAGTGGCCTGGATCGCTTTGTCGCGGAACTCGGCCAGGCTACCGGCGCCGTCCAGATACTCCCAGGCCTGGCGATAGCCGACCGCACGGACCGCTGGAAGATCCAGCGGCGCAGCCACAGTGCGCATCTGCGGCAACTCCCGTAATCGCGTCACCTCGGCAAGGAAATCCTGTGCCAGCATCGCGTCCAGCCGTTGGGCGATGCGTGCGTGCAGCACCGCCCTATCTTGCGGCGCCAGTACGATTTTCAAGACCCGCAGCGGCAGGCGCGGCCCCGGAGGTAGCGCCTGCCAGTGACTGATCGGCCGCCCGCTGAGGCGATACACCTCCAGCGCACGCTGAATGCGCTGCGGGTCGGTGGCGTGGATGCGCGCAGCGGCGATCGGGTCGATTCGCCTCAGCTGCGCGTGTAATCCAGCCCAGCCTACCTGTTCGGCCTCGGCGGCGATGGCGGCGCGCACCGTCGGGTCGGCTTCGGGCAACTGCGACAGCCCTTCGAGTACTGCACGGAAGTACAACCCGGTGCCGCCGGCCAGGATCGGCAACTTGCCGCGCGCGACGATGTCGTCGATCGCCTCGCGTGCATCGGCGGCGAACTCAGCGGCGGAATAGATCTGCCAGGGGTCGCGCAGGTCGAGCAAATGATGCGGCACCGCTGCGCGCATGGCGGCATCGGGCTTGGCCGCGCCGATATCCAGCCCGCGGTAGACCAGCGCCGAATCGACGCTGACGATCTCTCCGTTCCAGCGCTGCGCCGCTTCCAGGGCCAGCGCGGTCTTGCCGCTGGCAGTTGGGCCCATCAAGGCGATCGCCAGCGGGCGTCGGTCGGCCGGCATCAGTCCTCGTCCGGCCAGCGGATGGTCGGCGTGGATGGCGTGTTGGCCCGCGGGGTCGGGATCGCCGCGACCGCGCTCCAGACCTTCAATGCATCCACAGTCGCCGCCACGTCATGCACGCGCAACAACAGCGCGCCATGTTGCGCGGCGATCAGATGCGCGGCAACCGAGCCATGCACGCGCTCGGCGGCGACCTCGCGCCCGGTCAGTTCACCAATGCTGCGTTTGCGCGACAGTCCCGCCAACACCGGCAAACCGAATTCCTGCAGTCGCTGCAGCTGCGCAAGCACGGTCAGGTTGTGCGCGGTGGTCTTGTCGAAGCCAAAGCCCGGATCAAGAATCAACCGGCGCTTGTCGATACCAGCCATCTCCGCAGCAAAAATGCGCTCGGCCAGGAAACGGTGCACCTCGGCCACCACATCGTCGTACTGCGGCGCGTCCTGCATGGCATGCGGTGCACTGCGTGCATGCATCAGCACAACCGGCACGCCCAGTTCGGATGCTGCGTCCAGCGCGCCGGGCGACCGCAACGCGTAGACGTCGTTGATCATGCCGGCACCGGCAGCGACCGCTGCGCGCATCACTTCCGGCTTGAAGGTGTCCACGCTAATCGGCACGTCGGTCTGCCGCGCCAATGCCTCGATCACCGGGATCACGCGCTGCAATTCGTCTTCCAGCGACACCGCCGTGGCGCCAGGGCGTGTGGATTCGCCGCCGATGTCGAGCACCGCAGCGCCCTGCTCCAGCAGCCGCAGCCCGTGCGCGATTGCCGCCTCGCAGGTCGCGTGCTGGCCGCCATCGGAAAACGAGTCCGGCGTGACATTGACGATTCCCATCACCTGCGGCGCATCCAGGCGCAAGCTGCGACCAGCGCAATCCAACTTGAGGGCAGTGTCGAACATCGGCGATTTCTCCTGACGCGGGTAATAAAATGAGTGACGGAGCGCGGTCGAACGCTTACAGGCAGTGGCTTGCCGACTCCACTGCGGGCGGACGATCACTATCGACAACAGCGCCTGCGCAAAATTGGGGAACGACGGGACTACGGGTTGCTGCGCGTTATCACGATGCAGTTCATTGTCGCGCAGCCCGCAGCGTGTCGCATCCCGTGCGTGGAAGATTCACTGCAACATGCGCCACCGGAACGCTGCGCCTGATGGCGTCTGTCCACTCAACAGCAAACGCCTCACCGACTGCATCTGCGAGGCAACACACATCCCGCTTTATCGCCAGCCACCGGCAGATCGCTTGCCGTGACAGCACTGCACAACGCCGCGGGGCCAGGAATCGCTTCCTGGCCCCGCGAGATCATCTGCAATTATCGACCGCCGGCTTAGATCTGCTCGGCAGGTCCCGCAATCGGCGGCAACGGACGTGGACTGCCCTTGTCGTTGTTGTTGCCACCGTCCTTATCGGACTTGCCCCAACCGGCCGGCGGCGGCGGATCGCGGCCTTCCATGATGGCGTCGATCTGCGGCACGTCGATGGTTTCGTACTGCAGCAGCAACTGCGACATCGCGTGCAGCTTATCCAGGTTGTCAGTAAGGATGGTCTTGGTCTTGCTGTAGGCCTTGTCCAGGATCGAACGCACCACTTCGTCGATCTTGCGCGCGGTTTCGTCGGAGACGTTCTTGTGCTGGGTCACCGAGCGGCCCAGGAACACCTCGTCCTCTTCCTCGCCGTACGCAACCGGGCCGAGCTCGTCGGACAAACCCCACTTGGTGACCATGTTGCGCGCCATCTTGGTCGCCCGCTCAATGTCGTTGGACGCACCGGTGGTGACCTTGTCGCCACCGAAGATCAGCTCTTCGGCAACGCGGCCGCCGTACAGCGAGCACAGTTGCGATTCGATCGCGACACGGTTCATCGAATAACGGTCGCCCTCCGGCAGATACATGGTCACGCCGAGTGCACGGCCGCGCGGAATGATGGTGACCTTGTAAACCGGGTCGTGTTCCGGCACCAGGCGCCCGACGATGGCGTGACCAGCTTCGTGATACGCGGTCAGCGTCTTCTCGTCCTCGCTCATGGCCATCGAACGACGTTCGGCGCCCATCAAGATCTTGTCGCGGGCACGGTCGAAATGGTCCATCCGGACTTCCTTCTCGCTGCCACGCGCTGCAAACAGTGCAGCTTCGTTACACAGGTTAGCCAAGTCGGCGCCCGAGAAACCCGGGGTGCCGCGTGCGATGACCATCGGCACCACGTCGTCGGCCAGCGGCAGCTTGCGCATGTGCACACGCAGGATCTGTTCGCGGCCCTTGACGTCCGGCAGCCCGACCACGACCTGGCGATCGAAGCGGCCCGGGCGCAGCAGCGCCGGATCCAGCACGTCGGGACGGTTGGTGGCAGCGATGACGATCACGCCTTCGCCGCCCTCGAACCCGTCCATCTCGACCAGCAACTGGTTCAAGGTCTGCTCGCGCTCGTCATGACCGCCACCCAGACCGGCACCGCGATGACGACCCACGGCATCGATCTCGTCGATGAAGATGATGCACGGGGCGTGCTTCTTGGCTTGCTCGAACATGTCGCGCACGCGGCTCGCACCCACACCGACGAACATTTCGACGAAGTCCGAACCGGAGATGCTGAAGAACGGCACCTTGGCCTCGCCGGCGATTGCCTTGGCGAGCAGGGTCTTACCGGTACCCGGCGGACCGACCATCAACACGCCGCGCGGGATCTTGCCGCCCAGCTTGGTGAACTTGGTCGGGTCGCGCAGGAAGTCGACCAGCTCGCCCACTTCTTCCTTGGCTTCGTCGCAACCGGCAACGTCGGCAAAGGTGATCTTGACCTGGTCCTCGCCCTGCAGCTTGGCGCGCGACTTACCGAAGCTCATTGCGCCCTTGGCACCGCCGCCACCGCCCTGCATCTGGCGCATGATGAACAGCCAGAAGCCAATGATGAGGATGACCGGAAGGAAGTTGAGCACCAGCGACCAGAAGCCCGGCCCGGTGGACGGCTTCTGGCGGGTCATTTCGATGTTCTTGCTATACAGCACATCGACTAGCTTGTCGTCGCGCGGACCGTAGACGGTAGCTTCGCTGCCATCGGTGCGCTTGAAGCGAATCGCGTTGACCGCCAGGTTGGTCTCGTCGGTGTAGTCCACCGATTTGACGCGCCCGGAGTCCACTTCTTTCAGAAATTGGGTGTAGGTAATCGAGTCGGCGCCGACGCCACCCGCCATCCGCGGCGAGAAGCTCTGGAAGACGACCATCAGCACAACCGCGACGACCACCCACAGCAGCAGATTCTTGGTCAAGTCGTTCATCCTCATTGGCTCCGGTGCCCTCTACTCTTCTATTCTTGAAACACGGTGGTCATTGGCAGCTTACTTGATCTGGGCACGCTTGCCCTGACCGAGCGCATAAACTTCCGGGGAGCGCTTGCGCGAGGCCGCCGGCTTGCGAATCGTCACCTTGTCATAGCGGCGGCGAAGCTCGCGAATGTAGTCGTCGGACCCGACACCCTGGAACAGCTTGATCAAAAACGCCCCACCCGTCTTGAGGTGGGTGTCGGCAAATTCCATCGCCAGTTCCGCCAGGTGCATCATCCGCGGTTGGTCGACCGCATCCATGCCACTCTTATTGGGGGCCATATCGGACAGAACAAGGTCCACCGGCACATCGCCCAACATGGCTTCGAATTGCGATAGGACGGCCTGTTCCCTGAAGTCGCCGTGAAGGAAGTCCACCCCCGCCAGGGCCGGCATGTCCAGGATATCCAGCGCCAGCACGCGACCGCTGTCGCCCATGGACTTGCGTACCTGCTGCGACCAGCCGCCCGGCGCGGCGCCCAGATCGACCACCACCATGCCGGGCTTGAGCAGGCGATCGCGCTGCAGCAACTCTTCCAATTTGTAGGCTGCACGCGAGCGCATCCCTTCGGCCTGGGCCTTCTTCACGTAAGGGTCGGCGAAGTGTTCCTTGAGCCAGCGCTGGCTGCTTTTACTACGGGAAGGCATTGGCAACGGGGGTCCGAACGGGCCGCCATGATACCCTGAACACCCTTTGCTTCCCTTCGATCCTGCATGTCCATTGTTCTCACCTCCGCCCAGACCCGTTTCCTGCGCGGCCAGGCCCACGATCTCAAGGCGCTGCTGCAAACCGGCGGCAAAGGGGTCACGCCAGCTTTTCTGGCCGAACTCGAGGAAGTGCTCGAGCGCCACGAATTGATCAAGGTGAAAGTGGCTTCCGAGGACCGTGAGACCCGCGACGCGCTGATCGCCGAACTGGTCGGACAGACCGGCAGCGCCCTGGTGCAACGCATCGGCCATGTCGCCATCCTGTACCGCCCCAGCAAGGAAAAGCGGCAGATCGTGCTGCCGCGCGGCTGACCAACCGAGTTTGTTATGCCCTTAAGCCAGGAACACCCCGACTATACCTATGCGCTGCGCGCGGCCGACGGCCGCCATGCCAAGGTCAACGAGCAGATTTTGCAGCAGAGCTTCATCCTGATGCCGGATGAACTGGTGGAACGCTGGCCGGTCCAGGATCTGGAACATCTGCAGGCAAGCCATATGGACGCGGTGCTGGCGCTGGCGCCGGCCGTCATCCTGCTGGGCACCGGCGAGCGCCAGCGCTTTCCGAACGCGCAAGTCATGGCTGCGTGCCTGACCCGCGGCATTGGCCTGGAGGCGATGACCAACGCCGCCGCCGCGCGCACCTACAACGTGTTGGCCAGCGAAGGCCGCCGGGTGGCGCTGGCAATGGTTCTTCCAGGCTGATTCGGGATTCGGGATTCGGGATTGCGTGTACCCGCATGTTTCGCTTTCAGGCGAAACCCTCCTAAGCAGCCTCGGCCTGTCTTAGCGGGGCGACCCGCCCCGGCCCGCAGCGCCAATCGCCCCAAGCTGTTACGACTCCCGAATTCCAACTCCCAAATCACTTCTTCGGTAAATACAGCAGCGGGTCGACCGGTTTGCCGTTGTAACGGATCTCGAAGTGCAGCATGTCGCGGGCGGCGCCGCTGCGACCCATCTCGGCGATCTGTTGACCTGCCTTGACGCTCTGGCCTTCGTTGAGCAGACGCTTGCGGTTGTGGCCGTACGCCGACAGCCACTGGTCGTTGTGCTTGATGATGATCAGTTCGCCATAGCCGACCAGGCCGGCACCCGAGTACACCACCACGCCATCGGCGGCGGCGCGCACGGCTTGCCCGCTGGCACCGGCGATGTCTACGCCCTGCTTGGTGGCTTCGCCGTTCACGAAGGTACCGACCACCACGCCGTCGGCCGGCCAGCGCCAGGAAAAACCGCTACTGACCGGTGCGACCACCGGCGCAACCGGACGCGGCGGCACCACGGTGCCGGCTACTGGTGCACTGGCGCCCGGCTTGCTGGCACCGGGCGGATACAGCTTCAAGGTCTGGCCGGGGTAAATCGTATTGGGAGAGGACAAGCCGTTCCACGCAGCCAGGTCCGGCACGGTGATGTTGGTGCGGCGCGAGATCGCATAGAGCGTGTCGCCGCGCTGCACCGTGACCGTCGCGCCCGGGCGCGGCACCGACGGCCGCGGCGCCGCGGTCGGCCGCGAGGACGACGACCCACCTCCGGCGCCAGGCGAACGCACTACTGTAGCGCTACTGCAGGCGGTCAGCCCGGTGACCACCATGAGCAGGACTGCTGCCTTACGTACCGAATTCATCTGCGTCTTGCTCATCCGTTCGTTGTCTTCCACACCAGCCAACCTGCGCCTGCTGCGAGCACCGCCATCGCGACCCAGCCCAGCGGCTCGATCCAGCGATGCAGCGCCGCTTCGGCCCGTGCGCCACCCAAACGGATCGCGCCGGCGACCAGATACACCCGCTTGCCGCGGCCGACCAGCATGCTGGCGATAAACGGCAGGATCGGCACGCCAACCACGCCCGAGGCCCAGGTAAAAATCTTCAAGGGGATCGGCGTGAAGCCGACCAGCACCAGCGCCCAGAACGCCTTCCACGGCGACTCCGCCACCAGTGCGCGCAGGGTTTCGATCTGCGCCTGGATCTTCACGCTCCAGCCCAGCCATTCGATCAGCGGCTGCAGCGCGGCAAACGCGAAATGGCCGAGCAGATAGCCAACCAATGCGCCGCACACCGAACCGATGAGGCTCAAGGTAGCAAACCACAGCGAGCGCTTGGGCTCGGCCAGCGACATCGGTGCCAGCATCACCTCCGGCGGTACCGGGAAGATGAATCCCTCCACGAAACTGAGGCCGGTCAGCAGCGCTGGCGCGCGGCGGTGGCGCGACCAACGGATGGCCACGTCGTATAACGGCCCGAAAATCTTCATCGAGGAACTCTCATAGGGTCAATCCAGCATGCCCGACAACAACGGAACGAACGTGACCGGCGCCAGAACCTGCTGCTCGATCTCGCCTTCGCCATTTCGTGTGAGCTGCACCAGAGACTGCGCAGCAGCGCCCCCGACCGGCGCAACCAGGCGTCCGCCGACCGCAAGCTGATCAACCAGCGCATCTACCAAAGCCGGCGCGGCCGCGGTGACCACGATGGCGTCGTACGGGCCATGCTCGGGCCAGCCGACGCGGCCATCGTCGTGCTTGCTGCGCACGTTCAGGCCCAGATGGCGGAAGCGCTTGCGCGCCTGACGCAGCAGGTCGCCGATGCGTTCGACGGTGTAGACCTCCAGGCCCAGCGCGGCCAGGATCGCGCCCTGGTAGCCGGAGCCGGTGCCGACCTCCAGCACCTTGGTCGGCGCTACCTGCAGCACTGCCTCTGTCATGCGTGCGACCACCCACGGCTGCGAGATCGTCTGGCCGTGACCGATCGGCAGCGCGGTGTCTTCGTAGGCACGCGAGGCCAGCGCTTCATCGATGAACAGATGACGTGGCACCGTGCGCATGGCGTTGAGCGTGGCTTCGTCCTGGATGCCGGCCTCGCGCAGGCGCTCGACAAGACGGTCGCGCACGCGCTGCGAGGTCATGCCGATGCCGACCGATTCCGGTTGCAGCATGCGCAGCCTCGGCGTCATGCCGGGCCGTCCAGCGCAGCGGTCAGCCCGCCAACCCACCCCGCCACCGTCTCCAGCGCCTGGTAGCGGGTGAGATCGACATGGATCGGCGTGATCGAGATACGCCCGGTGCGCACGGCGTGGAAATCGGTGCCGGCGCCGGCGTCCTGCTCCGGACCGGCCGGGCCGATCCAGTACACGGTGCGGCCGCGCGGGTCTTGCTGCGGCACGCAGGGCTCCGAGCGATGCCGGTTGCCAAGTCGGGTGACTTCGAAGCCGAGCACATCCGTCCAGGCCAGATCCGGCACGTTGACGTTGAGGATGGTGTCGGCCGGCAACGGGTCGGCCTTCAGCCGCGCGACGATCTCCACCGCGGCGCGCGCGGCGGTGTCGTAGTGATGGGCCTGGTGATTGTGCGTGACCAGCGATACCGCGACCGCGGGCAGGCCCAGGAAGCGGCCTTCCATCGCGGCAGAGACAGTGCCGGAATAGATCACGTCGTCGCCGAGATTGGCCGAATTATTGATGCCGGAGACCACGATATCCGGGTCGTACTCCAGCATGCCGGTGAGCGCCAGATGCACGCAGTCGGTCGGTGTGCCGGCCACCGCGCAGGTCTGTGCGTCGATGCGACGGGTGCGGATCGGCACATCCAATGTCAGCGAATTGCTGGCGCCGGAGCGGTCGCGATCGGGCGCGACCACCATCACTTCATGACCGGCATGCCGCAATGCCTCGGCCAGGATCTGGATGCCGGGGGCGTCGACACCGTCGTCGTTGCTAACCAGTACGCGCATGGGACTCCTCGGAAAACCCAGCCATGATACCGGATGCGTCCATGCGCTTGCCGCTTGATCTTCGCGTGTATCTGGGGTTGGACCGGTTACGCTGTCCCAATGTCACACCCTGAAGACGAAGACGACAGCGCACTGTTCCGCGCAGCGATCGGCGCGGTCAAGCCGATCCGCGAGGTGGCGCCGCCGGCCAATGCCAAACCGCGCCCCAAACCGCGTGCGCGCATGGCCGAGCGCGACGACGCCGAAGCGCATACCGAATTTGCCCGATTGCTACGTGACAGCGCACCGCTGGAAGCCGGTGACACCGCCAGCTATCGCCGCGAGAATCTTCCCACGCGTTTGTTTCAACGCCTCAAGCGCGGGCAGTTTTCGGTGCAGGACGAACTGGATCTGCATGGCGCCACCGCAGCGCAGGCCGAAGCGTTGCTGCGGCAATTCCTGCTGGATGCACACGCGCACGAACATGGCTGCGTGCGCATCATCCACGGCAAGGGCCTGCAGTCGGACAATGGCGCGCCAGTGCTGAAGAACCTGATGGACCGCCTGCTGCGCCAGCGCAACGATGTGCTGGCATTTCATTCGGCGCCGCCGACGCAGGGCGGTACCGGCGCGTTGCTGGTGTTATTGGCGCGGCGGTAGTGTGGTGATGCGTGGGTAGGTGCTGGCGTTGTCGCTACCGGCAGGCAGGCGTCGTGTTTAGATGAGGCGTGGTCTGTGTGCGTGCAACCTGGCGCTTGCGTTGCGATACCCATTCACTCATGAGCATCCGCTGCGCCGCATAAGCTGCGTGGCTTGCAACCGCGCTTCCGTGCACCTGACAAGCTATTGGGAGTGCTGGTCGCGGCCGGGTCCGCTCCTACGAGAACGCGGGATTGCCTTGTGTTTGCGGGGTTTGACAACTTGCTTGAGCACGCTCAGCCATCGACGCGAGTCGCTAATGCTGGACGACCGGCATCGCCGACGTCGCCCAGTTCCCATAGCACCGCAGTGGCGTAGCAGCCTGGCGGCAGCGCAAATTCCACTTGCAGGGCCTGATCTTGCAGCCAGCGATATCCCAGACCCTGCGGACGCAGGCGCAATGCGCGGCGCTCCTGCTTCAGCCCGGCTGCTTCCAGGCCCTGGCGCAAGACGTCCGATTGCGGATCCGATAACGCGCCCTGCTCCACCGCTGCGGCCTGATCGGTGCAACGCAACTCGCCAGCGCCCCACAGTGGGCCACTTGGGTGGATGTCGAAACGCGCCAGCCGCTCGGCCAGCACCTCGCTCCACGGCTCGGGACCGAACACGCTGCGCGAGCCATCCAGCATCCACGCCTCGCCATCCAGCGCTGCATCCCAGCTGCCTTGCTCCACACGCGCGGCCAGGACGCGATTGAACAGCGACGAGCGCGCCGCAGACAGCAGGATCGAACGTTGATCGTTGCGCAGACGCCGCTTGGGTGCCGGTGACAACGTGCCGTCGGCCTCCTGCAGGTAGCCGAACATCGCCAACGCAGATGCCACGTTGCCGCCATCGCGCCCAAACCGCTGTTCGCCAAACCAATTGGGAATGCCGCGCGCGGCGATTGCCTGCAAGCGTTGCTCGATGGCGTCGCGCTCGCCCTGCACCTGACGCAGCGTCAGCACGAAGCGATTGCCCAGCAACGCGCCGCGTTGCAGCTTGCGGTTGTGCCAGGTGCTGTGAACCACCTGCATCTGCGCATCGTCGAGCATGGCAAGGTCCGGCGCAACGCGCTTGGGCAGATGCACGCTGAAACGCTGCGTGGTCACTGCATGACGATCCTTCAACCCTGCATAACTCACGCCCATCTCGGCGATACCCGCCCACTGCGCAAGCTGTTTGGCTATATAGGCAGTGTTCTGGCCGCGCTTGCGAATGGTGAGCAACAGATGCTCGCCCTCGCCGGACGGCTCGAACGACGGCAACTCATCGACCTGAAAATCCTCCGGCGTACTGCGCATTGCTGCGCTAAGGACCGCAGCGCCGTGCGCGCGTGGCAGGAAGGAAGTCTCGCTCATGGTGTGGTTCGCCTTCGCGCCGACGCATCGTGCGCTATGTGCCGAATTCGGCGCGGATATCGTGACGCACGCCGGCAACCCGGCCTGCGGAGTGCAGGAGTGCAGGAGTGCAGGAGTGCAGGAGTGCAGGAGTGCAGTCTAGAGCAGCCAACACACCAATGCGTTCACCGTAACGGGTCCAACCGGCGCTGCATGGGGCATAGATCGCTCATGCAGTGGCCGCTCTGAGCGTGCTGTACACGTCCATCCGCCAGAGTGCTCGCTACGCTGTATTTGCCGCGCCTAGAACCCGATCTTGCCCAGCAGCACCGCCGCCTGCGCGGCAATGCCTTCGCCACGGCCGGTGAAACCGAGCTTCTCGCTCGTCGTGGCCTTGACGCTGACCGCATCGAGTTCGATGCCGAGCAGCCCGGCAATGCGTTCGCGCATGGCCAGCGCATGCGGGCCAACCTTGGGCCGCTCGCAGATCACGGTGATGTCGGCGTTACCCACCCGCCAGCCGCGCTCGCGCAGCAACTGATCGCAATGCTGCAGAAACTGCGCGCTGTCGGCGTCCTTCCAGCGTGCGTCGGACGGCGGAAAATGCTGGCCGATATCGCCCAGCGCCAACGCACCTAGCATCGCATCGCAAAGCGCGTGCAACACCACGTCGCCGTCGCTATGCGCGAGGACGCCCTGGCTATGTGCGACGCGAACGCCGCCGAGCATCACATGATCGCCATCGCCGAACGCATGTACGTCGTAGCCCTGGCCGATTCGGAAATTGAAGGACATGGAAAACCCGTGGTGATTTAGGAGGCGTCGCTGCCGTCGTTGGCAACGGCGGCGAGCCCGGCATCGCTGTGCATGGCTGGCACAACTTCATCGATGGACGCAGCAGCAGGCCCGGCATCAACCGCAACGCCGCGGCGTACAAGTTCGAACTCGAAGCGCGCCAGGTCGGCCGGCGTGGTGATCTTGAAGTTGTCCTCCGCGCCTTCCACCAGCAGCGGGCGCAGCCCGAGCCGCTCCATCGCCATGGCGTCGTCGGTGACATCGACGCCGGCAGCCGATGCTTCGGTGAGGCCACGGATCAACTGATGACGCCGAAACAGCTGCGGTGTCAGCGCGCGCCACAGGCGGTCGCGTGGCTCGGTACCGTCGATCCCGCCATCGTCGCCAGCACGTTTGAGCGTGTCGCGCACCGGTGCGGCAAGGATCGCGCCGACTGGGTCGCCGCGGCCGGTTTCCAGTAACCGGTCCAGGTCTGCCAATGCCAGATTCGGCCGCGCGGCATCGTGTACCAGCACAAAGTCGTCCGCACGCACGCTCTCAGGCAGGGCCAGCAAGCCGGCCAGCACCGAGGCTGCGCGTGTTGCACCGCCTACGCAGGTCAATACGGGCTTGGACTGCACCGCTGTCCAGCCTGGCCAGTCGGCATCGCCCGGTGCAATCGCCACCAGAATGCCAGCGACCGCCGGATGCGCAGCCAGCGCTGCCAAGGTATAGGCCATCAGCGGCTGACCCGCTGCTGGCAGATACTGTTTGGGAAGCGCGCCACCAAACCGCGTGCCGCGCCCTGCGGCCGGCACGATAGCCCAGATCGAACCGGTCATGGGTGCGGTTCCGTTGCGGATGCAGGGTCAGACGTGGCCGGAGTGGGCGCGGCTTCAGCCGATGCGGCAGGCAGTGGCGGGGCATCTTCGACCACGCGATAGAACGTCTCGCCCGGTTTGATCATGCCCAGTTCGCTGCGTGCGCGTTCTTCGATTGCCGCCTCGCCGTCCTTCAAATCCTTCACCTCTGCTGCCAACGCCTGGTTGCGTTGGCGCAGACCTTCGTTGTCTTGTGTCTGATGCGCGACCTGGGCTTCCAGCATCATGACTTCGCCAGAATTCCCGGGCCCGAACCAGAAGCGGTACTGCAGCCAAGCCAGCAGCACCGCCAGCACCAGCAGTAGCCAGCGCCAGTTGCGCACGGCTTATCGCTTGATCGAAACGAACGCGTCGCGCCCGGCGTAACGCGCGCCGGAGCCCAACGCCTGCTCGATGCGCAGCAGCTGGTTGTACTTGGCCACACGGTCGCTGCGGCACAGCGAGCCGGTCTTGATCTGGGTGGCGGTGGTGGCCACGGCGATATCGGCGATGGTGGTGTCTTCGGTTTCGCCCGAGCGGTGCGAGACGATGGAGGCGTAGTTGGCCGCGTGCGCCATGGCGATGGCTTCCAGCGTTTCGGTCAGCGTGCCGATCTGGTTGACCTTGATCAGGATCGCGTTGGCGGTGCCCGAGTCGATGCCCTGCTTGAAGATCTTCGGGTTGGTGACGAACAGATCGTCGCCGACTAGCTGCACCTTCTTGCCGACGCGGTCGGTCAGCAGCTTCCAGCCAGCCCAATCGTCCTCGGCCAGGCCGTCTTCGATGCTGATGATCGGATACTGCGCGACCCAGTCGGCCAGGAAGTCGACGAACTGCTCGCTGGTCAGGCGCTTGTTCTCGCCGACCAGGTTGTACTTGCCGTTGTCGTAGAACTCGCTGGAGGCCACGTCCAGGCCCAGCAGCACGTCTTCACCGGCGGTGTAGCCGGCCTTGCCGATCGCTTCGAGAATGGTGTCCAGCGCTTCGACGTTGCTGCGGAAGTCCGGCGCAAAGCCGCCTTCATCGCCCACCGCCGTGCTCAGGCCGTGGCCCTTGAGCACCGACTTGAGCGAATGGAAGATTTCGGTGCCGGCGCGCAGCGCTTCGGAGAACGAGCTGCAACCGACCGGCAGCACCATGAACTCCTGGAAGTCGACGTTGTTATCGGCATGCGCGCCACCGTTGATGATGTTCATCATTGGCACCGGCAATTGCACATCGGCTTCGGTGATGGTGGACAGGTACTGCCACAGCGGCTGCTTGCGCGAGGCGGCAACTGCATGCGCGGCGGCCAGCGAGACACCCAGCAGCGCGTTGGCACCCAGGCGGCCTTTGTTCTCGGTGCCGTCCAGGTCGATCAGGCGACGGTCCAGCCCCTGCTGGTCGGCCGCGTCGAAATCCTTGAGCGTTTCGGCGATGGTGCCATTGACGTTGTCCACCGCGTGGCGCACGCCCTTGCCCATGTAACGGGTCTTGTCGCCGTCACGCAGCTCCACCGCTTCCTTGGTGCCGGTCGAGGCGCCCGAAGGGACGGCGGCGCGGCCGAACGCGCCGTCTGCCAGCGTGACTTCGGCCTCCAGCGTGGGATTGCCGCGGGAATCGAGGATTTCGCGGGCGAGGATCTTGGCGATAGTGGTCATAGGTCGATCGGTTACCAGTAAGGGGGAAGTACACCGGAAACAAGCTGCCGGATTATCGCCGCACACCGGTCCATTGCCAAATCGCATAGGGCCGGCTGCGTGCCAGATCGGCAAGACGACGCAATTAGGCCCTCAGGCCCAACAGCGCCAAACAAAACAGCAGTAACAACAACAGCAACAGCCCCAGACCCATGGCTGCAGCGCCCGGCTGGCGACGCAGTGAGAACGCGACCGGGCTGGCAACAAGACAGCCCAGCGTCACCAACGCGCCTACCAACAGCGTGACCAACATCGGAATGCGCGTGGCCTGCATCGCATGGCTGCCGTCGCCCGGCATGCCGACGCTGGCGGCCGCCAGGAAGGCCATGACGGCCAGGCAGGCCCATGCAGCGAGCGACAACCCCAATGCTATCCAGCCCCAAGGCCAGTGACGCCAGTGTCGGCGTTGGCGATGCGCTGCTGCCAACGCCCATGGGTCAGAACTCATGCGAATCGAAACTCATGCGAAACGCGCGAACCCGTGTTTCTTGGTCACTGCATCCAATTCCATCAGCGTTTCCAGCAGTTCTTCCATGCGGTCCAGCGGCCAGGCATTAGGCCCGTCAGAGAGGGCCTTGGACGGATCCGGATGGGTTTCGGCGAACAGGCCGGAAATGCCCACGGCCACCGCAGCGCGCGCCAGCACCGGCACAAACTCGCGCTGGCCACCGGAGCTACTGCCCTGCCCGCCCGGCAACTGCACCGAGTGGGTGGCGTCGAACACCACCGGACAGCCGGTGTCGCGCATGACGCTGAGCGAGCGCATGTCGCTGACCAGATTGTTGTAGCCGAATGAGGCGCCGCGCTCGCAGACCATGATTTGCTCGTTGCCGGTCGACTTGGCTTTTTCGACCACCGGCTTCATGTCCCACGGCGCCAGGAACTGGCCTTTCTTGATGTTCACCGGCTTGCCGGCGGCGCAGACGTTCTTGATGAAGTCGGTCTGACGCACCAGAAACGCCGGGGTCTGCAACACGTCGACGACAGCGGCCACTTCGTTCATCGGGGTGTATTCGTGCACGTCAGTGAGCACCGGCACGCCAATCTGCTTTTTCACCGCGTCCAGCACCTTCAGACCTTCTTCCAGGCCCGGGCCGCGGAAGCTGGTGCCCGAGGTGCGATTGGCCTTGTCGAAGCTCGACTTGAAGATGAAGTTGACCCCGAGCTTGCCGGTGATCTCCTTCAGCTTGCCGGCGACATCGAGCTGCAACTGCATCGACTCGATCACGCACGGGCCCGCAATCAGGAACAGCGGCTGGTCGAGGCCGACTTCAAAATCACACAGTTTCATCAGGTCACCTTATTTCGATTGAAGCCCCTCTCCCGTTGGGAGAGAGGTCGGGGTGAGGGCACGGGCGCAAAGCGCTAAAGCCCGATGGTTTGCCCTGGTTGCGCGTGGCGACGCGTTCATCAGGACCGCCATCTTCCGGTGTTGCGGCGCTCCGGCGCTTGCCGCCACCTTCTCCCGACGGGAGAAGGAACCGCTTACGCACGCGCTTCCTTGAGCAGCTTGCCACCAGCCTTCTTTTCGCGCGCAGCACGCACGAAGCCGATGAACAACGGGTGCCCGTCGCGCGGGGTGGACAGAAACTCCGGGTGCGCCTGGCAGGCCAGGAACCACGGGTGCGCATCGCGCGGCAGTTCCACCACTTCCACCAGCGTGTCGTCCATCGACTTGCCAGAGATCACCAGGCCGGCATCTTCCAGCTGGGTGCGGTAGCGGTTGTTGAACTCGTAACGGTGGCGATGACGCTCGGCCACCACGTCCTTGCCGTAGACCTCGCGCGCCAGCGTGCCGGGCTTGAGCCGTTGCTCCTGCAAGCCCAGTCGCATGGTGCCGCCCAGGTCGGATTTTTCGTCGCGCTTTTCGACTTCGCCGGTGGCGGTGCGCCATTCGGTGATCAGGCCGATCACCGGATGCGGCGACTGGCGATCATTTTCGGTGCTGTTGGCCGCATCCAGATCGGCAACATGGCGTGCATAGTCCACCACTGCGGCCTGCATGCCGTAGCAGATACCGAAGTACGGCACCTTGTGCTCGCGCGCAAACTTGGAGGTTTGCACCTTGCCTTCGAAACCGCGATCGCCAAAGCCGCCCGGCACCAGGATGCCGTCGATGTCCTGCAAGGCGGCCATGTCGCTGCCTTCCAGATCCTGCGCTTCCAGCCACTTCAGGTTGACCTTGGTGCGCTGGCGCAGGCCGCCATGACGCAGCGCTTCGGCCACCGACTTATAGGCGTCCTGGTGATCGACATACTTGCCGACCACCGCAATGGTGACCTCGTCCAGCGGGTGTTTGACCGCATCCACCACTGCCGCCCATTCGGACAGGTCGGCCGCGGCGACCTTGTCGCGCAGCTTGAACTGGTCGATGACCAACTCGTCCAGACCCTGGCGTAACAATTCCAGCGGCATGCCGTAGAGCACGTCGATGTCCGGGCAGCTGATCACTGCGCGCTCGGAAACATTGGTGAACAGCGCGATCTTGCGGCGCTCCGAATCCGGCACCGCCTGTTCGGACCGGCACAGCAGCACATCCGGCTGGATACCGATCGAGCGCAGTTCCTTGACCGAGTGCTGGGTCGGCTTGGTCTTCAACTCACCGGCCGCGGCGATGTACGGCACCAGGGTGAGGTGCATGAACATGGCCTTCTCGGCGCCGCGCTCGGTGCGCACCTGGCGGATCGCTTCCAGGAACGGCAGCGATTCGATATCGCCGACGGTGCCGCCGATCTCGATCAACGCCACGTCGAAGCCGGCCGTGGCCTCGTCGATGCAGCGACGGATTTCATCGGTGATGTGTGGGATCACCTGCACGGTGGCGCCCAGGTAGTCGCCGCGGCGCTCCTTGCGGATCACGTTCTCGTAGATGCGGCCGGTGGTGACCGAGTTCTTGCGCGACAGCCGCGTGCGCACGTAGCGCTCGTAGTGGCCAAGGTCCAGGTCGGTTTCGGCACCGTCGTCGGTGACGTAGACCTCGCCATGCTGAAACGGGCTCATCGTGCCCGGGTCCACATTGATGTACGGGTCCAGCTTCATCATCGTGACCTTCAGGCCACGCGCTTCCAGAATGGAGGCAAGCGAAGCGGCGGCAATGCCCTTGCCTAGCGAGGACACTACGCCGCCGGTAACAAAAATCAGGGGGGTCATGGGGCTTGAAGCCTCCCGGAAAGCCATAGTTTAGCGGGTGACGGGCGAATGCCCAAGGGTTGTGTGACGACCAGGTGGTCTCACACGGCAAATGGGTACTGCGGCGTGTAAATGCAGACGCCCCGGCCGAAGCCGGGGCGTCTGTGGAAGAAGCCTTAGCGCTGCGCAGATGCGTCAGCGTGCGGGCTTCTCTTCTTCCTCTTCCTCACGCGGCGCGCTGTCAGCCTTGGGCTTTTGCGCGGCAGCGGCGGCGCGGCGCTCGGCCTTGCGCTCGGCGTCGGTCTTGGCCTTGGCATCGTCGGCCTTTTGCGCGCTGGCGCCTTGACCAGCCTGCTGTGGAGCGGCCTGGGCCAGGGCGGGAAGCGCTGCGACCGCAGCCGCACCGAGGGTGAGCATCAGGATGTGCTTGAACTTCATGGCGTCCTCTTTGGCATCGGTGACATCCTCAGGTGGGGACGTTTGGTTCCGAAACCAACGCCAGGGTAGCCAGGAGCACCCGGCCGGCCACTGAACGTGGGTCGCGTGCAAAAAAACGGCCCAGCCGCCACACTTGCGCGTCGTTTCACGTGCCAGCGAGATGCATGAACACCCGTTATAACGCCGCCGATATTGAAGTGCTGTCCGGCCTGGACCCGGTCAAACGCCGCCCGGGCATGTACACCGACACCGCGCGCCCGAACCATCTGGCGCAGGAAGTGATCGACAACTCCGTCGACGAGGCGCTGGCCGGCCATGCCAAGCAGGTCGAAGTCACCTTGTACAAGGACGGCAGCTGCGAGGTGTCCGACGACGGTCGCGGCATGCCGGTGGACATGCACCCGGAAGAGAAGATTCCCGGTGTCGAACTGATCCTGACCCGCCTGCATGCCGGCGGCAAGTTCAACAACCGCAACTACACCTTCTCCGGCGGTCTGCACGGTGTGGGCGTGAGCGTGGTCAACGCGCTCTCGACCAAGGTCGAGCTGTTCATCAAGCGCGAAGGCAGCGAACACCGCATGGAGTTCCGCGACGGGATCGCCGCCTCCAAGCTGGAAGTGGTCGGCACCGTCGGCAAGAAGAACACCGGCACGCGGCTGCGTTTCTGGGCCGACCCGAAGTATTTCGACACACCCAAGTTCAATGTGCGTGCGCTGCGCCATCTGTTGCGCGCCAAGGCGGTGCTGTGCCCCGGCCTGACCGTGAAGCTGCACGACGAAGCTACCGGCGAGCAGGACAGCTGGTACTTCGAAAATGGCCTGCGCGATTATCTGAAGGGCGAGATGGCCGAGCACGAGATGCTGCCGGCCGACCTGTTTGCAGGCAGCCTGAAGAAAGACACCGAGATCGTCGACTGGGCTGCGGCCTGGGTACCCGAAGGCGAGCTGGTGCAGGAAAGCTACGTCAACCTGATCCCGACCGCGCAGCACGGCACCCACGTCAACGGCCTGCGCTCGGGCCTGACCGACGCGCTGCGCGAGTTCTGCGATTTCCGCAACCTGCTGCCGCGCGGCGTCAAGCTGGCACCGGAGGACGTGTGGGACCGGGTCACCTTCGTGCTCAGCCTGAAGATGACCGACCCGCAGTTCTCCGGGCAGACCAAGGAGCGGCTGTCGTCGCGTCAGGCGGCCGGTTTCATCGAAGGCGCTGCGCACGATGCCTTCAGCCTGTACCTCAATCAGAACGTGGAGATCGGCGAGAAGATCGCGCAGATCGCCATCGACCGCGCCAGCGCGCGGTTGAAGACCGAAAAGCAGATCGTCCGCAAGAAGGTTACCCAGGGCCCGGCCCTGCCCGGCAAGCTGGCTGACTGCATCAGCCAGGACCTGTCGCGGACCGAGTTGTTCCTGGTGGAAGGCGATTCAGCCGGCGGCTCGGCCAAGCAGGCGCGCGATAAGGACTTCCAGGCGATCCTGCCGCTACGCGGCAAGATCCTCAACACCTGGGAAGTGGCATCGGGCAGCGTGCTGGCATCCGAAGAAGTCCACAATCTGGCCATTGCGATCGGTTGCGACCCGGGCAAGGACGACATCACCGGGCTGCGCTACGGCAAGGTGGTGATCCTGGCCGATGCGGACTCCGACGGCCTGCATATCGCCACGCTGTTGACGGCGCTGTTCCTGCAGCACTTCCCCGCGCTGGTGGCCGCCGGCCATGTGTTCGTGGCGATGCCGCCGCTGTTCCGCGTGGACGTGGGCAAACAGGTGTTCTACGCGCTGGACGAAGAAGAAAAAACCACGCTGCTGGACAAGATCGCGCGCGAAAAGATGAAGGGCCAGATCAGCGTCACCCGCTTCAAGGGCCTGGGCGAGATGAACCCGCAACAGCTGCGCGAATCCACCATCCACCCGGACACGCGCCGGCTGGTGCAGCTGACCATCGACGACGGCGAACAGACCCGCTCGTTGATGGACATGCTGCTGGCCAAGAAGCGCGCGGGCGACCGCAAGCAATGGCTGGAATCCAAGGGCGATCTGGCATCGCTGGAAGTCTGACGTCGTGGAAGCACGCCCTTTCAGTCTAGAGGGGGCGCAGCACCAGAGCTCACTCCTGATCGGCGTACGCGCCGCCAAGCGCCTGGCCGCATGGATCGGCTGGGTGCGCCATGCAGTTCCGGGATGACGATCTGCGGTAATGGATCATCGCCACCTGCCGTCAGCGATCCATCTACTTGAAACGCCGCGCACCGCTCTGCAAACACCAAGGCGCGACGAGACGAGCCGGTCCAGCACCACTTCAACGCACGCCAGGCAAGACCTGCGTCGCACCGGTCACCAGACCGCAGGCGTGATCCTGCACTTCTTCGCCACTGGCACGGTTACCACTGCGTGCATCCTGCCGGGTCGCCAGCACGATGAATCCCGGCCGCCCGTCCTGCAGTTGCGCGCCAGCGACCACCAGCGAGTAATCGCGCAAGCTGGCATCGGCAGGAAGCGTGCCTGCCAGCAGCCGAACCGGGTCCTGGTCCAGCGCTTCGCCCTCCAGCGTCCTGGCCAGGTATACGTGGCCCAGTAGCGGCTCGGCCAAGGCATGCCACTCCGGGCCGATCTTGGCGCGCTGACGCTGCAGCGCTGCGTACACGTCCGGACGCAGGCAATCGATGTGGATATGCAGTTGCTCCTGCGAGCGGCCGTGCGGCGAGTTCAATGCAAGGCTGACGTATTGCCTGGGCAACGGGCGTCGCAACGCCTGCGCCACGAAGCTGCGCGCGTCCCAGGCGCTGGCGAAATAATTCGGCGCATCGGCGCGTCGCAACGCGGGGTCTTCGATTCCGCTGACCCGCACACTGGGTACCAACAAATACTGGAAGCTCCCGTGGCGGTCTTTCAACACCACTGCCTGGCGCGCCGGATCCGACCACACGGCGGCGCAGTCGGGCGGCCGCGGCGCTTCTGCCAGACATCGGGTGGAGACGATGCGCCACAGCGCATCCGGGTCGCTGGCATGGCGTACTGGCGCAGGTGGCGTCGCCGCGCAGCCTGCCAACACCAGCACCACGGCACATGCATATCGAACGGCGCAAGGCCTCATCTGCAGCTCGATCACCAGGGCGCGCCATGATAGCGAGCTACCCGGCATCGGTCAGCGCGACAGGCATGCCTTTTTGCACATCCACTGCGCGATGCCGAGCCCTAGCATCGGCACTTTCCCGCTCGAATGCCGATTGCCCATGCCTTCCTTGATTCGTACCGGCCTGCTGGCCTGCCTGCTGCTCGGCGTCCCGGCATTCGCCGCCGCGCAGGACAGTAAGACCGATTCAAAGCCCGGCGCCAAGGCCGATGCCGCTACGACCAACCCCACCCCGCTGCCGGCCGATACCAGCGTGCGTCAAAGTACGCGCCTTGCCGGGCGAACGCTGAACTACACCGCCACGGTCGGCACGCTGCCGGTGCGCGACGCGCAGGGCAAAACCACCGGCGAGGTAGTGTTCACCGCCTACACCGTGGACGGCAAGGACCGCCCGGTGACCTTTGCCTTGAACGGCGGACCAGGCGCGGCGTCGGTCTATCTGAACATGGGCGCGATCGGGCCGAAGGTGGTCGGCTTCGGCGCCGAAGGCGACAGCGCGTCCGCACCGGCGACCTTGCGCGACAATCCGGGCACCTGGCTGGACTTCACCGACCTGGTGTTCATCGACCCGGTCGGCACCGGCTTCAGCCGCGCGCTAATCGGCGACGACGAGGCCAAGAAGCAGTTCTACAACCCGCAGGCCGACGTGGAATATCTCTCGCGCGTGATCTACGACTGGCTGCTGAAGAATCGCCGCCTGCAGACGCGCAAGTATCTGGTCGGCGAGAGCTATGGTGGCTTCCGCGGACCGCGCATCACCCAGTATCTGCAGACCCGCCTTGGCGTGGCGATGAACGGCGTGGTGCTGGTCTCGCCGTTCCTCAACCCGACCCTGGACGACAACAGCGACGTCTCGCCGCTGGCGTGGATGCTGACCCTGCCCTCGATCGCCGCTGCGCACCTGGAGCGCCAGGGCCAGCTCAGCGACAGCGCGATGCGTCAGGTGATCGACTACACCCGCGGCGACTATGCGGTGGCGCTGATGAAAGGCCGCACCGACCCGCAGGCCAGCGAGGCGATGCTGCAGCAGGTCACCCGCATGACCGGGCTGGATCCGGCTTATGTGCGCCGTTCCGGTGGGCGCCTGGAAACCCAGGCGTATCTGCGTGAAGTGTTTCGCGACAAGGGCGAGCTGGGCAGCCGCTACGACGCCAACGTGACCGCCTTCGACCCGTTCCCCAACGACCCTACGCAGCGCGCCAGCGACCCGCTGTTGGACAGCATCATCGCGCCGACCACCACCGCGATGGTGGACTTCGTCACCCGGATCGTCGGCTGGAAAGTCGATGCCCGCTATCAGGCGATCAATTACGAGGTCAATACGGCGTGGGAATGGGGCGATGAACTGCGCAAGGGCGCGGTGACGCAGCTGCGTCAATCGGTGGCGATCGACCCCAAGCTGCGTGTACTGATCGCACATGGCTGGAACGATCTCTCCTGCCCGTTCATGGGATCGGTGCTGACCGTGGACCAGATGCCGGCGATGGGCGACCCCACGCGCGTGCAAGTGCGCGAGTATCCCGGTGGTCACATGTTCTACAACCGCCCCGACAGCCAGGCCGCGTTCCGTCGCGACGTCGAGGCGATGTACGAAACACGCTGAGCGCGTGCAGTGCCGGGCGTGCGACTCACGTCCGGCGGCGGAACGACCGCCGTCTTGGCGCTCAGATCGCGCCGGGCTCGGTCGCCTTCACGTTCCAGCCCAGCCATTGGTAGAGCTGATAGCGCGCGATGCCCAGGTATTCGTGCAGGGCGACATCGGCCAGGGTGAAGTTGTAGCTCTGCGGCAGGATCGACCAGGAAGCGGTCAGCCAGTCGGCGCGCACCGGGATGGCATCGATCCCGAAATGGCGAAAGTACAGCTCGGCGCGGCGCAGATGCGTGGCCGAGGACACCAGCACCACGCGATCGGGCCGGTGCGCGCGCAGCAAGGGTTGACTGAATTGCGCGTTCTGCCAGGTGTTCATGCTGGACGGTTCCATGATCAGATCCGCCCGATCGATCCCCAGCCCGATCAATACGCGTTGATAGACCACCGCCTCGGACAGGCCCAGGCCGCGTGCGTCGCCGCCGCTGATCTCGATCTTGCAATCGCCACCGCTGTGCCGACATTGCCGATACAGTCGCGCCGATTCGACGATGCGGCCATAGGCGAACATGTTGGCCTCGGCCACCGCATCGCGGCCTTCCGGACGCACGGTGCCGGCGCCCAACAGCACGATGACATTGCGCGCGCCCCAGCCATTGAAATCGTTGACCCCGGTACGCTGCAGGTTCTGCAGCATCCACGATGGCAGCGGCCCGCAGCCAATCGCCAATACCAGCAGCAGGCTTGCGCCGGCCAGCACACGCGAGAACCGCCGCAAGCCGCGACGGTCGAGCAACCAGGCGAATCCGAACAACACGCATACCAGGGCAAGCATCATTGCGGAAGGTCTCACTCAGGACGCGCAGGCAGCCCAGTCACGGCAGATCCCTTGCGCAATAACCCACCAGCGTGACAGCGGTGCGTGACCGCACCGCGACATTGCCTCAGATCCAGCCAAACAGCTCGAACATTGTCAGGATCAGATACGCCACGCCGCCAGCAGCGGGGATGGTCAGAATCCAGGCCCACACAATGCGCTCGATCACGCCCAGCCGCAGCGAGCGCGGGTTCTTGGCAAACCCCACGCCCATGATCGCGGTGGAAATGCTGTGCGTGGTCGACACTGGCATCCCGAAATGCGCGGCGACGGTGAGCACGGTGGCCGAGCTGGTCTCGGCAGCAAAGCCATGGATGGGATGCAGCTTGACCATCTTGTGACCGAGCGTCTTGATGATCTTCCAGCCACCGGACGCGGTGCCGGCGGCCATCACCACCGCGCAGGTCAGCACGATCCACATCGGGATGCCGTCGCCGGCGGCCAGGCCGGTGCCCGGATGCAGGAATGCCAGCCAGCTAGGCAGACTGTCCAGTGCTCCGGCCGACTGCGCGCCGATCAGGGTCATGGCGATGATGCCCATGGTCTTCTGCGCATCGTTGTGGCCGTGCGCGTAGCCCATGTACGCGGCCGAGGCGATCTGCGCCTTGCCGAAGAACGCATTGACCCAGCGCGGCCGCGCCAGCCGCCCGATCGGGCCGCCAAGCCTGGACATGCCGGCGATGATCGCCCACAGCAGCACCATCACCACGATGCCGAGCAGGAAACCGGCGATCGGCGAGGTGATCATCGGCACGAACACCTTCCACAACAGGCCCTTGTTCTTGGCCCAGTTGCCGATGTTTTCCGACCAGATCAACGCGTCCCAGTTATTGTGCGCGGCGGCCAGGCCGGCGCCACACAGGCCACCGATCAGCGCATGCGAGGACGACGACGGCAGCCCCTTCCACCAGGTGATCAGGTTCCAGATGATGCCGCCCAGCAGCGCGCACAGGATCACCTGCGGGGTGACCTCGACCACGTTGGTGTTGAGCAGCCCAGAGGCAATGGTCAAGGCCACCGCAGTGCCGGTCAGGGCGCCGATCAGGTTCATGCCGGCGGCCAGCATCACCGCCCAGCCGGGTGACAACACCTTGGTGGCGACGACGGTGGCGATGGAATTGGCGGTGTCGTGGAAGCCGTTGATGAACTCGAATACCAACGCGGCCAGGATCACCACCAGAACAAGGGTAAGCACGCGGCGACCTCAGCTGTTCTTCAATACGATCTGGTACACCACCACCCCTGCCTCGCGGCAACGGTCGATGGCTTTTTCCAGGATCTCGAAGAACTCCTTGAGCAGGAACATCTGCAGCGTGTCCAGGCGGCCGGAATAGATGTCGCGGTACAGCTCGAGCATCAGGCGGTCGGCTTCGTTTTCCAGCGTCCGCAGCTTGTCGTTGAGCGCAGTCATGCGATCGATGTTCATCTGCGGCAGGTCGGTGACCATCTCCACCACTACCGCGGCCGCTTGCTCCAGCATCGCCGCGCGCGGGGCGAAGTCGATGTGTTCCAGGTGCTTGGTGGCCAGCGAGTAGCGGTCGGCGAATTTTTCTACCTGCTTGGGAATCTTGTACAGCGCCGAGCCCAGCGCTTCGATGTCTTCGCGCTCGATCGGGGTCATGAAGCTGTCCACCAGCGCCTGGCCGATCTTGTCGGAGGCGGCGCGTTCGCGCAGGCGGGCCAGCTTGAAGGCGTCCAGCGCGGGTTGCCGGTCGGACGTGCGCATCATGGCGTGCAACGCCTTGGTGCTGTCGTAGGCGGCCTGCGCCGCTTCGTTCAGAAGCGCGTAGAACTGCTTGCCGGAGCCGAAGATGGTCTGCAACGAGAACATGGGTGGAGAACTTCCTGCCGTCGAGGGAGAGACGGACGCCAAGGACGAATTATGACCGTTCCATGACCTGTCTGGGTATATCGACGCCGCGCGCGGCCTTCACGCCGGGTTTTCCCGGCTCGAATCACCCTGCGATTTGCTAACATGCCCCCGCGCCTTCGGGCGCACCCTATGGAAGACGACCCTATATTTCCCCGTTGCCGCCCCGCCTTCGCGCGCGCCGGCCAACCCCGTGCTTGCCCGCCCTCCCCTTCACTGACCGGGGAAGACGCCCGTGGTTGAGTTTTTGATCGTCATCGCATTGATCCTGTTGAACGGCTTCTTCGCCATGTCGGAGATGTCGCTGATGACCTCGCGCAAGAGCCGCCTCAAGCAGATGGCCGGCTCCAGCAAGCGCGCGGCGCGGGCGCTCGCATTGGCCGAGAGCCCGGAGAACTTCCTGTCCACGGTCCAGATCGGTATCACCTCGATCGGCATCCTGACCGGCCTGTTCGGCGGCGAAGCCATCGGCGAGGCGATCGGCGAGCGGCTGCAGCTGGCCTTCCCTGCGCTGTCGGCCACGTTCTCGTTGGTTGGCGACCCCAAACCGTATTCGGCGGTGATCGGCAGCACCCTGGCGGTGGCGCTGATCACCTTCCTGACGCTGATCTTCGGCGAGCTGGTGCCCAAGCGACTGGCATTGCGCAATTCCGAGGACATTGCCGGCTTTGTCGCGGTCCCCATGACCTGGCTGGCCAAGATCGCCGCGCCCGGGGTCTGGGTGCTGGCACGCTCCACCCGGCTGGTGCTGCGGATGCTGGGCATGGGCAAGGACGAATCGGCGTCGATCACCGAAGAAGAGATCCGCATGCTGGTGGCCGAAAGCCACGAGGCGGGCGTGATCGATGCGCACGAGCGCGACATGATGAACCGGGTGATGCGCCTGGGCGACCGCACCGCCGACAGCCTGATGACGCCGCGTAACCGCATCGCCTGGCTGGATGCCAATGCCGAGCCGGAACGCAACCTGCAGATGATGCGCGAGCACGAGTTTTCGCGTTACCCGGTGTATCGCGGCAGCGACCAGGACATTGCCGGCGTGCTGGAAGTCAAATCGCTGGTCACGCGCATGGGTGGGCACGGCGAGAATCTTTTCCAGGCGCTGCGCGATACCTTGTTCGTGTCCGAGTCCACGCATGCGATGAAGCTGCTGGAGATCTTTCGCGAAGAACAGCAGTCGATGGCGCTGGTGGTGGACGAATACGGTGAAATCCGCGGCTTGGTGACCATTAGCGACCTGATGGGCGCGGTGGTCGGCCGTCTGCAGGCGGTGGAAAATACCGACGAAGATGCGCTGGTGATCACCCGTGCCGACGGCTCGCTGCTGATCGACGGCTCGCTGCCGGTGGAAGAACTGCGCGAAGTGTTGGGCGCCGAACTGCCGGAAGCCGACGAAGGCGATTACCACACGCTGGCCGGGCTGTGCATCTACTACTTCGGGCGCATTCCGCAGGCTGGCGAGTTCTTCGACTGGGCCGGTTGGCGCATCGAGATCGTGGACCTGGACGGCGCGCGCGTGGACAAGCTGCTGCTGAGCCGTATCGGCGACGAGGACAGCGATGACATCGTCGGATAGCGGCGTCCCGCCATCCGATGATTCCGATGGCGAACAGATGCGCTACCGCAATGAAGGCATCCGCAGCTTGCTGGCGGCCTTCAGCGAGGGCGACCCGGAACACGTGCTACGCGTGCGCGAAATCCTGGCCGACCTGCAGCAGAGCGCGTTCGGGGTGTTTTTGTTCCTGGCGATCCTGCCGTCCTTTATTCCGATTCCAGGCGTGGCTGGCGGCATCAGTGGCCCGCTGACAGTGCTGATCGGCCTGCAGATGATGTGCTGCCTGCGCAAGCCGTGGGTACCGGCCTTTATCGGCGACCGCGGGCCACGGCGACGTACCAGTCAGCGGTTCGTGACCAAACTGGCACCGACGCTGCAGCGGCTGGATCGCCTGCTCAAGCCGCGTTTGCACGGCGTGCTCGATCGGATACCGGCGCAGGTGTTCACCGGATTGCTGCTGGTGTTGGTCGGCATCTTGCTGACGCTGCCGATCCCGTTTACCAACTACCTGTTCGGCCTGATCCTGCTGCTGTTCGCGCTGGCCTTGCTGGAACGCGATGGCGCATTGATGTTGGTGGGCTGGGCGGCGGCGCTGGTCTCGATCGCGGTGTTCGGCATCACCTCGGACCACTTGGTGGATCTGATTCGTGGCTGGTGGCCGGTGGCTTGGCGTTGAGTTTCAACCTTGCGTGCGCGCCGGATTGTGCTTGGCGCTGACCGATCACGCCTGACGCTGGAATGCGTGAGCCCTCGTCTTCCCTGGCGATCGCTGATTGGCATCTCCGTCAAACGTCGAGGATGGCGACGGACGTACCTTCACCCCAACCCCTCTCCCACTGGAGAGAGGCCAAGGCACTGGCGTGCGGTTGAGCGATCTTGGGTCGAGGCTGCGTCGCGAAACACCCGTGCGAATGACGCGCGTTATTGGCGGCATGTTGCGCTAGAGGCCAATCAAGCGGCTCGGGTCGCGATGCGCTTCCGCTGCCTCTAAAACAGCCCGATCGTCGCGCCAACACCACGTCTTGGCGCTTGGATCGGGTCTTGTCGCTTAAGTCGGGTCTTGGACCTCGCAGCAGCGCTGATTGCTGACGTGAGCTCTCGCTTACTTCAGATCGACCACGCGGTTGTCCGAGAGGCTGGCGGTATCGTCGGTAACAGCCGTCATGACGAAGTAAAGCGCCTTGCCGAGCAGGCCACTGGGGCCGTCCCAATACTCTGCCGACTCGGCGCGCACGTGGATCAGGCGCAGGTTGGGATCGTCCTTGCCGCCGGGGAAGAATACTTTCATTGCCGGCGACCACAACTCATCGATTTTGGCGCGGTCGTGCACCACGCGGGCAGTGCCTGCGACCGACACATAGGTGTTCTTGGACGCCGAGGCGTAGGCCACATTGACGCGCGGATCGGCAGCGATCTCCGCTACCTTCGGGCTGTCGGCAGCGGTGGCGAACCACAGGTCGCCATCGAATTCGACTTCCTGCGTGCCCAGCGGGCGGCTCACCAACTTGCCGTCTGCCGAGACGGTCGTGAACATTGCAATGTCCACGCCGCGAATCAATTCCGCCAACTGCTTGATGCTCTCGCTACGTTCCTGGAGTTGCATGCGTGTGTTCCCAATGGAGATGCACGCATCTGAGCGGATTGCCGCGCAAAGCGACGTGAATCACGCAGTGGTCACGTCCAGTTCCCGCACCGCTTCTGCCGCGATTTCAAACGAGCGCAGACGCGCGGCGTGGTCGTAGATGTTGGCGGTGAACAACAGCTCGTCCGGCGCGTGCCGCTCGATGAAAGCGGCTACGCCCTGCGCAATCTGGTCGGCATTACCGAGCACGGTGCATGCCAGAGCGCGCTCCACGCCGACGCGCTCATGCGGCTGCCAGAAGCTGTCGATGTCGTCGATGGGCGGCGGGATCTTGCCGGGCTTGCCGCGACGCAAATTGACGAAACTCTGCTGTTGGGTGGTGAATAAACGACGCGCCTGCGCTTGCGTTTCGGCCGCCACCACGTTGAGGGCGAGCATGACGTGCGGCTTGGCCAGTTGCGCAGACGGGCGGAATTCGCGGCGGTAGATCGACACCGCCTCGTCCATCGCATCGGGCGCGAAATGCGAAGCGAATGCGAACGGCAAGCCCATTGCGGCGGCCAGGCGCGCACTGAACAGACTGGACCCCAACAGCCAGACCGGCACGTCCAGCCCGGCGCCAGGCACTGCCTGCACCAACTGCCCCGGCACCGCGGGGGCGAAGTAACGCAACAGCTCGGCAACGTCCTGCGGGAATTGGTCGGCGCTGTCGAAGTAGCGGCGCAAGGCGCGCGCGGTCGGTTGATCAGTGCCGGGCGCGCGGCCCAGGCCCAGATCGATGCGCTGCGGATACAAGGAGGCCAGTGTGCCGAACTGCTCGGCCACCTGCAGCGGTGCGTGATTGGGCAGCATGATGCCGCCGGAACCGACGCGGATGGACTTGGTGCCGCCGGCGACGTGGCCGATCAACACCGCCGTGGCGGCGCTGGCGATGCCTGGCATATTGTGGTGCTCGGCCAGCCAATACCGGTGATAGCCCCAGCGCTCGGCATGTTGTGCCAGATCGAGCATGTTGGCGAAGGCGTGAGTGGTGTCGCTGCCTTCGCAGACGGGCGCCAGGTCGAGCACGGAAATGGGCGTCATCGGACGGCTCCGGAACTAAGTGATGGTCAAGAGATGGGGCTGCCGGGACCGCATTGCCAGCCGCTTGCCCGGCGCTGAGAGGATTACAGCATTCCAGCAGCCGAACACCGGATGCGGGCGTGCCTAGGTCTTCGCGTGCGGCTGACCAGCCACTACTAGGCAGTTGCCAGCTCGGTTGAGATGCACGCAACAATCGGATTGCACGAGCGTCCCTGCTGCTGCCGGCACCAGACACCAGCCGTGCCCGCCTTGCGGCTGTACAGTCGTTCTGTTGACTGCCTTTGGGTACCGCGGCCCACGCCCTCGCAGCGGATGCGCCGACCAAGGCGCGAACACGTCGCCGGTGCCACGAAGGGCCAGCGCTACCCGGACCAGGCCGCTCGCTATGATGCGGGCTGACCTGGCAATGCGACACGACGATGGCGATGAATGCCCCGCCCGCCCCTGACTCCAGTGCCGCACAGATCGCCGCGCGCATCGATCGACTGCCAGCCAGCGCCACGCTATGGCGGTTGGTCGGGTTGCTGGCACTGGGCGGGTTCTTCGAGCTGTACGACCTGTTCCAGACCGCCTACATCAGCCCCGGGCTGATCGCCGACGGCATTTTTACCAAGGGTGGCGATGGCGCATTTGGCATGTCGGACCAGGCTGCATTCGCCGCGGCCACGTTTCTTGGCCTGTTTGTCGGAGCCGCGTTGTTGAGTCCGTTCGCCGATCGCTTCGGCCGCCGCCTGGTGTTTACCTTCGCGCTGGTCTGGTACACCGCGGCAACCGTGGCGATGGGCCTCCAAAGCACGGCCACCGCAGTCATCGTGCTGCGCTTTGTGGTGGGCATCGGGTTGGGCATCGAGCTGGTGACCATCGACACCTACCTGTCCGAACTGGTGCCGCGGCACATGCGTAGCGCAGCGTTCGCGTTCGCCTTCTTCGTGCAGTTTCTGGCGGTGCCCACGGTGGCCCTGACCGCCTGGCTGCTGGTTCCACATGCGCCGCTGGGCATGAGCGGCTGGCGCTGGGTGGTGTTGCTGAGCGGCGTGTTCGCATTGGCGATCTGGTGGTTGCGCAGCCGCTTGCCCGAATCGGCGCGCTGGCTTGCAACGCAGGGCCGCAATGACGAAGCGGATGCGGTGTTGGTGCAACTGGAAGCGCGCTGCGTGCGCGACATCGGCGCGCCTTTGCCCGAACCGCAGCTGGCTACCGTAGCGCCTGCCGCGCAGATGAGGGCGTCGGCCTTGTGGCAGGCGCCGTATCGCGGGCGTATCGGCATGTTGGTGGTGTTCCATGTGTTTCAGGCCATCGGTTTCTTCGGCTTCGGTAACTGGTTGCCGGCACTGATTGCGGCGCAGGGCACCGGGGTGACCAAGAGCCTGGGCTATTCGTTTGCGATCTCGCTGGCCTACCCGCTTGCGCCGCTGCTGTTGCTGCGCTTTGCGCAACGTTGGGAAAACAAGTCGCAGATCACTGCGTCGGCACTGGGCGCGGTGCTGTTTGGGGTACTGTTTTCTCTACAGCATGACGCCATCGGCATGGTGTTGTGCGGGGCGATGATCGCGTTCTGCAACGCCTGGATGAGCTTTGCCTACCACGGCTACCAAGCTGAGTTGTTCCCCACCGGATTGCGTGCGCGGGCGGTTGGGTTCTGCTACTCGTTCAGCCGTCTGTCGACGGCGGTCAGCAGCGTGTTGATCGGTTGGCTGCTTGCGCAGGTCGGCAGCCATGGCGTGCTGGCGTTCATCGTGATCAGCATGTCGATCGTGGCGAGCGTAATCGCTGTATTCGGGCCGCGCACGCGTAATCGTGCGTTGGAGGAAATCGCCGGTTAGCGCCTGCGCGTTGCGGTGACGGACCGGCGCTGCACGCGGCTTACGCGCCCTGGCGTGTCGCCAGCGCCGCGCGCTTGCCGTGTGGCTGCAACACCGGTGTCTGTCCAAGGGTGATAGTGCGATCGGCCACCGCCGCCAGGCTGGTGCGATGCGAGACCACCACCAGCACGGTCTGCGACAGCCGCTGCCGCAAGGTGCATAGCAGTTGATGTTCGGCCGGGGCGTCGAGTGCGCTGGTCGCCTCGTCCAGGAGCGCCAGGGTCGGCGCGCGCAGCAATACCTGCGCCAACAGCAGGCGCTGCAACTCGCCACCGGACAGGCGGCTGTCCGGGCCGTTGATGGCCGTCAGCAGGCCATGGCCGTCGCGCTGCAGACGCGCGTGCAACCCCACATCGGCCAGCGCCTGCCACATGCGGAGCTCGGTGGCACCCGGCAACGCCCACTCCAGGCAGTCGCGCACCGTGCGCTGCCAGGGCCGCACGCCCTGGCCGATGTAGGCGCTATGCCGGATCAGTTGCCGGTACGCGGCAAAGTCCAGCCGACGCCCACCGGTATGCGCATCGAACGCGGCGGGCGGCGTCTGCCCGGAGAGCACATCCATCAAGCTGCTCTTGCCGACGCCGGAAGGGCCGACGATCAAGGCCATCTGGCCGGGCACCAGCAGCAGCGGGCCGATATCCAGCGCGGGCAGCGGCGCCGCCAGCTCGATGCGCTCCACATGCAGCGCCGCCGGCAGCGGCTGTGCCGCGTCGGCCGATGCCTGCATGCGCGTTGCACCCAGATCCACATGGCGCCGCCAAAGCTGCAGCGCCGGCCAGGCGGAACGCAACTGCTGCACGCTCTGCCGCGTGGTGACCAGATACGGCAGCAGGCGGCCCAGCAACAGGCTGACGGTGATCAGCGCGGCGCGGTCGGCACCCTGCCACAGATTAGCCAGCACCAGAATGCCGGCGATTGCGGCCACGGCGGTGAGTTCCAGCACCAACCGGCTGCTGGCCACCAGCTCCTGCTGTTGCGCGTAGCCCTGCCCCAAGCGCGTCGAAATACGCTCGTAATGCTGCAGTTCGACTGCTTCGCGCTGAAACGAGCGCACATGGCGCAGACGACGTGGAAAGTCTTCGCTCAACCAGAACAGCTGCGTCATGTCGGCCACGTAGTCGCGGCTGATGCGCGCCTGTGCATCGCTGCTGGACAGGCGCACGCCCAACCAGGCCAGCAGCAACAGCAGCGGCGTCGCAAACAACAGCGCAGGTGCGATCAGCACGGCGATGCACACGCTGACCAGCGCGGTGATGCCTGCCACCAGCAACTGCAGCACGGCGCTGAAGCCTTGCGTGGCGATCTCGATGTTGTAGGTGAGCACGTTGGCAATTTCGGCCGAACTGGCGCCCGCCAGTGCCGGCAACGGCGCATCGAGCAACGCGGCGTGCACGCGCCGGCGCAGACCCACTGCATAGCGGCTGGTCAGGCGTGCGGCCAGGCGTGCGCCGTACCAGCGCAGCGCAGCGAATAACAGGCTCACCCCCACGAACAGGCTCATCTGGGTTGGCAGGCCACCCGGCAATGCGAGTTGGTAGCCGGCCAACTGCACGCTGTGCCCGGGTTGCACCAGCGGCACCAGGCACACGGCGACGATGCTGCCGACGCATGCGGCGGCCAGCGACAGGGCAACGTACAGCGCGACAGCCGGTAGGTCTGCGGGCACCAGCGTGTCGGTAAAGCTGCGCAGCGTCGCTTGCCTCCGGCCGCCATGTGGGGGCTTACGCATCGGCTGCGCCACGGGCCTGATGCCGCGTTCGATCCGCGACACACGTCGCGTTGCGTGCGTGCAGGCCAGAGAAGCCTGTCATCGCAGCACCTGCAGCACAGCCTCCAACGAGGCGTGCGGGTGAGCGCCGCGGCCCAGGGTAAACATGCCCACGCGCTGCACCTGCGCAACAAAACGCTGCCAACCAGGCTGACCGGCGGCGTATGGCTGGTCGCGCGCCAGGTACTCGGCAATCTGCGCGCCCGGCACAGGCACCAGGCTCGGTGCGGAGGCATCGGCAGGCTGGCTGGACAGCATCAAGACCGCGCTCAACTGCAACGGCGTGGGCGCAAGCGTCGCATGGCCGTGGCGAAGATCGACCTCGTACTTTTCCACGCCGCTGCGGCGGTAAATGGTGGGCGATGCACTGATCCATGCGCGCGTCTGCGCATCGAGCAGGCCGAGCGATTCCGGCCGCAGATGCAGGAAATTGGCCACACCGGTGGTGAGCAGGCTATCCGGCGCCACGAATACACCATCTTCGGCAATGAACTCCAGGCCGTGCAGCAGGCTGTGCAACGCCAGCGTGGATTTGCCCGCTCCGCTGGCACCAAGCAACAGCACGCAGCGACCCTGCCGACCCACGCAGGCGCCATGCAGGGGCACCAGCCCAATGCCGCGCGCGGCAAGCAGGAACACTGCGAATTCGATGAGCTCGTAACGCACGTGATACGCGTGCGCCAGCATGTCCTCGGAGACCACCAGCATCGCGCGGCGCTCATGCACAGAGAGCATCAAGTGATTGCAGGCATCCATGACGCCGCAGACCAGCCCGCCAACCGCATGCGTGCGGACAGGCGGCGGTACATCAATGACGGCACCAGGCGCGCGCGGCACCAGATCCAGCGTGAGATGGAAGTGCGGTGCCACTGGCAGGCAGTGCGCCGGCAGGCCGGCATAGGCGGCATCGACCAGCGCCAGCAACGCCTCGCTGTCGCTATGAAAGTGGAAGAGCGCACCGAGGATCTGCCGTCGCACGCTGAAGCGCCGCGCACGCTGCTCACCGAACGGGTCTGCTGCAACCGTGTCCGGTGTGAGCGTACTCGGCGGAACCACGCATACGCGTTCGCTTACCGGCATGTGTTGCGCCAACGCAGCCGACTGCGGCATGCCTGTCATCCATTGCATCGATCAGCCCGTGTGTGCGCGTTGCGTCGCGAAAGGTTGCATCACCGCGTGCGCTGAACTGCCGCCTCACATCGCCGCGGCAACGCAGCGCGATGGCGCAACCAAAGGCACCTGCGTGCGCACCTACTGCCGAGCCGAATGCCGGTGTCTGCGCACGCGACCGCTGCGCGTCATCTGGCAACAGAACGAGAGCCTTGCGCAGATGCTAAAGATCCAGGTCAGTCATTCGTATTTCCTGCGTTACGACCCAAAGCAATGGGAGCGCGGCAAGCCGTACCCCCCGTTGGCCACCCTGCAGATTGCCGCATTGCTGCGCGAGCGTGGGCATGCGCTGAGCCTGTTCGACGCCATGCTGGCCGACGACGTAGCCGACTATGCAGGCGCGCTGCAGGAGGCGCAGCCGGATCTGGTGGTGTTCTACGAAGACAACTTCAACTTCCTGACCAAGATGTGCCTGAGCCGGATGCGTGAGGCGGCCTGCCGCATGATCGGGCAGGCGCGCGCCGCCGGGTGCCGGGTGCTGGTGGCGGGCTCGGATGCCTCCGACAACCCGGATGTCTTTCTGGCCGCCGGCGCACATGCGGTTTTGATCGGCGAAGGCATCGCGCCGTTGATCGAACTGATCGAACGCTTGGAAACCACTCCGCACCTTGATGAGCAGGCTTGGCTGACTGGTGTTGCAAGCATTGCCACCAGCGACCCGGACGCAGCGCGTGCGCATCCGGGTGCGCAGCCACCGGATGCACGCCTGAGTGGGCTGCCTGCGTGGGATCTGGTCGACATGCCGCGTTATCGGCAGTTCTGGCAGCAACGGCATGGCTATTTCAGCTTGAACATGGCGGCCTCGCGCGGCTGCCCGTTCCGGTGCAACTGGTGCGCCAAGCCGATCTGGGGCAACCACTACAAACGCCGCGGCGCCGAAGACGTGGCTGCCGAGATGATCCACCTCAAACGTCAGTTCCAGCCCGACCATCTATGGATGGCGGACGATATCTTCGGCTTCCATATCGAGTGGGTCGAGACGTTTGCGCAACGCTTGAGCGAGGCCGACGGCGTAATTCCGTTCACCATCCAGACCCGCGCCGATCTGGCCAGCGATCGCATGGCTGCCGCGCTGTCGCGTGCCGGTTGTGCCGAAGCCTGGATTGGCGCAGAAAGCGGCAGCCAGCGCATCCTCGACAAGATGACCAAGGGCACGCAAGTGGCCGAGGTAATCGCTGCGCGCGAGCGGCTGGGCGCACATGGCATCCGCGTGGGCTTCTTTATCCAGCTTGGGTATCTGGGCGAAGAGCTCGACGACATCCTGGCCACGCGCGCACTGGTGACGCAGGCCAACCCGGACATCATCGGCGTTAGCGTGTCGTATCCCCTGCCCGGCACCAAGTTCTACGAAGAAGTAAAGAACCAGCTGGGAGGCAAGACACATTGGCAGGACAGCGACGACCTGGCAATGATGTTCCATGGCGCGTACGACTCGGAGTTTTACCGCAGCGTGCGCAATCTGCTGCATACCCAGGTCGATCTGCAGCAGGCACGCGCAACGATGACGGCCGACGCCTTTTCGCAAGCGGCCGAGCAGCTGGAAGCGCGTTGGGACGCATTGATCGCATCGGAGCATCTCCACCGCACCGAGCCGCTCGCCGCCCTGGCGGCGCGCCCGCCGCGACACCTGGAAACGGTACTGGTGGGCTGATCGACGGCGGCAGCAAGCGGCCGCGCGACCGCCCTGATGTGGCATCCGCGCGACGCATTACAGCGCTGCCTTAGTTGCATCACCACCCGCTGGCCGCATCGCCCGCACCCTCCATCGCCCTCCTGTTCCACCCTGTTCGACTTTCCGGATCACCTGCATGCAGCCTTCGCTTCGCACCATCCGACACGGCCTACACACTGCCACCGAGCAGTTGGCGCACGAGCTGGCGCAGCCCGGCGACACTGCGCTGCAGTGGGACCGACTGCAGTGGCAGCTGGCCGCAGCGGCCGCAGCAGCGCATGGCGTATCGCCCCTGCTGCAGCGACGCTCGTTGTGGCAGAACGCCGAATGGACCGCCTTCCTGAGCGAACAGCGCAACCATGTCGAAGACCGGCACCGGCGGATTGCCCTGCTACTGACGCAGATCGATGCGGCCGCACGCATCGCCGGCATCGCGCTGGTGGGCCTCAAGGGGAGCGCCCTGCATCGGCTTGGCGTGTACCTGCCCGGCGATCGTCCAATGGCCGACATCGACCTGCTGGTACAGCCCGACGACGCGCCTGCGACGGCGGCGCTGTTGTGCGAGCTTGGCTATGTGGCGTCGTTCGCACAATGGAAGCACCAGGTGTTCAAACCGCTCCACGGCGACGCGGTGGCCGGTCTGGGCGAGCATCGCGATGCACCGATCAATATCGAGCTGCACACGCGCATCCAGGAACGCCTGCCGTTGCGCAGCGTGGACATCACCGCACGGATCTGGCCGGAGCGCCCGCAGCCCGGGCTGAATCCGTACCCATCCACCGGTGCCTTGATGTGCCATCTACTGCTGCATGCGGCCGGCGGTATCTGCCACCGCAGCATTAGGTTGATGCATCTGCACGATCTGGCCTTGCTGGCAACGCACATGGGGCCACGCGATTGGCAAGAGCTGTGGGACGACCCGGCCGTCTCGCCATGGTGGGCCTTGCCGCCGCTGTTGTTGCTGCAGCGCTACTACCGCGCAGTGGTGCCAGCGGCCGTGATGGCACGTCTGCATGCGCAATGCCCGCGGCTCCTGCGCATGCGTGCCGCCCGGCTAACACTGACCACTGCCTCGTGCTCGAACCTGTGGTTGTCTGCGCTGCCCGGTATCGAGTGGTCGGGTTCGCTACGGGAGGCGCGGGAGTATCTGCATCAACGCGTGGTGCCGTCGGCAGAGAGCCGCAAGGAGCGGGCCGACATGTTGCAGACCCAATTGTGGCTGCAAGACCAACCGTGGGTGCGCCAGACCCAGGCGCGCCGTCTGATGACCCGCCTGACCCGGCCCGTCCCGCGCACCGACACGCTGTATGTGGTGCGCGCCGCGCTCGATGGGTATCTGCAGCCCGCGTAAGGCTGCGTTGGCGACCTCAAGGAATATCGTGCTGGCGTCTGATGTCTGTGTTGGCGCGGAACATGCGCCGGCACCCCCGACCCTGTAAGTTGCGATGGTCGCTGCGGCCAAGATGGCTGACCACAGCAGCAATCGGCGGACGCTGCGTGCTTAGCTGCGCTCCATGGGCACAGGAACTACGTCGCGCGTACTGGCTACGCCAACCTGCTTGAATCTCGCTCTCAACAGCGGCCGGCACAACGCGGCGGGCAGTCGTCAGGTGGATATGAAAGGCCCGAGCAATACCGCCGCGTAAGCGCTGCATACGCCGCGCCGAGCACCCAGCAACGGGCACGTCGACCTGATAGCTGCGCCGTAGCTTCGGGCCGCGTTAGGGTGATGGACCAAGCGGTCGCTGCTCGCATAACTGCCGATAGATCTGTTCGAACAAACGCGTGGTCATCGCCGCGTCTTCGCGCACTGCGCGACACTGCGCCGCCCATGCCAGGCGCAGGCGCAGCTCGTCATCGCCAAGCACCTGTCGGATCGCCTCGGCCATGCCCGCCCAATCGCCCGGCGGCACCGCCAGCGCGGCGATCGGCGCCCATTCGACCAGATGCCCCACGGCCGTGCCTACGGTCGGAACACCGGCCACGGCCGCTTCCAGCAGCACCATCGGCCCAGCTTCGTGCAGGGACGACATCACCAGCACGTCGGCGGCCAGCATGATCGGGCGCAATTCGCGCTGGGTCTTGAAGCCGAGAAAGCGCACCTGCTCCTGCAGGCCAAGCTGCTGCACCAGGCGCTGCATGGCACCGTCCAGCGTGTCGACACCGACCATATCCAGCGTAAAGGCGACGCCGGCGCGTTTGAGTGCGGCCATTGCCTGCAGCAAGGTGGTCTGGTCCTTGACCGGGTTGAGGCTGGCCACGTGCAGCAGGCGTGCAGCTGCGCCTTCGCGCATCCTCGGCGGAACCGGCTGCCAGGCACGCAGATCCACGCCCAGCGGCACGCGCTGCGCGCCGATGCCGAGTGCCTGCAACGAGGCGATGATCGGCGCGCTGGCGGCGGTAACACGATCGGCCAGGCGCAGGATCACCGCCTCGCGTAGGCGCCCGCGCCACCGCCGCCGGCCGCCATACCCGATGGCATGCAGAGCCACCAGTTCACCACCGGCGATATGCACCACGCTGGGACGTCGCAGCAGCTTGGCCGCGCTCACCGCGATCAGGCTGCAGTAGCCGGAAAAGATCGCCTGGATCACGGCGAACGGTGCGCGCCGATGTTCTTTAACAATCGCACCAATGGCACGCAGGCGCGTGCGTCGCGCGCCGATGTTGTGCACCTTTGCTCCGCGCAGCATCCAGGTATCGGGCAAGGGTTCCTGATGCAGCACGAACACGTGCACCTCATGGTTGCGTGCCAGCCATTCGATCAGGGTCAGGAACACTGGAATCACGCGAACGTCGCCGCTGCGATCCACCCCACCCGGCACCACCAGCGCCAACTTCATCGCGGGTGCGCTCGCATTTGTTTCAGCAAGCTTGCGTACGCCTGTGCCCAACGCTGCCCCACTGCCGCGAACGACAACCGCGCATCGAAGTGCGCCCGCACCTGCGCGCGGCTGGGTCGCTGCCGCGCCACGCGCAACAGCAGTTCCGCCAATGCGCCGGCATCGCCCACTGGCCAGAGTTCGCCGACCGCGCCGTCATCGCTGAGTGCGCGGAAGGCCGGAATATCGGTCAACAACGGTAGGGCACCGCAGGCATAGGCTTCCAGCGCGGCATATCCGCAGCTCTCGGCGTGGCTGGCGGACACGAACACATCGCTCGCCTGCAATAGCGTCTGCACACGTGCATGCTCGACCTTGCCCACCAACTGCACGCACCGTGCAAGACGCGCATCGTCGCGCAGCCGCTGCTGCACCTGTGCCAGCAAGGGCGCCTGGTCGAACACGCACCACAGCCGCAGGCCAGGCAAGAGGCCCGCCGCCACGGCAACCGCATCGAGCACGCACAGAGGATCCTTGGCAGCGCTCAAATGACCAACCCATAACACGCACGGGTCACCCTGCAGCTGGCTCTGCTCACGCGCCAACAGGCGATCGCCAGGCACAAAGCGGCTGCTGGATTCAGGAATTGCAAACAGCTGCGTACGATTGTGAAACAAGCGCGCGCGCAGAAACGGCTGTGCCATTTCCAACGAGGTAAAAGCGATGCCGGCAGCGGCGCCATAACGTGCGCGCCACATTGCCCTGCCCCACCAACGTGGTGGGCGATTGGCATGGTCCTGCAGGAGGATCGGCATGTGCGGCAGCAGGCGCGCAAGCCTGCGCGCATCGCCGGCGAATTCAAGGCCGTGTATGTGGATCACATCGGCGCCGATGTCGCGCAGCAGCGCCGACAACGTAGCCGCGCGCGCGGCGCTTCCGCGTGGAGCGAGAGCGACGAAGCGATAGTCCACGCCCTCCCGTGCGAGCTGCGTGTTCAATGCAGAAGCCTGGATTACCGAAACGCGCACATCTGCGCTGGCCACCGCCTCGGCAATGTCGGCAAGCGAAGGCCAGTGCGCGAAGACCTGCTCGGCGCTCAAACCGGCCGGCGTTGGCACCAGATTGAGCTGTGCAACATACAGGGTCACGACGCGCTTGCCGGTGGATTGCCGCGGCGAGCAGGATCGGCGCAGCAGCACTCCACGCGCCGCGACGCCAGGTCACGTCGATCGCCTGCGCCGCATGGATTGCGGACGCAACCCGTGAGCGCGATGCTCACGCCATCCGCCGAAGGCGCAGCACCAGCGCAACCGGCACCAGCAAAGCCGTCCGGTCAAAACGCGCACCCTCTGGGATATCGGCCGGATCCAGCATCGGCTCGGTGACCGCTTCGATCGCAAAGCCCAATGCCGTGCATGCCGCATGCCAATGGCTGTACAGATGCTGGGTATGGCGCACCGCATAACGATGGCCCTCGGCCTTGAAGTCGCGGCGCCAGCCCAGTGCGTGGCCAATTGGATGCACGTCGCTGCACAGCACCAGGCCACCGACGCGGGTGACCCGATGCAGCTCCTCCAACGCCGGCCACAGCCGCTGCAGATGCCCGACCACCAGGCCGCATACGCTGAAGTCGGCAACCGCATCGGCAAGCGGCAGTTGGTCCAGGCTGCCCTGCTGCAGCTGCGCGCGCGCCAGCGGCCACTGCTGCGACAGTTCGGCCTTGGCGCGCTCAAGCATCTGCGGCGACAAATCGACACCGGTGACGTGTCGCGCGCCACGGCGCAACGCGTGCAGCATGTATCGGCCACTGCCGCAGCCGGCATCCAGCACGTGCAGGTTCTGCAATGTGGAGGGCATCAGCCCGAGCATTGCGCGTTCTTCGGCCCGCATCACCGGGTTGTGCGCATGCGGCGGATACGCGCTGGCCCATAGCGCATACGCCGCGTCAGGCTCGAGTACCGGGACCGCGCTCACGATGCGACACCCATCGATTCCAAGGCATCAGACGCTTGCTGGATGTTCTGCACCCGCTGCAAGCCGGGTTCGAGCGCCAGCACGGCCGGGTCTGCCAGACTGGCGTCCAGCAGCTTGGGGCGTCCATCCAGCACCACCGGAACGGTCTGGATGCCGGCGGCGTCGAACCACGGTGCAAAGTCCGGATCGGCGATGCGTGGCTTGCCGTCGCGAATGACCGCGCGTAACTCGCCGCGGTCGCAGCCGATCACACTGCCGGCAGGCTCGCCGCCGCAATCGCGCACGATCACCAAGTCCGCTACGGCCCCCGGCGCGATACGCCCACGCGCCGCCATGCGCAAGATGCGCGCGGACTGGTCGGTGGCCAGACCCAGGAGCAAATCCGGCGCCAGCCCGCTGCTCGCGGCAATACGCAGTTCCGCGAGCAGATCGCGGGCACCACTGACCCGCGAATCGCTGCCCAGCGCCAGCCGCCCGGCCATGCACAGCTGCCATGGATCGAGCGTGCGCCCGAGTAGCGCCAGATTGCTCGACGGGCACCACACCACCGCGGCACCACGCGCGATCACACGCTCGATATCCTGCTCGCCCATGCCCACGCCGTGGATCAGCACCGTGTTGGATGCCAGGCAACCGAGCCGATCCAGATCGTCGAGCTCGGCACGCGCCACCGCGTCGGTGCCTTCGGCCAGATGGATCATCCACGGGTGCGCTGCCGGCGTTGCCGCAAAGCTACCCTGCACCGGCGGGCCATAGCCGGTCCACCCCAGCGCGTAGCTCCAGCCGAATTCGCTGAGCACGCTGACCGGAAAGTCGGCCTCATCCAACGTGGCGTGCCAAGGGTCGTGCTGCGCCACGCAGGTCACACCGGCGAGCAAATTCTTCAAACCGCCATGGCGCAGGCGCACCGCCTTGGGCACGCGCAATGCGGCGGCTACAGCCGGATGCTGAAAATGCGCCTGAAACGCCTCGATCCAGGCATAGCTGTTGACGAACGGCGCGCCCTGCGGCAGCGGCGGCACGCAATTGACCTGCAGGTGTTCGTGCGCATTGATAAGGCCAGGCGCTAATACATGGCCCTGCAGGTCCAGGCGCAAGGTGCCAGTGCCAAGCGTGCCGCCGAAGCGTCCGGCACGTATGTTCACTGCGGCGCGCGACGGACCGGCCAGCGTGATCGATCGCGCGCCCTGCAGACAAACATCGGCCATGGACATCGGCATCTCCACTCAGCGCTTGCGCATCACGATCAGGAAGTGATCGCCCATGTCGCGCAATACCGGCAACCCACCGAAACGGTCGTCCAGCGCACCCAGGCGCTCGGAGACGCGCGGATGGCGCTCGCAGAAGTCGACCAGATACGGCGGCGGCAGGAACAGGCTCAGGGCACGGTAGTTATCCAGCACGAAGTGCTTTTCGAACGCGCGATAGAACTCGCGCGGCAGGTGGTACCAGGTCCAGATGGTGTGGCCGTTCATGCCCACCGCAGTTGCGCCCTTGGCCGCGCGCACCGCTGCGCGCTTGAAGCGCCCGCGCAACGCGTAATGGCCGATTTCCCAGGGGCAGATGCGCCCGATCACCGAAAACACCAGGCAGCCATCGGCGCGCAGCAGCCGCGCGCATTCGGCGGCCACCGCCGGCAGATCCGGCGCGCAATTGAGCGGGCCGAAGTTGGAGTACATGCCGTCGAACGTGCCCTCGAGCTGATCAAGCTGCTGGATGCCGACATGTGCAGCCGCAAGGCGCTCTTCCAGCCCCTGGGTGGCGGCGCGGTGGCGGGTGCGCTCGATCATGGCCGGCGACCAATCGGTGGCCAGCACGTTGTAACCGCGACGTGCGAACTCGCCCGCATCCAGACCGGTACCGCAGCCCAGGTCCACCAGCCGCGAGCCGACCGGCAACTCCGCGGCCACCGTGTCCCACAATGTGGTGCGCATGCGCTGGATCAGCGCATTGTTGCCGCGCGGGCCGTCGTAATCGGGGGCGACGCTATCAAACGCGCGTTGCGTTTCCAGCAACTGCTCCGGCGCGACCGTTCCGCCGCGTGCAGCATGCTCACTGACCATTGACATGCATCGCCTCCCCCACCCGTCTTGCTGATTTCACTGCACGCTCCAGACGCGGCACCGCCAACGCGGTATCGCTTGATAGACCCGTGAGTGCCCGCCCAAGCCGGTTTGGTTGCAATCAGGCCGTGCGCGTGGGTATTGCAGGACTGGTTATCGACTGATTCGGCGGTGACAGAGCGCCACCAGCAGCGCCCCTGCGCACCAATCACCACGCTTGGGCGTGCTGACGACGCAGTCAAGAGTCAGCCCGCTGCTTCCGCCTGATGCGCAGTCAATGGCGGCGGCCGCGCGTCGTGGAGCGGCTAGCCGAACGTAGCGAGCAGCCCTCAGGTGGTGTGGACCGCACAGCGAATACCGGCGTGGACGTGGTCCATGCCGCACGGCGCACTGGCTGCGCCCGCATGGCGGTGCGCACAACTGCCTTTGTTAGCGTTTAAGCAATGGCACAAGCGCCCTCACTCCGACGGCGACGCCAGGCATTGCGCCCCACCGCCACCAGCACGCCCAAGCCCGCTCCACCGAGCAAACCGACCACCCAGATCATCGCCGTATTCGGAAACGCCCGTTGTTCGGGCACATACAACGGCCACGCCAACGAGGTTTGATAGGTGTAACGCGCGGTGAGCCGCGCGATCAGATCGTCGCGCTCGGTCTTGATCGCGCGGATGGTGGTGGTGTTTTCGGTCAGCAACACCCCGGCCAGCACCTGGGCCGGACTTGCTGCAGACCCGGGTCGCAGCTGAGTTTGCAGCTGCTCGCGCGTGCGCGTGGCAACGCGCAGATCCTCGTCAAGCCCCTGCAGGCGAGTCCGAGCAAGCGCGAGCGCAGCGGTATTGGTGTCGCCATGCAGGCTCTGCAATGCAGTGACGGTGGCAATCGCCAAGTTGCGCGCCTGCTGCGCGGATTCTGCGCGAATGGTCACCCCGATGAGATTGGCGTACGGGTCCGGATCGGGCTTCAGGCTGCCGCGATACAACTGCGCGGCACGGCTCTTGAGCGGCACCCCGGCCTGCTGCAGGACCGCGTCCTGAAACAGCCGCGTCTTCATGCGATCGATCACCCGTTGGAACGGCTCGACCTTGGGGTCGCGGCCGGCAGGCGTGGGGCCGATTTCGCCTACCTGGATCCAGGCGGTGGCTTCCCATTGCGGCTTCGCCACCCGCAAAAAGACGAAGGTCAGGCCGAGCACCAGCACCATCGCGGCTAGCGCCCAGCGCCACTCGCGCCGCAGGATGCGCCATAGGTCGATCAGGTAGATTTCGTCGTGTTGATTCATGGTGCGCAGGCTCTGAAACGTGACAGTGGGTTGCCGCGCTTACGCGACAGACGGATGTGCTGCATGGCGACTGGGCAACAACACGGTGCAGGCGTGCAGCACCAGGCATAGCGCAATGAAGCCGAAGTTGGTCCAGGTGAACGCCTGAGGTGCGAATGGCGACATCAGGCAGGCGTAGGCGATGCGCAGGAAGATCAGCACATGAAAAATCGAGAGCGAGCCATTGAGCCGGCGCACGCTCCACACCAGGCCGGCATACAGCGCCAATAGCGCCAGCAACGCACCCGGTGCGCCCCAGGCCATCAGAAACGGAAAGAACTCGGTGCCTACATTGATGTTGGGCGCATCTAGCGGAATGCTGGTGCCGGCGGTGGCAATCGACCCGCTGAACGGCACTAGCTGGTTAATCAGAAAACTGGCGTTTTCGTAGCCCTTGGCCAGGATGGCGCCAAAGTTGTAGGGCCCGGCGCTGATGTACAACAACAGCCACTGCATGCCTTGCGGCATGGCACGGTAGAACGCGCTGAACGGCAATGCCACAGTTGCCAGCGAGCCCGAACGCAAGGCGCCGAGCACCGAAAACACGCCGCCACCTGCCAATACCAGCACAGCGATGGTCTTCCACGGCAGCGGGCGCACCGGGTCACGCCGCAGCAACAACACCAGCACGAACGAGAACAGGCCGGCAAAGATACGATTGCGGTCGATCACCACGATCGGGAACACAAACCCAAACGTCACCATCGCCGCGCGCAGGCCGCGGTGGCGCACGCACAGCAATGCGATCGGCGGCAGGATCCAGCACATGTTGGAGATATGTCGCACATGCGAGCGCAACGGGCTCAAGGTGGCGTACGACGATGGATCGCTCAACAACGGAATCGGGAACAGGCCCACGTCGGCGATGCAGAACACTGTGACAACCACTGCCAGCGTCATCGCCACAAACGCATCGCGGGTGCCGGCGTAGCGATAGCCGCGGAAATTTTCGAAACTCGGGAGCTTGATTCCAACCAACACGTCCAGAGCAAATACGCCCATCGCCGCCGCAAGGAGCCAGCCGAGTCCTTGAGAGTACCCACGTGGAAGCTCGTAGGTCACAGCAGTGATGAAACAGCTGATGACGATGGGGATAGCCAGGTACGTATACGGCTTCCGCAGTAAGGATCCCACCGAAACGGTCATCCCAATACCCCCGCCTTCGAAGCCCCTTTCTTCGAACCGCACAGAGCAATGAAATTCCTTGCCGAATACGCCACAAGATGCCAGACGACGGCGAGATAACTTTTTTGCAAGAAAGAAATCTTTGCGCGTATCAAGCTCAACTTTGCGCGCAGCATCTTTAAGTCGGCATCCGTAAACAGATCACAGCTGCGCGCTGCAACCCTTGCAAACTCACTCAGATTCTCCAATCGCCGCTGGACATCGCGAGTCTTACTCACATTGGTCTCATGCAACCGATATGCACACACGACGACGTCAATAAATCCTAGATGATCGCGGGCGACCAATCGAAGAAAGAAGTCCCAATCCTCGATCTTGAGCGTCTCATCCCACGTCATCCCTTTATCGAAGGCGCTACGTCTGAGCATCATGACGGCACCACTAACCGCCCATTCGCTAATGACAGCTCGACGGATCCCTGCATCGGATTCATACAATTTCTGGTTAGCCAGGTGAAGGTCACGCATTGCACTTTGGTGCAATTGCCTGCCATCCGCATCGACAACGATCGCATCGCCGATGACAGCGGATTTACGCAAATTTCCCTCAAGATAAGCGACCTGCCTGCCGATACCGTCTCGAATCAGATAGTCGTCACTTGCAACGATGCGCAGATACTCACCCCGCGCACATCGCGCAGCCTCATTCAGCGTCGCTGTCACACCGCGATTGGCCCTCTGCACGAACTGCACCGGCAGCCGATGCCCGTGGGCGCCAATCCACTGCGCGATCTTCTCGCCAGTGGCATCGCTGGAGCCATCGTCGATGATGACGATCTCTTTGCACGGGTACGGGTCCTCCAAAACGCTGTCCAGGCAACGCTGGACGAAGCGCTCATGGTTGAACGCGGGGATCAGCACCGACACCAGCGGCCATCGGGCGCGCCCTGCCGGTTGCGTGCGCTCGTTCATGCCAGCTGCACCAGATAGCGCCGCACCACCACGACAGTGAACAGCAGATACAGCACGTAGTTGGCGACGAAGGCGTACATCGCGCCGATCAGCCCGAAGTGGGCGGTAAACAGGTACACCAATCCCAGATAGCTGGCGGCAAACGCGCACTCGGACACCACGAACAGGCGCGTCATGGCCTTGGCCAACATCACATACGACAACACGAAGGCGGCGATCTTGACCACATCGCCGACCAGCTGCGGGGCATACAGCGCTCTGGCCGCAGCAAACTGCGGGTCGAACAACAGCCAGGTCACCCAATCGCGGCAGAGATACACGCCCAACGCCATTACGATCACCGCCGGCATCACATAACGATACGCAGCGCGCAGCTCGCGCCCCAGTGCAGCGCGCGCATCCAGAGAGGCCAGCTTGGGCAGGTAATACACGTTGATGGCGGTGGTGAAAAATAGCAGATAGGCATCCGACACCCGGCTTACCGCCTGCCAGTAGCCCACCTGCTCCCACCCGAACCGGGCAACCAGGTGGTCGCGCACCAGAATGATCACCAGCTGCGGCACCAGCGTGGACGTGAGCGTCATCACCGAAAAGGCCGCCAGCCGGCGCGCCATGACGGCATCGAAGCGCGGGCGCAACATCTCGCGCCGGAAATACGGGCTGCACCGCAGCGCCGGCACCCCGGTCAACAGCCATACCACCTGCCCCAGCACCAGCGCGAGCAATGCGCCCTGCAGCTGCGCCATGTTCGATAGCCATGCCACCAATGCAACGCTCATTACCGCGCCACTCACCTGCACGATGGCCAGACGGCGCACATCCATGAAACCGTTGATCACGGCAAGAATGTAGTTGACCACCGCGATGCCCAACTGCGCCACCGCCAGCACGCAGATCAGCGGCTGGTAGCCGGCATCGCCCAACAGCCGCTCGGCAAGCAAGCCGCTGAACACAACTGCCAGCACCGCCAGCACGCAGGACGCACAAAAGGCATACCACAGGGCCGCGCTGAGCAGGCGCGCCTGCGCCTGCGGGTCGTCGCGATAGTCGGCGACGTATTTGACGATACCGGCGCTGATGCCACCGCCCGCCAGCACCGCCAACACCGACATCAAGTTGAGAAACTGGCCAAGTCGCCCCACGCCCTGCGGCCCGGCATAGACCGCCACCAACTTGACCACCACCAGCGCAGCGAGCAACTTCGCCAGCGTCGCGACGCCGGTGTAGGCGCTGCTGCGCACCAGATTCATGCGCTGGCGCCAAACGACTGGCAGGCGGCGATCACGCGCTCCACCGACGCCGTATCCAGTGCAGGGCCCATCGGCAGACTCAGCACCTCGGCGTGCAGGCGTTCGCTTACCGGCAAACAGGTATCGCCGAGCGTGGCGTAGGCCGGTTGCCGGTGCGGCGGCACCGGGTAATGGATCTGGGTGTGGATGCCATGGCGCAACAGATGTGCCTGCAGCGCATCGCGCTGCGGGCTGCGCACCACGAACAGATGCCAGACATGTTGTTCGTCGGACAACACCGTCGGCAAGACGATCAACGGGTTGTCGATGCCGTGCAGGTAACGTCGTGCCACCACGCGCCGCAACGCGATCTCTTCGTCCAGGTAGCCCAGCTTGACGCGCAACAAGGCGGCCTGCAGCTCGTCCAGGCGCGAGTTCACGCCTTGGTAAAGATGGTGATACTTCACTTCCGAGCCGTAGTTGCGCAGCGCGCGAACGCGCTCGGCCAAGCGCGCATCGGAGGTAACGACTGCGCCGCCGTCGCCCAATGCACCCAGGTTCTTGGTCGGAAAAAAACTGAACGCGGCGGCATCGCCGAAGGCGCCCGCGCGTCGGGCGTGCATCGTTGCACCGTGCGCCTGCGCGGCATCTTCGATCAGCAGCAAACCGTAGCGATGCGCCAGCGTCTGCAGCGCCGCCACGTCGGCCAGTTGACCGTACAAGTGCACCGCCATGATGGCGCGGGTGCGTGGCCCGATCGCCTTTTCCACGCTGGCGGGGTCCATGTTGAAGGTGGCCGGGTCCGGTTCCACCGGCACCAGCACCAGATGGTTCTGGCTGATCGCCAGAAATGTCGCGATGAAGGTGTTGGCCGGCACGATGATTTCATCGCCCTCGCGTAGTACGCCCAGTTCGCGATAACCGCGCAGGATCAGCGACAACGCGTCCAGCCCGTTACCCACGCCCACCGCATGCGCCGCACCGCAGTAACTGGCGAATTCTTCTTCGAACGCAGCCAGTTCCTGGCCGAGCACATACCAACCGGCATCGATCACCCGCGCGGCAGCGGCTTTGAGTTCATCCGCGTAGCGTGCGTTGACTGCGCGCAAATCCAGGAACGGCACATCCATCAAGCCGACCATTTACGACTGCGCTCCCAGCAGTGCGACCCTGCCCGTGACAATGCCGGCGTGTGCACTCAACTGTTCCTTTTGCCCACGCACTTCGCCCAGGAATTGGTCGTAATCCAGGATGTAATCGCCCGGGTCGTAGAACTGATCGGCCAGCACCATCAGCACGCAGTCCGGGCTGAAATGGTGCAGATCGCGCCATACCATGCGGCCCAGCAGCAGACCTTGCGAGGGGTCGCTCAAGGTCACTTCGGTCGGGCCATCGCCCCTGCCTTCGTCCAGCAGGATCGTCACCGAGCCATGCAGCGCCACCGCAAGCTGATTGAGCCGGCGGTGCGCATGCTGGCCACGGTGCACGCCGCTGCGGGTGCCGAACAGGTAATACACGCGGCGTATTTCGAACGGGACATTGCGCTCCTGCTCCAACGAAATGAGCAGGCCGCGATCGTCGCCGTGGGTATGCAACTGGATTGGTTCGAAGGCCATGGTTCCGGGGCGTAACCGCATGACTGCACGTAGTGCGACATGCCTGAGTGCGTCGGGATGCGCGAAAGGTTGCGCCAGGTCACGGCATGCGAAGCCACGTGCGCGCAAGCGCAATCGCAATCGCACGTTGAACGTGCGCCGGCACGATAAAAATTCGTTGGGCCGATGCAACCTTTCATCGGTAGCGCCGCACATATCGGTGCACGTTCACCTGGCCGCAGTTCCGGCCGGCGTGGGAAGCCAGGCCTGGCAGCGCAACAGCATTGCCGGAACCAACGACCACCACCGGTGAGGACACCCACCAGATGCATTCTTCCCCCCAGGCGCCCGACACGGCAGCCACCGGCAGCGCCACACCGCTGCCTTCTTCGTCGCCTGCGGCGCCGGCAGCGCGCGTCACGCCCTTGCCCAAGCCGATGCGCGTGCTGCACTGGCTCACCGTGCTGTGCCTGGTGATGGCGGCCAGTCTGATCCTGCTGCGCGCCGAGCTCGATGGGCGCGCATTGCGTCAGTGGCTGCTCGAAGGCCATCGCCATTTCGGCCTGATGGTGTTGCTGCTGTTCGTGTTGCGCGTCGGCCTGCGGCTACGGCTGCGCACACTGCCGCCCGGCCCGCCCGCACCGTTGATCACGCGCCTGGCCGCAGGCGGCACCCATCTGGCGATGTACGGGCTGATGCTTGCGCTGCCGTTGATAGGTTGGTCGCTGAGTAACGCGTTTGGCAAGACGGTCTATTTGTTCGGTCTGGCGCTGCCGAATCTCATCGAAGCAGACCCGGATCTGGGCGACACCCTGGGCGTGTGGCATTTGAACGCCGCCTGGGCGCTGCTGGCGCTGGTGATCCTGCATATCGGCGCTGCGCTGTGGCACCACCTGGTGCTGCGCGATGGCCTGCTGTACCGCGTGCTGCCGGGCAAGCGCGCATGAGTCGCCGCAACTCCCTCGCCTTCGCCCGTTCTCTTTCCGTCGAACCCCGCACCGTCGAACAAGGACTTTCCATGCCTGTTTCCCAGCCTGCTTCGCCTCGCGCCAACGCATCGCGCGCCGCCTCCCTGACGTCCTTGTTGTGCGTGTCCGGCCCGTTGCTGCTGCTGGCCAGTACGCAGGCACAGGCGATTCCCTCGTTCGCCCGGCAGACCGGTTCTTCGTGCGCGGATTGCCATATCGGCTCTTATGGTCCCTCGCTGACGCCCTACGGCATGCGCTTCAAGCTGGGCGGCTTCACCGATACCAATGGCGAAGGCACCAAGATTCCGGTGTCCGGCCAGATCACCTGGGCGCGCAACAATCCCAGCCGCGGCGACAGCACCGCGCGGCTGACCCAGGCCGATCTGTATCTGGCCGGCCGGGTCAACGACAACATCGGCGGCTATTCCAAGATCCGCTCCAACAACAGCGGCAACGCCACCTTCGATACGCGGCTGGACGATGTGGATCTGCGTTTTGTCAGCAAGCCGTTCCAGATGGCCGGCAAGGACACCATGATCGGCGTCAGCGTCAACAACAACCCGGGCATCTCCGACCCGGTGCATGTGTTGCCGAATGCGTCCACCCTGACGCCGGCGTCCAATGGCGGCGCGTCCACCATGCTCAGTTCCTCGTCGCTGTCCAACCGCGTCATCGGTGCCAGCGTGTACGGGCTGTACGACAAGAACTGGTACGGCGAAGTGGGCAGCTACAGCGCGTTGTCGCCATCTGCGCAGGATCGCCTCGGCTGGCCGATCAACGGCGACCCGGGCAAGCTCAGCGACACCACCTACGCACGCGTGGCGTATATGAAGGACATGAAGCGGCAGTTTTTCTCGGTGGGCCTGACCGCGCTCAACACGCGCCGCCAGCGCCCGCGCAACGGACCCAGCGACGATCTCACCGACTTCGGCTACGACCTGACCTATCAGTTCCTCGGTACCCGCGAGCATGTGGCGTCGCTGGCCTACGTCAACATCTACGAGCGCCGCAAATACGGCAGCCCGCTGCTGTCGTCCGACCCGACCATGCCGGCGCTGGACCGCGGCAGCGTGCGCGACCAGACCTTCAGCGTGAACTACGCGTTCAAGCAGACCTACGGCGTGCTGGCCGCGCACATGATCAACACCGGCTCGTTCGATGCGGCACGCTATTCGCCGGTGGGCATTCCGGACACCACCAGCAACCTGATCCTGCTGTACTGGACGCCGTTCGGCAAGGAAGGCACCTACACCACGATCGCCAACCTGCGTCTGTCGGCCGGCTGGTTCCGGTTCGACAAGTTCAACGGCAGCACGTCCAACGTGTTCCGCGGCCCGCCGATCACCAACCCGCGTGATCTGGACAGCTTCACCATGTCGGTCAATCTGACGTTCTGATTCCCCACGCGTAAGGACCCCCATGAAGTCATTCCACACCACACTGTTATGCGCTCCCCTTGCCGGTTTGCTGCTGGCCGGGGCACTGCTGCCCGCCTCGGCACGCGCCGCCGATGGCAAGAGCGTGTTCATCAGCGAATGCGCCGAGTGCCATAGCGCAACGCAAGGCAAGAACAAGAAGGGCCCCTCGCTATTCGGCATCGTCAACCGTCCCGCCGGCACCGTCGCGGACTTCAGCGGCTACTCGGCCGATCTCAAGCCGGGCAAGGGCACGTGGAGTACTGCTAGTCTCAAGGATTTCCTCAAGAAGGATTCCAAGGCCACTTTTCCGAATACGAAAATGAAGTACGAAGGACTCGAAGACGAAAAGGAACTGGACGCGCTGATCGCTTACCTCAATACCTTGCGTTGAGGATAAGCCGGCCCGCGTCGGCAGCACGGGCCGGCCCGACACCCAGGGTACAAGCGGACCCGGTGCAGGCCTGCACCGACGCGCCGGTGCCTTGAATTACCCGCGCAGGCCTGAACGCGATGCGCGCCATTGTGAGGATCGCTTCAAGCCCGGTACAGCACGCCGGCCGCAGTGTCCGCGGCCTGCATCCGGGTCACCGCTGCGCCTGCAAGGCGTGTACGGCCCGCGTTGCCTGACACGAACCCTTCGCGTATATGGACGGAACCGCCACACACAGGGCGGTCTCGCCTAGCGTGATGGGTCACTATCGCGCACCGCCACGGTTCACGCCTGCCTTGTTGAACGCTTCGTCCGCCCAGCAGCCCCCTCCCCGCCCGCGGCGCCATGGCGCCCGCGACGGGCAGCCATGGCCTGGAAGCGGCTCATCGAGACAGCAATGCCCTCACATGTTGTCAGCTGTGCCTTGCCAGTTACGGCGCTGCCGGCATTGTCGGCGGGTCCTGCGACGCCAGCCCCTGGGGATACGTCGCGCGTTGCTGCTTGCGCTGATCATGAGCCCCTGCGGGACCGCATTGGCTGACAACGTGGGCGGCGCAGTGGCCGTGGCGTCCACCCTGATCGACCGCGGCATCTCCATCGCGCCCAACCGCGTCACCCTGCAGGCAGCCGGCTACTGGCTGCCAGCACCCGGTTGGTCGGTCTCGGCCTCCGTGGCGCTGCAATCGCCTTCCTTCAGCGACCCGGTGGCGCTCACCTTGCAGGGCGCGCGTGGCTGGATGCTGGGCGATCGCTGGCAGATGCAGGCCAGCCTGTTGTATTACGCCTATCCGGCCGACCGCCAGTCGCGCACCTTCGACCGCCAGGAAGCCAGCCTTGCCTGGTCCTACCGCGACACGCTCACCTTCTCGCTCTCCACCTTCAATTTTCCGCGCGCGCAACGCTCGCCCTGGAACATGGTGGTCGACGTCACCGCCAACGTGCCGTTGACTGGGGATTTCAGCCTGTCGGCCGGCGCGGGCATCTCCGATTTCCCAGCCATGTCCTACGGCGCCGCCAGTTCCGGCCGCTATCGGTATGGGCAACTGGGCCTGAAGTGGAGCCGCGCGGCATGGACAGTAAAGTTGGACCGGGTTGTGACCAGCGACAACACCCCTCGCGCGCAAGGCGGCCCCGGCGAAACGCCGTGGGTGGGCATGGTCTCTCGCACTTTCTGATCCACACGCAACCTTTTCTCTGCCTGGGGGCACCTAGAGGTGTCTTACGCCATGTCTGCTTCGATGAATGACTCCGATACCCTGGGCGACGCCACCGACCGCATGCTGCTGCGCCGCATGGCTGCGGGCGATCGCGATGCCTTGGCGAGCATGTACCACAGCTACCACGGCCGCTTGTGCCGGTTCCTGTCGCGGCTGACGCGCCGCCCGGACATCATCGAAGAAGCCATCAACGACTGCTTCTGGATCGCCTGGCAAAAGGCCGGCGACTTCCGCGGCGACTCGCAGGTGTCGACCTGGATCATGGGCATCGCCTACCGCTGCGGACTCAAATGCCTGCGCCAGCACGACGGTGAGGCCATCGACGACACCGCAATGGTGGAAGACCACGCGCCCAGCGCCGACGACAATGATGACCGAGAGCTGCGCGACTGGCTGGACAAGGGCATGGAACGGCTGTCGCCGGATCAGCGCCTGGTGATCGAGCTGGTGTACGGCGTCGGCCACAAGCTGGAAGAAGTCGCCGAAATCATGCAGTGCCCGGTGGGCACGATCAAAGCCCGGCTGTTTCATGCGCGGGTCAAATTACGCAATGTGCTGCCCGGCCTCGCCGGCAACCCCCCTTATACGGAGACCCTGCAATGAAGACGTTTTTCATCGCGCCTGGCAAGGAATGCTCGCACGCCTGGGAACTGATGCCGGCCGTCTTGCTGGACAGCGCCACCGAAGAAGAAAATGCCTGGCTGATCGCACACGTGGCCAAATGCACCTCGTGCAGCGCCGAGTTCGCTCAGCAAAATCGCCTGCGCCAAGCGCTGGCGCTGCCGTGTGCGGTCAAGCTGGACGCCAATGCCGGGCTGCAACGCCTGCTCGGCCGCCTGGATGCGCCCGAGACGCGGATGGCGCCAGCACCGGTTCCGGCTGCACGTCGCTCCGGTAGCTGGACCGTGCGTGCACTGGCCGCCGCCGCGCTGGTGCAGGCCATCGGCCTGGGTGTCATGGGCGTCAAGCTGGCCTCGCCGGCACCATCGCACGACTACCGCACGCTCAGCAGCGCCACTGCATTGCCGGTGCCGCAGGGCGCCATCCGCGTGGTGCCGGACGCCAGCATGACCGTGGCCGACTGGGATCGCCTGCTGCATGCACAGCAGCTGCAGGTGATCGGCGGTCCCAACGACATGGGCGCCTATACCGTGGTGCCCGCCGCGCCGCAGCCGCCGGCCCAGCCGCAGCGGACCGTGCAGCAACTGCGCGCCAACCCGGGCATCCGGCTGGCCGAGATCGTCTCCGCCCCATGAGCCGTTTTCTCGCCATCGGCATGCTCCTCGCACTGGCCGGACTGGGCCTGCACGGCAACGCGCAGGCCCAGGACACCGGCACCGTTGCCGCGCCCGCCGATGCGCATACGCCCGACAGCAGCCGCGACATCCTGCTGGCGGTGGCCAATCCGCTCAGCGCACCGCCGGCCCGTGCCGGCTCCAGCCTGATTGGCTATGCCTCCAGCTATTACGGCGCCGGCCAGAAGGCGGCCGTGCGCATGGAAGCCATCAAGCAGCGTTACAAGCTGCGCGAAGTGTCCGGCTGGCCGATCACCTCACTGGGGCTGTATTGCGCTGTGCTGCAGCCGCCACCCGGCGTTTCGCGCGATGAGCTGGTCACCGCCCTGGCCAACGACGAAGGCGTGGAGCTGGTGCAGCCGGTGCAGGATTTCTCGGTGTTTTCGGCCGATGCGGCGGAAAAGACCACACCGCTGTCCAGCTACAACGACCCGTACGTGGACATGCAACGCGGCTTCATCGATACCGATGCCGCCAGCGCACAGGCCGTCACCCAGGGCCGCGGCGTGGTGGTGGCGGTGGTCGATACCGGTGTGGACACCAACCACCCCGATCTGAAGGCGCGCATCCGCGACGTGCACGACCTGGTCGACGACAAGCAGGGCATGACCAGCAGCGATTCCCACGGCACCGAAGTGGCTGGGATCATCGCCGCCGGCAGCAACAACCATCAGGGCATCGTCGGCATGGCGCCCAAGGCCATGCTGAGCGTCTACAAGGCGTGCTGGTACGCGGCCACCGTTGGCGCGACCGCACGCTGCAACACCTTCACCCTGGCCAAGGCGCTGGCGGCGATCAACAACAGCTCCGCGCGCGTGGTCAACCTGAGCCTGGGCGGCCCGGCCGACCCGCTGCTGAGCAAGATGCTCACCCATCTGGTGCAGCAGGGCCGCATCGTGGTGGCTGCCATGCCACCGAACGGGCGGCTGGACGGCTTTCCCAACGATGTGCCGGGCGTGCTGGTGGTGCGCAGCAGCAGCGCCACCGCCGCCATGCCCGGCGTGCTCAGCGCACCCGGCAAGGACATCCTGACCACCCAGCCGAACGGGCGTTACGACTTCACCTCCGGCTCGTCGATGGCCACCGCGCATGTCAGCGGCATGGCCGCGCTGCTGCTGTCGCTGTCGCCGTCGATGGATGCCACCGCGCTGCGCGAGCTCCTGCAGCGCACCAGCAAGGTCTCCGACGGCCAGTTGCAGGTCAACGCCGGCGCCGCGGTCGATGCGCTGTTGCCTTCCAAACATTCCAACTGACGACACCGGCATGGCCAAGTGGATCCCGTTGTGGCTGCACAAGCTCAGCTCGCCGCCGATGTTTTATCGCTTTGCGGGCGTGGTGCGCCCCTGGGCAATGGCGCTGGCGCTGCTGCTAGCCGCAGTGGCCGCATACGGCGGGCTGGTACTGGCGCCGCCGGATTATCAGCAACACGATGCCTACCGCATCATCTTCATCCACGTGCCCAGCGCCTGGATGAGCCTTTTCATCTACGCCGCGATGGGCGTGTCGGCGTTCATCGCGCTGGTGTGGCGGATCAAGCTCGCCGAAGTGGTGACCATGGCATCGGCACCGATCGGTGCGGCCTTCACCTTCATCACCCTGTGCACCGGTTCGCTGTGGGGCAAGCCGATGTGGGGCACCTGGTGGACCTGGGACGCGCGGCTGACCTCGGAATTGCTGCTGTTGTTTCTGTATCTGGGCGTGCTGGGGCTGTACCACGCAGTGGAAGACCGTCGTCAGGCGATGCGTGCCGCCGGTCTGCTTGCGCTGGTCGGCCTGGTGAACCTGCCCATCGTGCATTACTCGGTGGTGTGGTGGAACACGCTGCACCAGGGCTCCACCGTGCGGCTGCTCGGACCGTCGAAGATGGGCGCGGACATGCTGTGGCCGTTGCTGACGATGATGCTGGCCACCAAGTGCTACTACGTCGCCAGCCTGTTTGGCCGCGTGCGCGTGGACCTGCTGGCGCTGGAAAGCGGCAAGGACTGGGCACGCCGCATTGTATTGACGGAGCGCACTGCATGAGCGGGTTTTTGGCGATGGGCGGCTACGGCCAATACGTGTGGACGTCGTATGCATTGTTCGTGTTGGTGCTGCTGGCCGACCTGGCGGCGCCGTGGTTGCGGCGCCGGCGCCTGCCGCGCGAGCTGCGTGGCCAGCTGCAGCGGCAAACCCCGCGGCGTCTGCGCAATCAACCCGCGCCAACGCTGGAGCGCGACGCGCCATGAATGCAACGCGCAAACAACGCCTGTGGCTGGTGCTTGGCGTGATCGCCGCCGCCGCGCTGGCGGTGACGCTGATCGTGCTGGCGCTGCAGCGGAACATGAGCTACCTGTTCACGCCCAGCCAGGTCCGCGCCGGCGAAGCGGCCAGCTATCAGCAATTTCGTCTCGGCGGCATGGTCAAGGCCGGCTCGATCCAGCGCGCAAGCGACTCGCTGAAAGTCAGCTTCACCGTCATCGATAAACATGCAGCCACCCAGGTCGAGTACACCGGCATCCTGCCGGACCTGTTCCGCGACAACCAATCGGTGATCGCCAACGGGCGCATGCATGGCGAGCGTTTTGTCGCTAACGAAGTCCTGGCTAAGCACGACGAAACCTACATGCCGAAAGAACTCAAGGACGCGATGGCCGAAGGCCATGTCGGCAAGCCGATCCCCGCTACCGCCGTGCCGCTGGCCGCACCGCGTTGATGCGGCATCGGCTGCACGTCGCCTACTCGATGACCTCTTTCCTGCCGCACCTTGCGACTCACTCATGACGCCTGAACTCGGCCAGATCGCACTGATCCTGGCGCTGCTGCTTTCGCTTGCCCAGGGCGTGTTGCCGCTGATCGGTGCCTGGCGCGGCAACACTGCATTGATGGGCATTGCGCGGCCGGCAGCGGTCGGCCAGGCGGTGTTCGTGTGGATGGCATTCGGCCTGCTCGCCTGGTCGCTGCTGTCGCTGGATTTTTCGGTGGCTTATGTCGCTGCCAACGCCAACATTGCCCTGCCCTGGTATTACCGCTTTGCCGCGGTGTGGGGCGCGCATGAAGGCTCGTTGCTGCTGTGGATCGCCATCCTGGCGACATGGACGGTGTTGCTGGCCGCTTTCAGCCGGCATCTGCCGCAGCACTTCGCCGCTCGCGTGCTGGCGGTGCTGGGGCTGGTGTCGGTGGGCTTTTTGGCTTTCATCCTGCTGACCTCCAATCCGTTTGGGCGGCTGTCGCCGATTCCGCTGGACGGCAACGAGCTCAATCCGGTGTTGCAGGACCCGGGCATGACCTTCCACCCGCCGGTGCTGTACACCGGCTACGTCGGCTTCTCGGTGGCGTTCGCGTTTGCGGTGGCGGCCTTGCTGGGCGGCGAGCTGGAACAGGCCTGGGTGCGCTGGGCGCGGCCGTGGACCAATGTGGCCTGGGCCTGCCTCACCGCCGGCATCGTGGCCGGCAGCTGGTGGGCGTACGCAGAACTGGGCTGGGGCGGCTGGTGGTTCTGGGACCCGGTGGAAAATGCCAGCTTCATGCCGTGGCTGGTCGGCACTGCGTTGATCCATACCCAGGCGGTCACCGAAAAACGCGGCAGCCTGCGTGCATGGACCATCCTGCTGTCGATCCTGGCGTTCTCGCTGTCGCTGCTGGGCACCTTCCTGGTGCGCTCCGGCGTGCTGACATCGGTGCATGCCTTCGCCGCCGACCCGCGACGCGGGCTCTACATCCTGATCTTCCTGGTAGCCGTGGTGGGCGGCTCGTTGCTGCTGTACGCCCTGCGCGCACCGAAGATCGCCAGCGGCAAACCGTTTGCCGCCGCCTCGCGCGAGACGGCCATCCTGATCGGCAATCTATTGCTCACCGTCGCCGCCGCGATGGTGTTGCTGGGCACCTTGTTCCCGCTGATCGCCGATGCGTTCGGCCTGGGCAAGGTGTCGGTGGGGCCGCCGTATTTCGGCTTATTGTTCCCGTTACTGATGCTGCCGGTGGTGCTGCTACTGCCGTTCGGCCCCTATCTGCGCTGGGGTCGGGCCGACGCTGCACCATTGAAGGCATTGGGTGCGCGCGCCGGCATCGCTGCAATCGCCTGCGCACTGGTCGGCAGCCTGTTCGCCGATGGTCAGGCCAAGGCGATTGCCGGCATTGGCGTGGCGGCCTGGGTGGCTTTCGGTACCGCGCTGTACGTATACAAGCGCTGGCATGAGATGCCGCGCGGCCGACGCTTTCCCGCGGAGATGGCCGGTATGTTGATTGCGCATGCGGGCGTGGCTGTATTCGTTGCCGGCGTACTGGTGTCGGAAAGCCTGTCGGTCGAACGCGACGTGCGCGTGTCGCCCGGCCAGAGCGCCGAAATTGCCGGCTACGCTTTCCGCTTCGACGGCGTGCAGCTGGTCGACGGGCCGAACTGGAAGGCCGAACAAGGCAGCGTGCAGGTCAGTCGCGATGGCAAGGTCATGGCTCAATTGCATCCGCAAAAACGCCTGTACAGCAGCGAACGCATCCAGACCGAATCGGCGATCGACCCAGGCATCACCCGCGATCTGTATGTCGCGCTCGGCGAGCCGCTGGACGATCAGCACATCGAACACGATTGGACTTTGCGCCTGTACTACAAGCCCTTTATTCGCTGGATATGGGCCGGCGGCCTGTTGATGATGCTGGGCGGCTTCGTCAGCGCCTGCGCACGGCGCTTTCGCGCGCCGGTGTCTGCAGCAGCCACGGCCGCTACGGCGCCGGCATACGATGCGCACCTCATCGCGCAGGAGTCGCACCCGTGAAGCGCATGCTGCCCTTGCTGGGGTTCTTGTTGGTCGCCGCACTGTTCGGTTTCGGCATCTACTGGACCATGCAACACAACCCGCGCGATGTGCCTTCGCCGTTGATCGGCAAGCCGGCACCGGCATTTTCGCTGCCGCGGCTGGATGCGCCCGATCAGCACGTCACCCGCGCGCAACTGCTGGGCAAGCCGTATGTGCTCAATGTGTTCGGCAGCTGGTGCGCAGAATGCGTGCACGAGCATCCGGTGCTAATGGCGCAAGCCAACCGCCTCGGTGTGCCCCTGATCGGCTACAACTACAAGGACGCCCCGGCCGATGCCACCGCCTGGCTGGCACGCTTGGGCAACCCGTACGCCGTGGTCATCGCCGATGAAGACGGCCAGACCGCCATCGATTTCGGCGTGTATGGCGCACCGGAAAGCTTCCTGATCGATGCGCAAGGCGTGATCCGTTACAAGCACATCGGCGTGCTCACCCCCGATGTCATCAACGCTGAGCTGCTGCCCGCAATCGCCGCGCTGCCCGAGGGGGCACAGTGATGCTGGGCTATGGCCTATTTCAGACACATCGGCGTCACCAGGCGCGCAAGCTGCGCCTGTTGCTGGTGCTGCTATTGGGCATAGTGCTTGCGCCCTGCGTGCAAGCACAGGCGGTGGATCCACTGCCATTCAAAAACCGCAGCGAAGAAGCGCGGTATCAGCAACTGACCGCGCAACTGCGTTGCCTGGTCTGCCAGAACGAGAACCTGGCCGATTCCAACGCCGCGCTGGCGCGCGACCTACGCCATCAGGTCTTTGCGCAGCTCCAGGCCGGCAAGAGCGATGCGCAGATCAAGCAGTACATGGTCGACCGCTATTCGGATTTTGTGCTGTATGACCCGCCGGTCTCGCGCGGCACCTGGCTGTTGTGGTTTGGGCCGTTGCTGATGTTGGGCGCCGGCGCCGCGGTGGTGATCCACACCGTGCGCAAGCGTGCACGTATCGGCCCGGCCGTGGCCCCGCAGGCGGAGGAGGACTGGTGATGACGGGCTTTTATGTCCTGAGCGCTGCGCTGGTGGTGCTTGCGCTGCTGCTGTTGCTGCTCCCGCTGCTGCGCACACCCAGGCGAAACGGCAATGCGCGTTACACGTTGCCGATTCTGCTGGTCCTGGGCCTGCCCATCGCCACCGCTGGCCTGTATCGGCTGGTCGGCGCGCCGGATACGATCGCGCATCCGGTGTACGCGACCGCACCACAGACCGCTCCAACCACACCGGCTCCTGCTGCCAATGACGCGCCGCCACAATCCAGCGCTGCCGAACAGGCGCAATTGGCGGCGCTCACCTCATGGATGCAACAGGCCAAAGCGCACGAGCAGAACAATCGCTCCGCCGAGGCGCGCGATGCCTACGCGCAGGCGCTGAAGATCGCCCCCGACACCAGCGCCGCCATCGTCGGTTGGGTCGCCGCCGACATGGCAACGCACAGCGATTTCGCCATCGATGCGACCTCTCGGACGCGGCTGCAGCAGTTGATCGCGCGCGAGCCGGACAATCAGCGCGGGCTGTGGCTACTCGGCATCAGCGACTTTCAGCAGCACGACTACGCTGCAGCCACCAACCATTGGCGTCATCTGCATGGACTGCTGGAGACCGGCTCGCCGATGCAGAAGGCGGTGGCAGACAAGATTGCCGTGGCCGAATCGATGGCCAGCGCGCGGCAATCCGGGCGTGCTGCACGCTGAAAACAGCGGCGCACGCTGCGTACAAGCGTGCCTGAGGCGTCTACGTCCGCCCGCCAAGCTCGCCGTCAGCGACGATGGTGCACTGCGCAGGTGCGTAGACGCAGAAAAATATGCTGAAAGTGGACCGCATCAGGTTGAAGGCGCAGCCTGCACCTGCATGTATGTAGGCAATCGACGCGGCTACCAAGAAGTGTTGAGCAAGCCGTGCGGCAGATCCAAGGCCTGCCTCGCTCAGGACGACGGCCCCAGCACCTCGTGCAGCTTCCCGCTGAACTCGCCCAGCGTAAACGGCTTGGCGATCATGCTCATGCCCTCGGCAAGAAATTCGCCGCGGTCACGTGCGGTCTCCGCGTAGCCGGTCATGAAGATCACCGGCAGATCGCGGCGCGACTGTCGCGCGATCTCCGCCAACTGGCGTCCGTTTAGCCCGGGCAGACCGACATCGGTCACCAGCAGATCGATCCGTCGCTGCGAGGCCAGGATCGGCAGCGCGGCATCGGCATCGGCGACCACCTCCGCCTGATAACCCAACTCGCCAAGCAGCTCGGTCACCAGCAGGCGCACCTGTTCGTCGTCTTCCACCACCAGCACCTGTTGCCCTTGTCCGGCCACCACCGCGCCGGTTTGCGGCCCGATCGCCACGCTCTGCGCCTCAACACCGGCCGGCAGATACAGGCTCACCGTGGTGCCCACGCCCACTTCCGACTCCACCCAGACCTGCCCGTTGGACTGCTGCATGAAGCCATAGATCATCGACATGCCCAGGCCAGTACCCTGCCCGATCGGCTTGGTGGTGTAAAACGGCTCGAACACGCGCTCCAACACATCGGCCGGCATGCCGGTGCCGGTATCGGCCACCGACACCACGGCGTAGTCGCCCGGCGCCAGGGTGATGCCGCGGCCAAGTTCGAGCCGGTGTTCGTCGACATGCAGATGCCGAGTGGAAATGCGCAACTGGCCGCCATCCGGCATGGCATCGCGGGCATTGATGGCCAGGTTGATCAACGCGCTTTCCAGCTGGTTTTCATCCACATACGCCTGCGGGAGCGCAGTGCAAAGATCGGCTTCCATGCGTACCGACTCGCCCAGCGTACGCGCCAACAATTCCTGCAGCGACACCACCAGATCGTTCAACTGCAGATGCCGCGCCTGCAGCGATTGCCTGCGCGAAAACGCCAGCAGGCGCTGGGTCAGAGCGGCCGCGCGCAAGGCCGAGGCCGAAGCCACATCAAGAAAGCGCCCCAGTCCCTCGGTCCGCCCCTGGTCGATGCGCAGGCGCGCCAAATCCAGTGCCGACAGGATGCCGGTCAGCATGTTGTTGAAGTCGTGCGCAATGCCGCCAGTCAACTGACCTACCGCTTCCATCTTTTGTGCCTGACGCAGCGCTGCCTCGCTCGATTCGCGCGCCAGCATCTGCTGCTGCAGCTCGGCGGTGCGCTCGGCCACCTTGGCCTCGAGCACATTGGCCTGCTCCTGGATCGATTCCATCGCCAGCGCACGCGCGGTGACATCGGTTGCAAACACATGGAAACCATCTACCTGGCCATCCGCATCGAAGCGCGGCATGTAGCGGATTTCCGCGTCGCGGCGCCGCCCATCGGCGTGCGGCCAGCTCGCTTCCACGGTGAGCGCCTGACCGGCCAACGCCGCCTCGATCCAGGCCCGCCGCTCGCGTACCACCGCAGGCCCCACCACATCCACCAGCGGCTTTCCGACCACATCTTGCGGCGGAATACCGATCCAGTCTTCGTAGGAGCGATTGGCGAAGCGGTACACCAGATTTTTGTCGATAAAAGCGATCAACACCGGCAAGGCGTCGGTAACGCGGCGCAGCTCGGCTTCGCTCAACGCAAGTGCCGCCCGGCCTTCGGCCAGCTCGGCCATCTGATCGCGGATGACGAACTGTTTTTGTCGTGAGCGCAACGCATTGGAAATCGCGCTCAACAACGACGACGAACTGAGCGGGCGCTCCAGCTCGATGACATTGGTCATCTCGGCAGGCAGGCTTGCGCGGCGCCCGTGCTGGCTGCCACGCGGCGCACGCAACAGCACAAACGGAATATCCGACCACGCTGCCTGCCCTTGCAGGATCTGCTGCAACTGCTGCAAATCGCCGCCGACAGCTTCTTCGGTCAATACCACCACGCCGGAGCTATCGAGCAGATCGCCGGCCAAGGCCGCCAACGTCGCGTAGACCCGGCACGTCAGTCCACGCTCACCGACGATGGTCGCAATACTCTCCGCATCGCGGCCGAACGGCGCAATGATGTGGACGACCGAGCCATCCGGTTCACGGTTGGTCAAGTGCACGGTCCAGCAACGGCGTGCCGTCTCCAACAAACTGCGGAGTGCCAGTCAGCACACCATGGAACTTTTCCAACGGCTCGCTCAAGTGCAGGCCGCTGCCGGTGATGCGCATCTCGCGAATCGAATCTTCGTGCGCGCCGCTGCGGTTTTTAATAACCGACAGTGCCTTGCGAATCCGTCCCTGCGCTTCGAAGAAACGAAACAAAATGACGGTATCGGCCATGTAGGAGATATTGAGATTGCCGGTGGACATCGTCCCCACCAGACCATGTTGCGGATTGATCAGGAATGTGGTCACGCCGCTCTGGTTGAGATAGGACAGCAGCTCATGCATCTGCAGCATCAGCTGTTTTTCCTGCGGCATCGACGATAGATAGCCGTTGAGGCTGTCGATCACAAGGATGCGGCAGTTGCGTGCCTCCACGCTTTCGCGCACCGCCCAGGCGAACTCCCCGGGGGTCAGCTCGGCTGGGTCCATCTGGTGAAGCTCCAACATGCCCGATGCCAGATGCTTGCGCAGATCCATGCCCAGATGTTCGGCACGCGTCAGCAAGGTCCCAGTACGCTCGTCGAATTGCAGCACGCAGCAATGCTCGCCCCGCTCGCAGGCGGCACTAACATATTGGAGGGCGACATTGGTCTTGCCCGAGCCAGCCGGACCGGTCAACAAGGTACTGGTGCCGCGCAAAGGGCCGCCATGCAACAACGCATCGATGCGCTCGACCCCGCTGGACACCGCATCGCCCACGAACGGCAAATGGTGATCGGCCGCGATCAAACGCGGGTAGATGCGCATCCCACCTGTGGCAATCGTAATATCGTGATAGCCAGCGATGAAATTGACCCCACGCAGTTTTTGCACTTGCATGCGGCGCCGCGCTGCGCCGAAATCCAGCGTCATGCGCTCCAGCGAAATCACCCCGTGGCAGAGGCTGTGCAAGTGCGCATCGCGCTGGCCGTTTTCGTCGGTGAGGTCATCGACCAAAAAGACGGTGATGTTGCGCGGCGCAAAGAATTGCTTCAACGCCAGTACCTGACGCCGGTAACGCAGCGAGTCCTGCGCCAACAGACGCAGCTCGGACAGCGAGTCAAATACCACACGCGTCGGCTTGACCCGATCGACCTCGGCCTGGATCAGCTTGATCGTGCCATCCAGTTCCATTTCCCAGGGATGCAGAATGGACTGCTGGCGCCCGTCGCCGAGAAACGCTTCGGCCGAAGCCAGCTCGAAGATGTGCAGGGCCTTCAGCGACCAGCCATGCGACCCGGCAACCTCGTTGAGCTCGTCGATGGTTTCCGACAAAGTGACATACAGGCAGCTCTCGCCTTTCGCGGCGCCATCGAGCAAAAACTGCAACGCCAACGTGGTCTTGCCTGAGCCCGGTTGGCCTTCGAGCAGGTACAGCCGGTTGGCCGGTAGGCCTCCGCGCAAAATGGTATCGAGCCCTGTCGTCCCGGTGGTGATGCGGTTTGCGATCATCGGCTTAACGTTTTCCATACGCGTAAATTTAGCATGCGCACGCCGTCGCACCGCACGAAGGACTGAACTGATCAGCTTGTCTGGCCTGACGTGTCGCGCAAGTTGTCTGCTTTTGGCGCCCTAACGACCGGCTAATCGCGCATGTCGCAGGATTTTCAAAGATTGGCATCTTCCTCAGCATCTCACCGCTGCGTGTGACAAATCCGACATATTCGTCACGGGCGCGCGAATAGCCTTGGTGGTGAAGCAGTTCGCATTGTTGCGATCGCTTGAGGACAGCGGTGAACGACGCATCATGTAACGCACGTATTCTGTTGGTCGAAGACGACGACGCCATTCGCGCGATGACCGCAGACATCCTTTGTGACGAGGGCTACCAGGTCGTCGTATCGGCCGATGCCGAGCAGGCGATGGAGCAGCTTACTGGGGCGTGTCCGTTCGACCTGCTGTTGTCGGATATCTGCCTTCCCGGAATGAACGGACGCGACCTGGCCGACAATGCGCGGCGCCTTTATCCGGCCTTGCCGATCATTTTCATGACCGGTTACGCAGGTGCCAGCGCCAAGCGAGCGGATTTCCTGGATACCGGCATGCGCTTGTTGACCAAGCCATTTTCACTGCGCGACTTGCTGGGCATCGTGCAGACAGTCCTGTAGCGGGTTAACCGACAGCAGGACATGCCCATCGCGCTGAGCAAAAGCGTAAGCGCAGGTCGTACGCGCTGTCGAGCACGGTTGCATGCGAAGCATGGGTGCACTGGCCCATGCCCGTGTCGTCTACAGGGCTGCTCAGCCACCACCTATTGCACATGCCGCTGCAGGAGTTGCGCAACGCGCTGCTTCAGATCGGTCGCCAGGAACGGCTTTGTCAACACTTCCATGCCATCGTCTAGCTGGCCTGCGCCCACCGCCGCAGTTGCCGCATAGCCGGTTACGAATAGCACCGGAAGTGAGGGCCGATACTGCCGGCCCGCATCGGCCACCTGACGTCCGTTCAACGCCCCGGTCAGGCCGACATCGGTCACCAATACATCGATTGGCTCTAACGAGCGCAAGCGCTCGACCGCAGCGCTGCCCTCGGATGCTTCGATGACGCGGTAGCCGGCTTCGGTGAGCACCTCGGAGATCAAGATGCGGATTGCGGTTTCATCCTCAACCAGCAAGATCGTGCAACTTTGCACTGCAGGGTGCTGCGGCTGCTCTAGTGCGGCAGCTTCTTGCTGCACATGCGTGCCGGTGAAGCGCGGCAGGTACAGCGCCATGGTCGTGCCAACGCCCACTTCCGAATCGATGCGCACATGCCCGCCCGACTGCCGGGTGAAGCCGTAGATCATCGACAGACCTAGTCCGGTGCCCTGCCCGATCGGCTTGGTGGTGAAAAACGGCTCGAAGACCTTGGACATGACCTCCTCCGTCATGCCGGTCCCGGTGTCCTGCACGCTCAGGCAGACGTAATCGCCAGGCGGCAAATCCAGATGCTGGGCCGCGGCCGAATCCAGAGAACGGTTGTGCAGGCTGATCGTGAGCCTGCCACCATCGGGCATGGCATCGCGCGCATTGAGACATAGGTTCAGCAATGCATTTTCCAGCTGCGGGGCATCCACCAGCACCTTCCACGGTTGCGGTGCCGGCGTGACTTGCAAGGTAATCGACGGCCCTAGGGTCCGCGAGATGATTTCGCGCATGCCGTGGATCAAAGCGTCTACTTCCACAGCACTGGGGGCGAGCGTCTGCCGGCGCGAGAACGCCAGTAGGCGTTGCGTCAGTGCGGCGGCGCGCGCGGCGCTGGTCTGCGCCATTTCCACATAGCGTTCCAGCCGGTCGTACTTGCCTTGTTCCACCCGTGCCTGCAGCAGTTCCAACCCCACCGTGATGGAGGTCAGCAGATTGTTGAAGTCGTGTGCCAGGCCACCGGTGAGCTGCCCCACCGCCTCCATCTTCTGGCTTTGGCGCAGTTTTTCTTCGGCAAGCAATAACGCAGCGCTCCGCTCGCGTACGCGTTCTTCCAGGGTTTCGGTAAGCAAGCGCAATTGCTCTTCGGCTTGGCGTCTGTCACTGACATCCGAGGCCGTGCCAAACCATTCTTCGATACCGCCATCTGCATCGAGCAACGGCACTGCGCGCAACAGCGTCCAGCGTATCTGCTGATGTCTGTCCAGCACGCGTAGCTCCAGCTCCAGGGCAGCCTTGTCGCTGATCGCAGCGTGGACGGCCTGCGCCAACGACGCACGATCATCCGGATGAATCCATTCCTGCTGCCAGCGTGCATTGGCCGGACGACCGTCGTCCAACAAGCCATTGCCCGCATGCAGGCGCAACGCACTCCAGTCTGCCGTTGCAGAAAAGATCGCTTGCGACGACGCGCGCACCAAGGCATCCAGCCGGCGCTCGCTCTTGATCAACGCTTCGCTGGCAAGGCGCTCGACAGTGCGATCGCGCAGCACTTTGACAAATCCGATCGCCACGCCGGTTTCTTCTCGCAGCACCATCAGCGACCCATTGGCCCAGAACCGCTCGCCGGATTTGCGCATATGCCAGCGCTCGTCCATGCCGCTGCCACTCTCCAGCGCTGCGGCAGCTTCAATGAGAATTTGTCGACGGGCCACATCTTCCGGGGTAAATGTGCGCTCTAGCGATTGCCCGAGCATTTCGGCCTCGGTCCAACCCAGAATACGGCGCGCCCCTTCGTTCCACGAAGTCACCCGGCCGCGCATGTCGGTCGCGATGATCGCGTAATCCATGACGCTATCGAGTATCTGCCGGTTGCGCACCTCCGCCTCGCGCACAGCGCGTTCCAGGCTGATGCGATCGGTGATATCCAGGCCTTGCACGAAGATGCCGGAGACAGTGCCGTCGGCGCCGGCAATCGGCTGGTACACCAGATCCAGCAGACGTCGCTCGGTCGGACCACCTGGCACTGCCTGGACGTCGTACACCAAGGCATTGGCCGCATATGCGCGCCCGGACCGATACACTTCATCCAGACGGCGCACATGTCCCTGCTCAAGCGCATCGGGCAACGCCTCAGCGAGCGGCCGCCCGATCACGTCGCGGTGGCCGATCAAGCGTGAGTAACAGGGGTTGGCGAACTCGACGCGATGCTGCGGCCCGCTCAAAAACGCCATGAACATCGGCGCCTGCTCGAACAAGCGAATCAGGCGCTCGTGCTCGTCCGCCAACCGTGCCTGCGCCCGCATGCGCGCGGTCACCTCATTGGTGACGCAGAACGCGCCACCGATGCTGCCATCGTCCGCGTAGATTGGCGAAAACGAAAAGGTCCACCACGTGTCTTCCGGCACGCCATAACGGTTCATGGCGATCGGTACTTCTTCGAAGCGCGATGCGTTTCCGACAAAGGCCGCCTCGATCGGCGCACGCACTGCCTCCCACGCATCAGCCCATAGCTCGCGCAATGGCGCGCCTAGTGCATGCGGTTGACGCGGCCCCAGGATCGGCGCATACGCATCGTTGTAGAAAAACGTCAGTGCCTCGCCCCACACCAGATACATGCTTTCCGGTGAAGACAGCAGCAGATCGATCGCATTGCGCAACGGCGATGGCCATTGTGCCGACGGCCCCAGCGGTGTGGCATCCCAGTCGTACGCCCGTACGGCTTGCGCCATGGCGCTGTCGCCATGTGGAAATGTCGTCCTCATGCCACCCGCATCCACTGGACCGTATGCCGCAGAGGAGGCGCACGACGCGACTGCATCGCTACGCCGTGTGCGCCCTGATGACTGTTCATCCATCCGTGCATCTGTGCCAAACCGTTAAAGAGCCCAAGACCACGCGGTGCATCGCCAACAGCACGATCGACCGCCCATACCGCCGCCATCATCCGACCTAAGGCGGGTGGCGTCCATCCAACCGCCTGTGCTGCCGCCGGCGCGTGCGGACAGCGCCACGGTACTGCGCAGCGCGTGAGGATAGGCGTTAGCCTGAAACGACCAGCAAACCCTGGCCTGCAGTTGGCAGTTAGACGAGCGGTCGTCCAACGCAGCGCGTCCTCGCATCCACCTTACCGATGTAGACGATTGAAGGGCGCGCCTGCACGTCCGCAGCTCCATTACTAGAAGATCGGAAGCGCGCTTGCCGGCGACTTCCGCTGCGGCCAGGCAATTCCGGCTATGCGCGGCGGTTGCACCGCCAGACCCGGGTAGGAAGGGAAGACGAAGGAACAGTCCGGCTGCGCATATTGATCAATCGCAGTCGCCCAGATCCCGGACCTGCAGCCGGGTGCCTGTACTTGTGACTTGATCGCTTCCGGGCAACGCACGCAGCAGCGTGCATGAGACCTGCTGGCTGCCTGGGCCTATCCGACCTTATCTACCGCTCATCCCAAGGCCTTTGGAGCAGTCCAACCGCGCCTGAATGTCGGGGGCACCGCGGGTACAGTTCCAATACTTGGGGTCGCTAACGAACGGGACGAGACGCGATCACGGCGACACCCGCTGTTCGACGTCACACGCCTGCCATCGCCTCCCTGCCCCTGTTGGGACTCCCTCGCTCTCCGCTTGCGCGGATCACCGATCTTCCTATGCACACCCTCTCGAATCTCCGCATTGGCCAGCGCCTGTCCCTGGGCTTTCTCGCGATCATCGTCCTGATGGTGATACTCACCGTGGTCGGCATCCAGCGCGTGCGCAGCATCGATCGCCAATTGACCGCGATCAATGAAGTCAACAGCGTCAAGCAACGCTATGCGATCAACTTCCGTGGCAGCGTGCACGACCGGGCGATCGCCTTGCGCGATGTGGTGCTGATGGATGCGCCGTCGGACAGGCACGCTGCGGAGCAATTGATCGACAAACTGGCCGCCGACTACGCCCGTTCCGCGCAGCCGCTCGACAACATGATCGCCGCCTCGACCGACGCGCGGGAAAAAACGATTCTGCAGCAAATCAAATCCATCGAGCAGCGCACCCTGCCACTCATCGCGCAGGTACGCACCTTCCGCGACGCAGCGGATCGCATGCATGCCGAGCAACGCCTGCTGCAGGAAGCACGCCCGGCTTTTATCGATTGGCTTGCCAGCATCAATGCCTTTATCGACCTGCAAGAGCAGAAGAACCGCCAAGCCGCCAAGGAAGCCGTTGCCACCGCGCGAGGCTTTGCCATGCTCATGGTGATCTCCACTGTCGTCGCGTTGCTATTGGGCGCCGCGATTGCCTTGCTGCTCACCCGCAGCGTTGTGCTGCCCTTGCGTTTGTCGCTGCAGTTGGCCGAGCGCATCAGTGCGGGCGATCTCAGCAGCTCCGACACCCAGGCGGGCAAGGACGAATCCGGTCAGTTGCTGCGTGCAATGCAGCAAATGCAGCGCCGTCTGCGGGATGTCATCTCGGCGCAGCGCACCATGGCAGCCCGTCACGACGCTGGCCAGATCACTTACCGCAGCGACCCGCGGCAATTTCCAGGCGAATATGCGCACATGGTGCAGGACACCAACGTGCTGGTGCACGCGCACGTGCAGACCCAGCTACGCATGACCGAGGTCATGGGTCGCTACGCGGTCGGCGACCTCACCCCGGAAATCGAACACTACCCCGGCGAGAAAGCCGCCATCACCACTACCATGCAGCAGGTCAAGCAAAACTTGCTCGCCATCAATGCGCAGATTCACGCCCTGACCCAAGCCGCATGTGCAGGCGACTTCGCGCTACGCGGACAGCCGGAAAAGTTCGAGCACGACTTCCGCCTGATGGTGGAAAACCTCAACACCATGATGGCCACCTCCGACACCAACCTGGCCAAGCTCTCCGAGCTGCTGCGCGCCATCGCCGACGGCGACCTGACCGTGCGCATGTCGGGCAATTACCATGGCGTGTTCGCCGCCATGCGCGACGATGCCAATAGCACCGTGCATCGCCTTACCGGCATCGTCAGCCAGATCCAGACCACTTCCAACAGCATTGGCTTTGCCGCCGAAGATATCGCCAGCAGCAACCAGGAACTGGCGCGCCGCAGTGATCAACAGGCGACCAATCTCGAACAAACCGCGGCCTCGATGGAAGAGCTGACTTCCACCGTCAAGCAGAACGCCGAGCACGCCGGCCGTGCCAACCAGCTCGCACGCGGCGCCGCCCAAGTGGCCTCCGAAGGACGCGATGTGGTTAGCCAGGTGATCGAGACGATGTCCGGCATTGAAGCTTCTTCAAAGCGCATCGCCGATATCATCTCGGTCATCGACGGCATTGCCTTCCAGACCAACATTCTGGCGTTGAATGCCGCCGTCGAGGCCGCACGCGCAGGCGAGCAAGGCCGCGGGTTCGCCGTCGTCGCCTCGGAAGTGCGTACCCTCTCGCACCGCTCATCCGATGCCGCCAAGGAAATCAAACGCCTGATCGAAGACTCGGTACAGCGCGTCGCCGATGGCTCGGCCTTGGTGCACAAGGCCGGTACCACCATGGGCGAGGTCGTCACAAGCGTGCAGCACGTCACCGACATCATGGGCCACATTTCCGCCGCCTCGCAGGAACAGGCCGGAGGCATCGAACAGGTCAACCACACCATCGCCCAGATGGACGAAACGACGCAGCAGAACGTCCGCCTGGTCGAAGCCGCCAGCACCGCCGCGCGTGCATTGGAAGACCACTCTGTGGAGCTGATCCGCACCGTGGAAGTGTTCAAGGTCAAGGCCACAGTGATGTGAGTAGCTGGGCGATCAGGGGACCTGTCGCAGCGCGTGCTGCGCAGGCAACCGGCGACGTACTGTCCGCACGACGCGAATCGCTCTAGGTCATGCCTAGTCGGCGCAGAACAGCCCCGCCTGTAACGGCGGATAGATCAGATCTCGCCCAACCGCGCGCGCATCCGGATTCAGCTGGTGGGGCTGGGCGGGTTTTTCGCTCAGGACATGCAACACCCGACAGCCGCGATGCAGCAGCAGATCAGCGATCAGGCGCCGATGGCATTGCCACCACACCGCTTCTGCACACATCAGCGTTGTGCGATGCACGCGCGCAAGTGCCAGCACCTGCGCTAATCCATCCTCGAATTCTGCGCTGGTCATGTGGTCGGCGTAGCCCTGAAATGCCGCATTGCGCCACCCGCCATTAGGTGAACCAGGCTGTGCGTTGCGCCGTCCACCTAATTGCGGCAGCCACACATAACGCACCGATTCCACTTGTAACGCCTGCGCCATCGTATCGCTGGCAAACCATGGATAGCGACGTGAGCCCGGAAAGCGCCGAACGTCCACCAGGGCCTGAATGTCGTGCGCCTTCAACAGCGCAACAAACGTTTCCCAGCTCTTGGTGGAATGGCCGATTGTCCAGACCGTCTCAATCGCATCGTCTGCGTCTCGTGGTGCCGCCATATCGGCGATAGCAGTCGCTGTCTTGTCGTGCATCGCAGTGACGGATCCTGGTAGTGGCGTGCCAGCATTACCATTCCCAGTGCGCACATGCGGTGATGCCACACAGCCTAGTCACAGCATCGCGCAACGATATCTTCAGCCGCATCTACCTGCGCGTGATGCCACGCATTAACACACGCAATGCGTCTCCAGATCGCCTTCGAAGCGGTAGCGCAGCTTTTTCAGTTCAGGCAACGCGCCGACCTGCAGCGCAACACCAATGGGATCGCTCAGGTGCCAGAGTCTGAAGTCGAGCGGTAGCGCATGCTTGATCACTCGCTCAAATCGGGCGTCGTCAGCTCGGGGCGACGGCCATGAAAGGGCGTTGCAGCCTACGGCCTTCGTCTTGAATTCGGCGCGCCCTTATCGCCGGCTGGGCGCGCGGCTAGCTGGCGCCCGAAAGAAGTATCTGCTAGAAGAAACCCGATGCCTGGTGCCGACACCAATTAAGGTTGTCTCGTAATTCAGGGTGTGGGGCGATGGTTCTACAGAAGCTTCGTTCTTGACTTGCGGAGCGAAAGACCATTCGTCGGAGTGTTGAACAGCAGAGCACCCGAACCAACTCACCCATGGGAAAACATGTGCTCAGTACTTTGCAGCGACATGTGGCGGAGAGAGTGGGATCGGATCACCTTCAACCTAAGCCCTTCTCACCGTTGCAGAAAGCCTGCTTGGCAGGTTTCCTTTCAATGTTTCCTCGATCATACCGGCACTTCAGGGAAAGCATCTACTTCTTGCGCGGCCAGCAATGCCTTGCTGTCGCCCTAGCGGCTTTGCGTGCTTGCCACCGAATCCTGAGCGCGCTCATCAGCAGTTCTGGCACGCCGCTGTAGGTAAAACCCTACTGCTTTATGAACGGACGGATGGCACACTACCTGAACGCATGCCAACAGGGGGAAACCAATCTCATGAGCTCAGAAGTTAAAGAAACGCAGGCTTGGCTACTCGGAGACCAACTGATTCAGGTCAGCAAACTTCATCTCAACCTAGCTAATCCCCGGCATGAGCCGGTTCAAAGTGAGGAAGAGGCCATTGCGGCGCTATGCGACAACGAGCTCATTGCAGAGCTTGCTAAAGACATTGTGCAACGCGGCTCACTAAGCCCACTAGAGGTCCTTGGGGTCGTCCCTATGGATGGGTTACCGGGACACTATGTTTCAGTGGAAGGAAATCGTAGGACCTGTGCACTCATCATTGCCAATGACCCGAGCCGGGCTCCCGAGTCGGTCCGACCACAGCTTCGTGCTCTATCCTCAAGAGCCCAGCTTCCAAAAGAAGTCAAAGCGTTTGTATTTAAGAGCGAAGCCGAGGCCCAGCAATGGATCCAGCTCCGGCATTTGGGACAACAGGGCGGGGCCGGAACGAAAGGATGGGACTCAACGCAACAAAATAGAGCGGCTGGTGGAAGTCCGAAGACTGCTGCACACGCCAATACCTTGGCAGTAGGTGTTCTCGACAGATTGGTAGCACGGGGCGTGCTCACCCCGCACGCAAGAAAATCTATCAATCTGACTACAATCACCAGATATTTGGGCACTCCAGGTGTCCGAGCAATTTTAGGACTGGGAAGCAGCAAAGAACTAATCTATACGCACGACGTTGATGAGGTTGATAATGCCCTATTGAAATTAGTTACGGATAGTGTGGCCGCGCTCCCGGACGGCTCATTCCCTGTGAACTCCCGAACGACAAGTTCCGAACGTCTGGCGTATGCAAACGACCTAAAAGCTCAAGGCTTTGCTCCCATTACTCCACTTGAGCAGTCGCAGACGGCTCCTGCTGCAACTAAACTTCGAGCAACTCAGGAGATTAGTCAAGGCGCAGCAAAAAAACGAAGCGCCAATCATCCAGAGTCGAGAAAACGACTTATTCCGAGCGACTTCCGAGTTAGCATAAACGATCCAGTCCTACTAAGGCTCCGGCGGGAAGGAATAAATCTAGAAATTCACGACTTTACTTTTAGCGGAAACTACCTGCTCCGGGCATTGGTAGAGCAGATTCTCACCTTATACGCTAGAAGTCATAAAAGACATCGTCCAGGCATGAGTGACGCTGCCCTTACGCAAGCTTGTGCTGAAGAACTGCGCAAATCCGGCGTCACAGGTAAAGCCACGACTAACGTCGAGAAGGCAGCAGGAGCATTGAACACTGGTCATAGCCTGCATAGCCTGGGTCACGCCGTTCATGGAGGAATCATTCCAACTTCTAACGATTTAAAGAAACACTTTGATACATGGCGGCCTGCACTCGAAGCTATGCTGGAACAACTTGAGAAAAATAGCCATTGAAATCATACAGTTAGATCGCTGGCCAGATTGCTTCAATTACGCTAAGGTGTGTGAATGCCCGTTACGAACTCCCCACTGCGCTACCCAGGCGGCAAGACGCAGCTTGCGCCATTCGTAATAGACCTCGCCCGTGCCAACGGCCTGTACGGCGGAGTCTATGCGGAACCTTTTGCGGGAGGAGCCGGCATCGCTTGGCGCCTACTGCTCAATGGCGATATGACCGAGGTTTGGCTCAATGACATTGACCCTGCCATTTATGCATTCTGGAAAACCGTGGTTCACTCGCCTGATAACTTGTGCAGTAAAATTGAAAAGACCGCCGTAACTATTGACGAATGGCACAAACAGCGGACCACCATTTCCTCCAGAGGATCTTCGGAACTAGATTTAGCTTTCGCAACACTTTTTCTTAATCGCACAAACCGATCAGGGATACTCAAGGGTGGGGTGATCGGCGGTAAAGACCAGCAGGGTAACTACAAACTTGACTGCCGATTCAACAAATCAGACTTGATCCACAAAATTCAGAGAATCCACGTCTACAAGGACGTGATTAAAATTACGCACCTTGACGCAGAAGAATGCCTCCGAAAGTGGGAGAAGGAACTTCCTAAGCGCGGCCTAATTAATATTGACCCACCCTATTACGCTCAAGGGCGCGATCTTTATCTAAGCTTTTATAACCCTGAGGATCATGTAAGGCTGGCACAGCTTGTCCGAAATCTGAAAAATCCGTGGATGCTGACCTACGATGACGTCCCTCAAATCGAGGATCTTTACTCAGGCATTCCAACATATAGGAAGGGACTGACTTACTACGCACAAATTAAGAGGCGCGCATCTGAGCTATTGATCCTTTCTCCCAGATTGGCGTGCCCTTCTTCACTTTCAATGCCCTTTGCAGCCTAGTTTTCAACCAAAAACTAACCTGAGATTTTTTAAGGACAACCCGCGAAGGGGGGTTCTTTAAATTAACGTCACCAAGTGACACCGATAGGCCCCGGTTTCTAATCGAGGTAATGATCAAGCTGACGGGAAAGCTTCCAGAGGCAAGGCAAAGCAGCGCTTGGCGGCAAAAAAGCAAACGCTCCCGCCCTTCACGCCCAGCGCCGTGGCCAATTTTGCTGCTCCACATAGTAAAGGCCTACAATCTGCTAATCGCGTAACGAGAAGACACTGGCGGTTGGTCGGTCAGCATCGCTGACAAGCTAGAGTTCACCGACCCACGTTAATTGCTGTCCTTAACTCGTCTCAAGTTGCCCGTCAGTGTTTGCGCAAAAACGAGAAGCCAGATTGCATTCGCAACACCCATCATAAGATGGCATAGCAACAATCAAATCTCGGCGCGCATTCAAATTTGTGAAATAGCTCCCGAAGCAAGCTCTTGCGGAAGTGGTGATTCTTGGTTGGATGAGGACTTCCCCACACGCAGGAGTTTTCATGACCACCAACCCCCAACAACTTGAGATCGCCGGCCACTTGCTCGCCGGGCTGATGAGCCAAACGCTCTCTGACGAGCCGCTGGTTCGTCAACGGAATGTTTGCAATGCCTGGGCGTCCGCCGGCGAACTGATTGTCTACAGCCAGAAGAAGCCCCCTGGTGGAGGCGCCGCCGCTCAATCGTTGGAGCACACTCCTCCCCAGCCCTCCCAAGCCGCGCGAACCCGGGAGGCCGTCATCGTGCGCGAGTTCCCGTCGGTGGAGGAATGGCGCGCGGGCCGGAATAAGAAAGACGCGCAGTTGGACCCAGTGCGCAGCAAGAAGCGCCCGACCCTGCACTGAAGCGGCCAAGACAGCACAAACATTGAGCCCCGCAGTGCGGGGCTCTTTGGTCTCAGTGGAAGCGCGGCGGCTTGGGAACGTAGGCCGGGGCAAGAGGAACGGAGATGGCAGGGTTGGGACGGGGCCCATCTGGCTTGGGCGCCATGTCGAATTCCAAGAGGTAGCGCTGAAGCATGTCCCGGCTCCACCCCTCCAGGTGCGCCGCGCTGTCCGACGCCTCTTTCTCGCAGAGGGCTTGCTCCTCCGGGGTCACCCGGGCCCTTGCATTGGCCAGCTCCGCGGCTCGGGCTTCGAGGGTGCTCAATCGACGCCCGCGCCGCTGCTTCCAGTCCCCCTGCGTCCATGAGGTCCCCGGCTCGGGATTGTTCGCCAGGAAGTCGTGCCATGAGTTCTCCGCCATGTGGTGCAGCTTCTCCGCTCGACGCACCCCCATTAGCCGCCGGGCAAACTTCATGGCCGCTGCCTTGAAGCGCCGCAGTCGACGGAGTAACTCGTTGAGGTCCGGGCGTAGCCGGGCCTCTTCGGCGAAGGCAGCCACGTGTTCCCTGATCCACTGCAACAGGCGCTGGGTTGCTTGGAGGGTCTGAGCCAAGCGGGGATCCGCTTGGACAGCCACTCCCCATTCGTCGCTGGCCTCCTCCGCGAGCTCGGCGACCGAACGTGGCTCGCGCGGCGGCTTGGCCTCCTCCGCCTCCATCAGTCCCAGCCCACGGGCAATGGTCGCCATGCTGCGGGACACCTCGATGTGCCCTGCCCCGCGCCCGAGCGGCAAGGACAGCCCATCAGAAGGTCGGCGAGCCTCGCGCTCGGCCTGGGCCTGGCTGTGACCGTCCGGCACGGGCATGGCGCGCCCCTCCTGCTCGAACACGGCGATGAGTTTTCGGAAGGTCTCCTCGTTGGTCTCTTCGATGAGCTGGTTGGCCTCGAACCGCTCCGACGCTTGGCCCCGCCGGGCCAGCGCGGTGCCGTTCTTGCCGACGTGCTTGGTGGGCTCCCGGGACAGGATGGCCGCCGCGGCCAGGTCGCCACGCGCCAAGGCGTCACTCGCCTGTGCTTCCAAACTGCGGTGGTCTACCCGAATCTCAAGCGCTGCCTTTTCGAGATGGGCGTTGATGGTGGAGGCGATGAGTTCGCGCACCCACTGCACCTCGACACGTCCCGACGGCCCGCCGTCCAGTTCCTTGGTTTTGTCCGTAAGACCGTCCGGTCCCATGCGCCGCGTCGTTGCCAGGACGTGGACGTGCCAGTTCAGGCCGTCCTTGCTGCCTGGGCTGTGGATGCTGGCCTGGGCCGCGAAGCCGTAGCGCCCGACCAATGCGCGGGTGACTTCCACGGCCAGCTCGGAGCGCTGAAGGTCATCGAGTTCGTGCGGCAACGCGAACTCGAACTCCCGTGCGACCGTCGAATCTTTGCGACGCTCAGCCGCTTCCGCCGCTGGCCAGAGCTCAGCGGGGACCAGGGCCCAATCGGGCGCGTCCTCGGGGGCGATGCAGCGCGTTTCGACGACGCCGTCCCGGCGGCGATAGTCGTGGCGCAGGCCGGTGAGCGCGTCCTCCAACAGCAGACCGGCGCGGTAGGCGGCGGCTGCGATGGACGAATGTCCTTTGGCACGGCTGAAAGTTTTGACGTTGGCGTGGTAGATGGCCATGAGGCGGCGACTCCGAAGCAGTGGGATTGCTTGGTTTATGCCTTGGCTTTGGATTTTCGCAAGCGCCCTTGGCGCTTGGGGTTCAAGGGGCGGAGCCCTTTGCGCACGTGTCACGCAGTGACACCTAGGTGCGCTCTTGCTTCTTTCTCCTAAGCCTTGTTTTTCAGCCTTTTCGATTCTCGGGGTGGACGAAATTCGAGACCAGCCCAAGGCTTGACGCAAGCCGTTTTCCTGGTTGACTCATTTCCACAAGGCAGGAGAAACGCATGACCGCAACGAATCACTACCGAGACCAAATCCAACGCGCCACAGAGCGCCTGGCTCATCTACAAGCGAAAGAGCTTTTAGCCAATCAGCGCCGCGAAGCGCAGGCACAAGAGATGACGAAGCGTGAAGAAATGAAACGACGGCAGCGCGTGGCGGACCTAGTCTTCTTGGCCGGAGCCCAGGAGTTGGATGATGCGGAACTCGTAGGGGCCTTACTGCTCCATGCTAAACGGCGAAACTCTCAGGAAATCCAAGTCGAGGCTCGCATGTTGGGAGCTATCAAGATAAAGAATCCAGCCAAATCACCAACGACGGCAGCTCCGCACTAATCCTATCGCAAGTGGTCACTTCACGCTGTTACAGCGGCAACCTGCGCGGAGTTAATCGAATGCACGTAGCGCACTATTCCATCTTCAACGTGCAATGAGCTTGCCGTGGCATACGACTCACGGAAGCGATCAAGCCTGTCCTGTGTCAACGTCAGCAGACCATGTGAGAGCTCGACGTTAAAGGCCGTCACTGTCAAGCCAGGCCCAATTGTCTTACCGGCACTAAGTGGCAGGCCTGCATCTGTCGCGAGTTGGGCAAGCTCAGTGGCTACGACATAGAGGCGCGCTTCGTCATTGGACGACAAGACGATGTCATCCATGTAAACGCTGACAGTCATGTCTTCGGAAGATTCGCACTGCCGTAGAAACCGCCCTACTCGACTGCGGTCAAGCGCCAAGGATGCCAAAATCGGGGATTGAACATATCCATACGGCAGCATGGTCTTACCAGTGTCGGGACGGATGACCACGCTATCGCTCGCCATCTTCCTGGCATCAACGTAGGAAAAACTTTCCTTCAAGCAGCGCGTGACTCTCGATTGATTGATGCGACCAAAGAAGTCGTCAAGATCGCAGCGAAAAAAATATTGATTTTTCAAATGGCGCCGGAGAGCCGCCACATGCCCACCCTTGCGAAGGTGAAAATAGAACTTGGGGCGGGCCCACACCTTTGACACAGACAAACGGATCGCATCACCAGCAGCCTTGCCCAGGGGAGTCGGCACATACACCCATCGCCCTGGCTTTACCTCAAAGCGGTGTTCCCATCTCTTCATCGCGAAGCCCACGAGTAGTTAGATGCCATGTTCATGAGCGCTGCCAGGAAACGGAAAAATCCGCCCCCAAACGACAGCAACGCATGAACTAGGCGGGTCTTACGAATAAATTTCTTCATAAGATCACTCCTCCATTCTTAGCTCCGGCTTGCCTAGCGCAGGGCGCATGGACACATAACCAACGGCGACCACCGAGTAGAGACATGCGGCGTCGAGTAAGTCACTGGGTGACGAATAGAGGGACAGGCGCAGAGCCTATCGCCAGAGCGCCCCTAGTGTAACGCACGAGGAGCGAATTCATCAATTTTGAAGAAATGAATCGAACTCTACCGAAAATCACGGGCAACCGTTTAACGAGCTCTACCTTGTCAGACACAGATCTTGTTGCGGCGCGTCGTGTGCGGGAAATCAGCGCCATGCTATAAATAAAACGTGACTGCAATCACCATTTCAACCCAGCCAATAAGGACGAGACCCATGATCAACAAAGTTGTCTTTGTCGCATTTGCAATTGAAGACGTTGCACTGCGCGACATGATCAAGGGGCAGTCGCTCAATACGAAGTCACCGTTTGAATACGTCGACATGTCAGTCAAGGAAGCCTATGACGAGGAATGGAAAAAGAAGGTTCGCACCCGGATCCGCAGGTCTGATGGTGTATTGGTGATCGTTACCAAAAACTCGTTGAAGTCTACCGGCCAAAAGTGGGAAATCGCGTGTGCCGCAGAGGAAAAAAAGCCGGTAAAAGGTATTTGGGGATACAAGGACGATCAGACCAAGCTGGAAGGCGTAAGCATCATGACTTGGACATGGCCGAACATTGCTGACTGGATCGATTCGCTGTGACGCGCCGCGCCTTGGTCGTTGGCATTGATGCTTACGAGCACGTGTCTCCGCTTTTTGGGTGCGTCAATGACTCCTTCGCCGTCAAAGCAATGTTGGACCGCCACTCAGATGGGTCACCAAACTTTGGGGTTCGCCACCTAACCGCCACCGGGCCCCAGGACCTGGTAACCCGGGAAGAGATGCGGGGCGCCATCGAAGAGCTGTTTGCAGGCGACGGAGAAGTGGCTTTGCTGTATTTCGCGGGCCATGGCCACATCGAGGAAACAGGGGGCTACCTGTGCTCCTCCGATGTCAGAAGCGGCCATGAGGGTCTGCCACTTACTGAGATCATGATCATGGCTAACCAATCGAAGATGGCCAACCGGGTCATCATCTTGGACAGCTGCCACAGCGGGGTCGCCGGAGGCAGTGCGCTTAACCAGCGGGTCGCTGAGATCAATGACGGCGTGACCATCCTCACCGCGTCGACAGCGGAACAATACGCAGCTGAGGAGAGTGGTGCCGGCGTATTCACTTCTCTATTTGTGGATGCGCTGGGTGGAGCTGCATCTAATTTAGTTGGAGACGTTACCCCCGGTGGGGTCTATGCGCATGTTGATCAGTCCCTTGGTCCTTGGGCCCAGCGCCCAGTGTTCAAAACCAATGTAAAGACATTCGTATCATTGCGAAAAGTTCAGCCACCCTTGGAGCTGACAGATCTTCGGCGGATTTCCGAGCTCTTCCCTGCGAAGGGCGTCTCTCTTCAACTAGACCCGTCATATGAGCCTGAGCGAGCAGCCGATTGGGAAAGGGATCCAGTCGGCATTCCGCCGCCGGACCCTGACAAGAACGCCATTTTCGCGGTTCTTCAGAAATACAACCGCGTCGGATTGCTGGTCCCCGACGGCGCGCCACACATGTGGCATGCCGCGATGGAGTCGAAACCGGTCCGATTGACGGCGTTGGGCGAGCACTACAGGGCTCTTGCTGCCCAAGGTCGCATATGACGCCAATCAGCCCTGAGGAAGCAGAGCGCCTTCTTAACACAATCGTCGAGGAGCTCGCATCAATTGAGCATGCAAGGTGGGCTCATTGGCAGTCCTATTTGCACGGGCAAGGAATTCGGCAAGAGGACGGAAGCATCGTCCTTCCGGCACCATTGGTCGAGAGATGGGAACGCCAGATCGCGACTGCATACGAAGACCTTACGCATGAAGAGAAGTCGGCTGACAGGGAGCAAGTTATGAAGTATCTGCCCACGATAAAGAAAGCGATCCTAAACGGAGCTGGTGGGACTCAGGGTAGTGGCCCTGCGCCGGTACAGGCGCAGAAACTGCCTAACTCCGGAACTTTTTGAGGCTCTGGTGCGCCGGAGGGTTGCAGCAGGCAAATGGTGGCCATCGACGGACAGCGCGACCGCCAAGCGTTCCTATCGAATAAAGCCGGCAGGCCAAAGACCAAAGCAGCCGCCAGCAACGTCGACGCTCCACTGACCGAATGAGGTCGGCCGGCATCACTGCGCAGCCGATGGTGTGCGCAGGTTGATCGCCCTGTATTGCCTCTGGTTGCCGTAACGCGGCCCATTCTTCTCGAGGGTGGCACAAAGCCGGCCTTCGCCACAGGGGGCCACGTCCGCACGCGACACGCGGTCCAGGTAATCGATGGACGCTCGAAGCTGTGCGAGTTCGGTTCGCTTTTCGTTGATGATGCCCACCGAGTAGGCCACAGCCCCCAGGCCAAGGACACCCGCTACGAGCATCGTGGCGGATGCAATGCCCATGCGGCGTGTGATCCGTGTTTCCAGGGACTGCTGGGCATGCGCGTAACGCCGAGTGGCTTGCTGCAGCGTCTCGTCCGCATGGGCCATCTCTTTGTTGAACCGCTTGGCGGCCGGTTCCAGCGTCTGCGTCAACGCCTGATTGGTCAGCTGCGTCAAGCGCGGCAACGCATTCTCCAGCACTCGATTGACCTTGGCATCGGCGCTGCTGGCCGCGTGTTGGACTACCTGAATTTGCTCGGCAACCACCTCGCGCAACCGTTGTTCGCGCTGCTGCATGGATGCCACCAACGTCGTCAGCACTTTGACCGTCTCTTGCAACGAGGTGTTCGATGCATTCAACGTGGCCATCATTTCCGCCATTGCGGCGGCGTCTTGCCTGTCCATGAGGTTTCCTGAGCTCGGCTGGTCACGGAAGAGATTTTGACTAACCGCCGCCCCCTCCACCACCACCTCCTCCTCCTCCTCCCCCGCCGCCACCGCCGTCTCCACCTCCACCGCCGTCCCCTTGGGGACCGCTCTGCATCGGTCCCTTGGCAAACTCCGGCAAGGTCATCACCATCACCGGCCCGCGGCTGGTGTTGATCTCCGCTGAGACATCCATCCCCAGCGCCTGGCGTGTGGCGGCGAGCTCCTGGGCCTCCTGCTGGGCCTGCGCCTCAAGGAACTCGTTGCCTCTTTTGATGAGCGCCTGCGTCGCTGCGCTGTTGGCCACCCGGTTCAGGGCCTGCTCGATCGCCAACTCGTTCTTGCTGTCGAGCGCGTAGAGCACTTCGTCAACGTCCGGGTCGCCCGTGATGGATTTCCGCGCCACCTGCGAAGAATCGTCTGGCGCATCCCTTCCCCCTGGACCGACGAAGCCCTGAGCCTGAGGCGGGAAGACATTGGTTTGCTCAGCCGTTTCGCTAGGAGAGCGGCGATCCAGTTGGTGCGCACTGAATGCATCGATGCTGCCACCCTCTTGGTCTAGCGCCCTCTTTTGAGCGAAGGGATAAGGTTCTCCACGATCGCGATACGCCTTCCATTCCTGGTGGAAGCGTTCGTCTTCTCGATCAGCCCGCTCAATCTCCTGTTGCAGCTGGCGCAGCGAGCGCATGGTCTCTTCCAGGAATAGAGCACCGCCCGGGTCTGCTGCGCTGCGGTCCTGCGCTGGGGTCGATTGAGTGCGATGGTTTTCTGCGTCTGCTGCCCCGACGGAGGAGCGACTCACGGCACTGGCTTCTGGGGACTGCTCGTGTGCTTGCGCGAGGTGTTGAGGTGGCAGCAACGGCGCACCATGAGCAGCGATCAAGGTGTCTGGAGGACGGAGCTGCTCTGCCTTGGTCTCTTGCTCAGGAGTTGAAAGCGCCCTGGCCTGTGGTGCCATCAATGGGTCTGCTGTCGCAGGCGTTGTTGGGGCCATGACGCGAACCGGCTCTGTCTCTTGCTCACGTGCCGCGTCTTGGTGGCGGATCGGCGTTTGCTCCATCTCCGCCTGCTGCGTTTGCACCTGGCGATACAGCGCCGGGGTCACCGCATCGGCCTGCGCGCTTTGCAAAGGTGGGTTGCCCGATTCCCGGTCCTCGGAGGGAGGCACCTGGATGCGCGCGGTGTCGCGGCTTTGCAACGATTGCGGTTCGAACGCGCGCTCCGCTTCTTGTGCTTGACGCAGCTGCGCATCACCTGGACCAGGGGTTTGCTTCAGTGGGCCAGGTGGGTTGTGAGCCAGCTGTTCGCCTGTCTGTTGGTTCTGGACTTCAAACTGCTGACCCGCGTCTTTCTGCGGCAACTCGGGCCGTGGCGTTTGTTGAGACAGCGCCGCATCTGGAGCGTGCAGCTGAGCGTCCGGTTGCTGCGAGGCGTGCTGGCTGGGGGCTTGCTGCTGTGCTTGCTGAGCCTGGCGTTCTTGGACCTCAGTTCGCGTTGCTTCTTGAGCCTGGCGGTCTTTTTGCTCCCGCTGTTGGTTGTCGGCCTGGCGTTCCTGCGCCTGACGTTGCTCGACATCCCTTTCCTCACGCTCCTGCAGTTCGCGCTGCTGGCTAGCCTGTGATTGCCGCTCCTGTTGCTCGCGTTCTTCCTGTTCGCGTTGCTGCGCTGCTTGGCGTTGCCCTTCCAACACCGCCTGCGCCTGGACTGCTTGTTCGCTTTGTGACCTGTCTTCGTGCTCAGGCTGTGCCTGCTGGAGGTGCTCGCGCACTTGCGCGACGTGCTGCTCGTGCGCAACACGATCTTGCTGTTCGCGTTCTTGTCGCGCCTGCGCCGCAATAGAAGCCTGCATGCGTGCCTGGAGATCGAGCACTCGCTGCGGACTGGAAGAATCGGAGGTCGAGGTGTCGCCATCTCCCGTCGCTTCGGACGCCCGAGCAGCGGTTGCGGTTGCCGTGTCCTGTCGGTGGTCCCGCGCCTCACTCAACGCCTGCCGGATGTCTTCGCTACTCGTGATGGCCACCACACGAGTGACCCCATCGCTGCCGCGTTGAAGGTGCGCGATGGGGCTGTCATACCCGTATTGCCCCAACTCGTTGCGTTGTAGCTGCTGCATGGTCGGCCCGGTGATGCCGTTGGCGTCCCTGGTCCGCTGTGCGGCCAGCTCCACGGCCTGTTGGGTCTGCGGGTTGACGTTTAAATAAATGCTTGCCGCCCGGTAACGATGCAGCAGTTCGTTGTGCTCCATCTGCGCAGCCGTCGGCGCGGGAAGTGCCTGGATCGCCGCCAAGGTTTCCTGGGAGCGCTCGATTGAGGGCTGCCGCAGTCGGTCGGTCAGTTCCAGCTCCATCGCCAGATTGCCGCTGGCGACGCCATCCTTGCCGGCCCACTGCCCTGACTCGTCCCGCCGGTAAAGCTGAGCGTCCGACCCCAGCACAGCGCCGGGCTTGGCCTGGGCGGCTTGCACGGCCGCAGGCACTTCGACACCGTAAGCCTGGGCACGTTGCGCGGCATGGTTTTCCACGTAAGCTGCGGCGATGGCTTCGCGCCCGGTGGCGATGTTGCTTTCGATGCGGCCCAGGGCTTCTTGGTTGAGTTGCTGTGCCCGTTCCGGGGAGGCGGTCTGGTGCTCGTAGCTGCCCCGGTCGTTGGCACCGGCCACGGCGGTTTTAACTTGGCGTTCCCATGCCTGGCTCTCGGGATTGCGATGCCAGTTCTGGTTGTCTAGTCCAAACTGGTCGCTGGCTCTTGCAGGGAGGTTGAGCGGGTCCTGCGGTGTTGGAGCCTTGCCCAGCGCCAGCTCCACTGCCTTGGCGTTGGCCATGGCACCGAGTTCCTGGGATTTTTCGTAGCTCGCAACCACGGGCTGCTCGCCGCTCGTGCGCCGGCCATCCTGGGCGAGGTCGATGGAAGCTTCGCGCTGCCAGTTGCGACCATTGAACTGCCACTCCACGCCAGCCTTGTCGGTTTGGTGGTAGATGGCGCGGTTTTCCAGCAAGTCGGCGCCTTTGTCGAACGCCTTGCTCATCAGGACCGCGTCGCCGACCACCAGCGCTGCGGGCACAAAGCCACCGCTGCTGCCCAGCGCCACTGCCGTGGACGCACCACCAGCCCAGCCGCCCGCGTTGCGCGCGATGGCGTGCTGAACCTCTGACTGCGCCGCTGTGGTGTTGCCCTGTTCCATTAGCGCGGACGCCGTGCGCGCGGTCATGACCGCATCCGTGCCGGTGGTCAGAAGCCCGCCTGCACGGGTCAGGCCCCGAGCTGAGGCCTCGCCCATCAACAGCTGCATGGCAACGTCACCGCGCTGCCCGCGCGGCACACGGAGGTTTTGTGCGGCTTCCTCTCCCAGGGTTTGCTCAACCTTGAGGATGCCCTGCTCGGACAGGACCACGCGCCCATCGTGATGGGCATTGGAAATGGCCAATGACAGTCCGTTGCGGTGGAGCACGTTGTCGCCACCCCGCGCAATGCCGCGGTCGCTGACTTGGATCTGGTTGAGCGCGGTGACAATGCGTCCTTCCGAGTTCGCAACTGCTCCCCAGGCGTGGTCAATATCCTTGAATCCCTTCAGCGTCTCGATTTGCTGGGCGTGGGAACGCTGATAAGCGGGCATATCGCGGAAAAACTCTTGAACCCTTCCGTTGGTCTGCGCAGGGGTCATGCCGACAGGCGTGTTGGTGTTCAAATCACCATTGATGAGGCCCACCTTCACGGTGTCGCGCAACTGTTCGATTTGCTTGACTACCCGGTCCATCGCCGCTGGATCGCCTTCCATTGCGGCTTGGCCAAAGCTGCCCTGTTGGATCTTGTCCAACCTTTCCAGCATGCCGTTTTGATACGCGCCCAGCGGGCCACCACTGTGCGGGGTGATGTCCATGGCGCGCGCGAACTGTGGGTCCGCCGGCAGCATCAGGCGGTTCTCAGGCGCATGAATATCGAACTTTCCCGCTCGCTGGAGGAGGTCTAGCAGCTCGCTGTTTTTCAGCGTCTGCTGTTCGATGTTGTGGTGATCTTGAAAATGCGTTCGGTAGTTCGACATGAATCCGGCTCCCTCCCTGTTGCCTCGGTCAAGCAGTTAGCGATTCACCACGTCGTAGAACCACAGCCCATCCGACTGGCCCTGGGTGCCAATACCTGCTGCTTCTACTGCGTCCTTGAACACACGGTCGCAGAAGACGCCGCCATGAAAGGGAAGCCTAAAGACGTGTGCCCCAGCGAGAACGTCACGCTTAAAAGCCAGCCGTGTGCCGCCAGCCATGTCGTAATACTTGCCATCTTCGTAATCGTCGCTGATCTCAATGGTCAGCTCTGAAGCGTCTTCGTCCAGGGCATCTACAGTGCGCACCACATCACAGAGGAAAACGCGCGGCCCCCTGGACCCGTCCGGCAATCTGTAGTCCGTGTCCGCAAAAACGAATGCGGACGGGTCTACGTGCTCCATGACCTGCCGCAGACGATCAGAGACCAGCCAGTAGCCGCTGAACCCGCCTTCCAAATCTTCGGGCAGGGATCCCTCGCTCGGGATGTAGACCAGACGCGGCGTTTCTCGCAATGTTGGAAAACCACCCTGTTTCGGCTTCAGAATCAGTCGCGGAGGAGTCAGCAATGCTTCCCGGTTTTCGAAGACCACGCCATGGCCTTTTCCGCCTCGACGAGCATCTGGCCGCAACTGGAAGAATTCACCCTCTTTTGGTTCATTGGTCATCATCGTTTCCACGCGTTGAACCCCGTCCATAGGCTTACATCCATTGAACACTATGAGCGGAGTCCAGCGCTACCGGTAGCTGTTTGGGCAGACAAAGGGGGCAAGGACCCTGACCTCCCGTCACCGCCTATGCTGTGCCCAAAGGCCTCAGCGCTTTGCCGGCTGCCACCCTGCCCGCATGGCCTCCTCAGGGCTGCAGAACATGCGCTCGCCGCGGCTCAAATCGGTGCTGGTGCGCTCGTAGTCCCGCTGCCCAGGAACATGGTAGATTTTCTTGCCTTGGCGAGAGATGTTGCCCTTGATGCGGCATCCACCCGGCATAGGTGGCGCAGCCACTGGAATCTGGCGTGCCGCCTGCTGGCGCTTGCTGCGGCGGTAGTCCTCGGGCATCTGGAAAGACCCTTGCCAGAGGTTACGCCGCTGCTGGCGCGCATTGGCTTCGTCTGCGATGAATGCCGTGGCGTATTCGCGATAGGCCACTGCCCAACCGGAACGCACCATCCAACGGTTAACGGATTGCTCTTGGACAAAGCACTCCGCGACCACCTGCCATAGCGGTCCGTGTCTTTAGGATGGCAGCGAACGGTCTTGTCCAACACGTAGCTGTCCAGCGCGGCGGCGGACCGCCGACCACAAGGCCAGGAGCGTCCGTCCTTGGTGTTGTATTGCTGGGTGCTTCCGGGGCATCAATGCCCCACAGGCGGATGCGCTGCTTCGCCACGGTGAGGGTGTCTCCGTCTGTAACGGTTGCGCGGCCGACCAGCTCTGCTGCCACGCCAGGAACCGAAGCAAAAACCAACAGCAGAACGACTAGACCTTTAAACACCCTGCACTATGCTTAACGGAAACGCTTCACCAAAAATAGTAGGCTATTGGTTACTGCTGCCTTAAATTTCTAAGCACCCGCTCTAAATCCGCTTCTTCAGGAGCCGCGAGAAGTAAGTCCTTCTCCTGAGTGCTGATCGCAAAATAAATCATGCGGCCATTAGGTGTCTTTTGGAAAAGATAAAATCCCGCGAGGGTGCGTTGGTTCGTAACCTCGTAGACACCATCATCTTCAATGATGAAGTGAATATTTTTCGGCTTCCCTTTCTCATCAACCGCCCTTGGGTGCCACACCGTCACGTTACCACTAACGGAGGTTTTGTTTCCCTTAGGACGCAGACGAAAAAACTGAGAAACAGCCTCGGATTTATTGCACTGCAAAAGGATGCCCCGCTTCCCGCCAATAGTCTCAAATGTCAGAAATCTCTTGTAATCAGGCACTTGACTTTCCTTTTTTTTACTGTATCAAGTGGAGCCTTCGCTGCTGTAGATCGCAAATGTATTGGTTAGAGGTGTTCAACCATGATGGGCTTTTTCGCCGCATCGAAAATTTGGGCGATGAACAACTGCAGCCACTGACCTGCCTATTCTTATCCACAGAACTCGCTTGGCAGTATGGGCACATGGGCGATGAGCATATCTTGGGTGGCTGCCTACTAAGAAGCAAAGAAGCGCACAACGAGCATATCTTAGCATTGGAGCTTCAAGATTCTGGGTCATCCGCCACATTGTTGAACTGACTGGACTATAGACTTTTTCGTCTGTGCTTTGATCACTCGACCGTGTCAGAACTCTCCAGATCTATCAGCGCCGCTGATGTCGAACTCTTCTACAGCGACGAAGTCGCTCACCACCCAGCCGTATGTATCACTGAGCGCATCAGCGATACCCTCTTCGCTCTCGCATTCGACCGTGGCTTCCCCCGGCAATGCTGGAAGCTTGCCGCCGGTCTGCCAGACAATCCCACGCACGCGAAACGCTTTCATTTCCTGCTCCTTGGAAGTGCATCTGCCGCAGCAGTCTAGCTTCGGCAGACCGCACAGGTGAAGGGGTGGGCTATGCCCACCCCCTTGCCGCCAGGCTGACGTGCTGCCGGCCGCCGATAACCAAGTGGTCAATGACCCGAATGTCCAGGAGGCCCAATGCTTCCTGCAGGCGCTTGGTGACTTGGCGGTCAGCTTGGCTGGGCTCCGGGTTCCCGCTCGGATGGTTGTGGAAGAGGATGACAGCGACCGCGTTGAGCTCCAGGGCAAGCTTGGCGACGACCCGAGGATGGACTTCGCAGCCGTCGATGGTGCCTGAGAACAAGTGCTCGGTAGAAATGATGAGGTGCTGATTGTCCAGGAAGACGACCCCGAAGACTTCGTGACTCAGATGTGCGCAGCGGGCAACCAAGTAATCGCCGGCTTGGTCGGGGCTGTGGATGCGGCCTTGGCGTTGAAGGCGCTGCTCCAGGATATTCGCTGCCGCGAGGAGAATCCCCTCCTCGTCCATCTGGAGTTGGTATTGAGCCTTCAGGTCTTGGGTGCGCTTCATCGGTTCTTCTCCACCAGCGCGTTGTGCGCCTCGTGGGAACCGACAGGCGAAGCGTCCGGCCCTACCGCACCCGAGAGCGAGCACCGCGCAAGCGGCGCACAGCGAAGGGCCGCAACAAAGCGCCAGCGTCGAGAAGGAGGCCTGTCCTTGCGGATAGGGGCAGCGAAGCTAGGATTCCCTTCAAGAGGCCCAGCGTTGGTGGAGACAGCACCATGCATGCCCTAAAAGGCCTACGAGCCAAACAGCATTCGGATGGGCGGGGTCAACTAATAGAAGCAGGCGATGACTGGGCTTTGCAGCCAGTGATGGGCTTCTGCGGACCTGTGCTTGCCTTACGCACGCATCGCTGCGCAGGAGAAGCACGCAGGCGTCGGGATAGACTGGTCGGCATCAATGGGCTCAGACGTGTTCGTCTATGTTTTCCAGCCCGTGCCACGACAAGATTTCCTGGGCCCGACGGCCGACGAACTGCGCGTCCTCGCTCGTCATCGCCTTGCTCTCGATGGCAGCAGCCATGTTGGCAAAGGCTTGCCAAAAATGACAGCGATCAGGACTTGAGGCCCGCAGGGCGGGCACCGCAGCATCCAGGCGTTCGAGGTGACGGCGAAGCTCGGCTCTGTCCATGGGGCTGAGTATCGGCAGTGCGGTCGCACCGCTTGAGACGCCGCGGCCAACGCAGGGCAGCTAGCCCCCTTCACGTGCCGAGATGGCGCTGCTCAAGCGCCCCGTAGGGTGAGCGACCATTGGGTCCCACGTCCGGCAAGGTCAGATTGCGCTCTTAGCATTCGTCGCGCCATCGGTATCGCGCCCCATTGGATGCCAGAAAGTTCCGAGGCACACATATCGCTGCTTTGAATATAAATCTGATTAATTCAACCGCGTCGCGGAGGTTGAACTGCTCTGCGACAACTCAATCCACAGAGCCCGAAATGGAACATGCATTCGCCATTGATGACAGGATTTCACATGCCGGCGACATGTCAGCCTCCTCACCGTTACCATTCAAGTGCAACTCCTACAGACACTTCGACGACACATACTCACATGCCAATCAGTCAAACGAACTTTCCAGGAATCTATATTTCCACTCAGACAAGCGCTCGAGAAGAGCCATACAAGAACCAAGTTGAATCAGCGCTTGAGAAGATTGCGGCCGGCAGCTCAGGCAGCGCTCTTCTTCAAGGCTTGAGCGCTATCAGCGCTCGCAAGAATCGAAAAGTGACCATAGCGGAGATCGGCGCTGAAGCGCAGCCCAATACCAGAGCCGTACTTAGCGCGAGCGAAGTTGAAAAATATGATCCAGAGACTTTCGCCGATAACCTAGAGCTCGCCAAGGAACGAGCAAGAAAAGGAAAGGGATGCAATGCCATTATAGAATGGAGCCCGCAGAGTCATATCGAACTGAATTCAAACGGCTCCCCTCTTCGTCTTGGATCGGATCCCGAGGAGTCGTTTGTAGTTCTTGCACACGAGCTTATCCATGCTCAGCATCTATTGGCGGGCACGTCGAGAGCCTACAAGGGTGGAGATCGCTACGACGAAACATCCGAAGCCGGAAAGGAGGAACTCAGGGCCGTCGGCGTCGGAAAATACGAATATCGAAAGACCAGGCAACCGAGCGAAAACTCCATCAGGCAGGAACATGGGCTACCTGTCCGCAAAAAATATAAGCCTCACGGCATGTGAGGCCGCATATCGGTTAAGCACTTGATTAGATCGTCACACCATCTCAGAGCCACACATCCTGCCGCTTCACAAGTGCCCGGCATGCCCCGGCTGCTCAGTTGGGGATACTGCCTGGAACATTTTTATCAAGCGGCATTACTCGTCAACGCTACTCCAGTCCCAGCGCCGTCTTCCCGAGCGAAGCGCTGCGCGTGGCTAAGCTAAGCATTGGATGACCATGTGCTACGACTAGAGCACAAGCTCGCTAAGCGCGGCCTAACCGCAACTTGGCATCAACCCTTGTCGTCCGCGTCCGTTAGCCCGTGCCACGACAGGATTTCCTCTGCTCGACGGCCGTCAGGCCCAGCCTCAGACCAGATTTTTGTGGGCGTTGGCCGTCAAGTGTGACCGAGCTCTACATTCCAAAATTACGACTGAATTTAGGTTTGACGATAGGAGGTGGCGGGGGTGAACCTGCCATGGCAGGGGATTAAAAAGGGGTTCTTGATGATTAAGACGATTGTGATGGCTGGCAGCCTAGTGCTCGCAGGATATGTCGGACAAGCCACTGCGAATGACATCTACTTCTGTGATGCCTGCACACAGGCGCAACGAGGAGCGCTTGCAAATCAGCTGACTTCGGGTCTCGGTCAAGCCTACATCGGTGATCGTTCGACCGGCATTCCATACCTCTACACGGTCAATACTGTAAACGGTCCCGTCTCTGTGGCGCCGCCGGGGATTCAAGAGCGACCTGTGGCACAAGCAGATATCGACCAGTTCGCCGTTTATTCGTCTGTATATCGGAGTTACGGAAATATCGGCACTCTCAACGTGAAGATTGACTTAGCTAATGGAACTGTCACACCCAGCTCAGTCAGGAAGATGGCCACGCCTGCAGCAGACCAGTCAGCAGCATTTGCTAGTGCATTTGATGTGCGTCGGGAAGGCGCAACGCGTCAGCAGGTCATACAGTGGCTTGAAGCAAACGACTGGCAAGTGCCCAACACCGGCGAAAATTTCATCTTCTTCATTCAACAGGTTCTGTCCAACGCTTACAAATGGAGGAGCTCGGAGGATTACAGCATCCGCATTGACACAACGTTCAATGATAAAAGCAGGGCGATTTTCGCTTACGACTCTGCTAAGCGAGCCATTGTTTACGTTGAAGCCTACGATTCAGCAGGCAACCTCATTGGGACATCTAGCAGCGAGCCTATCAACGTCGATTACAGTTCTTACGAAAGCCCGGACGCGGCGTCTCGACCTGATTACCAGCGTGGGATAGACTGGCTCACGTCAAGTGGCGCAGCGACCATTTCTGGAGGCACAGTGACTGTAGGCAGCGGAACCGTCCTTGTCGGCGATGTAGTGCAAGTTAAGTAATGAGCACAGTCCATTTCAGGGAGCGCAGGCTTAGCCTGCGCTCCCGCGAAGTAACTCTTCTCCTTGGGACAGTGGCTTGCTCGGCCCTTTTTCTGGTGACTCAAAACCAATTTGGGCTACTTGGCTACGCAGTAGCGCCACTTTTGCTGTTAGCATTCTTCGTGTTGCAAGCAGATTTGGTGTGGCGTGGACACAAAACACCAGGGGCAGCCTTCGCTATCTCCGGCGCGGCTTGGCTGGCGTTCTCAGTCCTAGCCACCTACGTCTTCACTGGTCCCGGACGAACACAGGTTTTCTTGGAAACTTGGCTAAAGGCGCTTGCGGGTGCAGGATTCTTTGCCGCCCTTTTCTTTTTGTCGGTGCTGACCGCTAGAAAGCGATCAGTGAACCTGTATTGGTGTCTGGCCGGAAGCTTAGCGGTAGCAACTGCAGCCGCAGCAGTTCATCTTGATAAATCTGGAAAAATAGAAATCCAATGCGAGCGAGGCACCTGTGCTGCGGGTGCTATTGCCTTTTGGCCTGGCGCATTTCAGGCCTCAAATGGCAAAAGATCGATTTCCGTTGTCCTTCCTCAATCCAATGGCAAGGCACAGTAAGCACTTGTCAGGTCGGCCACCGTCTTCCACTGTTTAAGACACATCGTCACAAGTCAACACTACCAGCCCCCTAGCAGATGCCAGCACGACGCTGCTCAAGCGCCTGCAGGGGAAGCGGTCATTGGGGTCCACGCCCGGCAAGGTCAGATTGCGCTCCTGCCATTCGTCGGACCATCGGTGTCGCGCCCCATCGGATGTCAGAAAGTTCTGAACCAAGCAGATCGCTGCTTTTAATATAAATCAGACTAACAATAACAGGCTAACATTTAACTTAAATTCATTTTTAAAATCGAGAAATAAGGTCATTTAGTTAGCTTATTTACTGCAAACAGTACGCAATTGACTGCGATAAATCGACCTCGATTCGCTGCAAACCTTTGGCCCATAAGGCTTCTCGCCAGATAACAGATTGGCGAGTCTGGGAAGCATCCCAGCGGCTATGCCTCAACGCCTAAGGACTTCGCCGCCGCCGCAAATTTTTGTATCGCCCCCGTTGACGAATTTTGGTGGTGTCATATCCCTACTTCCATCTAAAGATGGAAGTGACCCATGACCGCTCTACCCTCCGCCGCACTCAACGATTACATCGCCTCGCCGTTCGGCCTCCTGCAGTTGGAAGGCATCCACGTCGGACGGTTTCGCATCGACCGTGCCATCATCCGAGGTCGAGAAGCCGCCATCAATCTCCAAGAGTGCATCCTCGCCGCGCTCGACGAAACCGGACGAAAGAGCGGCCTGAAGAACAGCACGCGCTACCCCGCCCAGCTGCCTATGGGCACCCCGTCGCGCCCTTTGGCCAAGGAAATCGAAGACCACCTAGAGGACATGCGTCGCCGCCAGCTTGACCCGAAGACCGTCCAGTCCACCGAGCGCACGTTGAAGCTGCTGCTTCTTACCTGCGGCAACATCTCTGCGGCTCGAGTCGACTACTACCACATCCAAGCGCTCTGGAAGCTCCTGCGCTGGGCCCCAAGGAACCTATTGTCGGATCCGCTGCTGAAGGACCTCTCCTTTGATGAAGCGATCGCGCTGGGGAAAGAGCAAGACGTGCCGCCGCTGGCGCCTGCCACCGAGGAACGCCACCGCCGATTCCTTGTTGCCTTCTTCAACCACCTGGTCAACGGGCAAGCCATCCACTTGTCACCGATGAAGTCATTCCGAAAGCCCAAGAAGGACGACACCATCGATCCCGACAAGGCGATCCGCCTGTTCGAGGACGCAGACCTGCAAGCCATTTTTGACCCCGCGACATTCATTCCTTGGGCAAAAAAACCGCAGTATTGGTGGGCACCGATGATCGGCCTATATACCGGAGCCAGGGTCAACGAAGTCTGCCAACTGAAGTTGACTGACATCATCGAGGAACGTGGCATCTGGTGCATTGCCTTCCAGAAAACGGTGGACAAGGATCTGGATGCAGACCCGAAGAAAAGGCGCCGCAGCCGGCAAAGCATGAAGGGAGCCGGCTGCATGCGCATCATCCCTATCGCCAAGCCGCTCTTGGAGGCAGGCTTCCTGGAGTTCGTGGAAGACATGAAGGAGACGGGCCACCCTCGGCTGTTCCCGCTGCTCTCTGCTGGGGTGAACCGCACCACCGGGGAAACCAACGCACGTTACAGCCAGCAGTTTGTCGTGGACTTCGGGCGCTACCTGAAGAGCTTGGGCTTCGCGAAAGGAATTGGGTTTCATGCCTTCCGCCATACCCTTGCCACCGAGCTTGATGTCAACGATGTTCCAGAGAAGGAGATTGCCCTGGTCACCGGCCACAGCACCGATCCACGGGACCGGGTCCAGGTCTTGCGCCAGCACTACCTGCATAAGAAACCGCAGGTGACGCGAAGCAAGCAAATCAGCGCGTTAGAGCTGTATCAGCCCAACGTGGAGCTGCCGCGCTACCAGCGGGGGCAGTTCGCTTCGTGCTTGGCAGATTCGAACAAGTTCTATCCTTGACCGATGTTATTCCTTTCGGAAAGTGCGTGACGAATCATGCACTTTATCGATACCCATTAATCTTCTAGAAGATCGGCAGGAACTATCTGTGGCTTTTTACGTATAGACGAGCGCCGCGAGACCTGGCGTAATCGAGCTGCAAAATATTTCTCAAAGGCAAGATGCTTTGGCACAACATTAGGCTCGATCTCATAGCGAACAAGTCTACCAACAAGTCCGCAAATCCAATCAGCACATTGCAAAGACTGATAGAGATGACTTTCTGCCTGCATAGGCGGCTCTATCAAGGTTCGCCTCTTCTCAGCACCGAACATCGACAAAGCCGCGCTGCATACGATTTCGTGCCTCATGCTCGTGGACGAACCGGCCTGCTGCATATCATCCTGCTGGTCGAGAAGGATCATGAACTGCGATTTTTGACCCCTAAACTCAGAGTCTAGGCGCTTAATCGCTTCATGCATAACAGCTTTATAAAGGCCTTTCGCATTAGAGGTATCCGGCGACTGATCCTTTTCGATACCAACATAGAAAATGAAGCCGCCATCCTGCTTAATTCTGTTAAAAATCCTATAAGTCGCAGCTCTCAACTCACGATATTTTTCGACATTGGTAAGCGTAAAAAGTGAGCCGCCCTTCTTTTCCCAGTGCGCGGGATGTTTTCCCGACTTCTGCACCTCGTAAGCGAGCAATTTATTTTTTAGAGTAAAAAAGAAAGAGGTAAAAGCACGAACTTTATCGGCGGGCAATTCTAACCCTGCCACCCCAAAAGCTGGATGAGTGCTGTACTTGGGATCATTAGGCCCAACGTATGGACCGATGTGACCGAATTCATCCAAATAGACTAGGTAATGCATCCTGCCTCCTTGTCAGAAACACGAAAGCCCAGCAGGAATCCTGCTGGGCCTCGGAAGTGGAGCGCATTTCTGCGCTTCCGGATTTGATGCTAGCTGCGTGAGCATTGCATGTCAACACCTAGACGCAACAGCATGGAAATTTGTGGTAGTCAGATACACGAAAGCCCAGCAGGAGTCCTGCTGGGCCTCGGAATTGGAGCGCATTGCTGCGCTTCCAGATCTAATGCTACAGCCATATCAACTCCTTGTCAACACCAGGCCACAGCCACTTTCAAGACGTGAAAGCTATCAGCCATCATTTTACAGACCATGAACAATCTTCTTTGCCAGCGCGGCCCTGTCCTCTACGGACAGTTCGGACAGGGCTAAAACGACTGCCGCCGTGGCGTCGTCTTCGGCGACCAGATAGGCCATCGGCACCCCCAACGTGTCGGCCAGCTTCCCCAGCCCATCCAAGTCGATGCCACTGGTCTCGTTCTCGTAGCGATTGACCCGGCTACTGGCCAACTTCTTATCGAGCCCCATCAGCACCCCCAACGCTCGCTGGCTTGGGATGCCTTGCAGTTCCCGAGCCTGTTTCAGGCGGGCAGCAAAGAGAGCTCGGGGTGAAGCCTTCGGCACGTGAACGGATGTTGAAAAGTTGGCCGGACAGCATGACTTGCTCCTCCACTGCATGGCAGACTCTTCATGAAATGTAGCACCCTCACCAACAGACGGGGATTTCATGAAGATCGCAAGGATTGCAGGCGCCGCCCTGCTCGCATTGACCGTGGCCGGCGTCGCTCAGGCCCAAGATGCAGAAGAACAGAAGCCCGGCTTTTTCCGTCAGCTCGGAAAGAGCTTGGCTGACTCAGGGAAGCAGATGGTGGGCATCAAGCCGCAGGTCGCTGGCAAGGCCAGCGGTCAGGGAAATAACTCGATCTATACGCCCATCAGCGGCGCCGGGAAGCTGCCCAACCTCTTCAAAGGCGACAACCACCAGCAGGCCCAGCTCGGGAACCTTGACTGGCCCCGAGTCGCGTTGACCTTCACCGAGTGGGGCGCCTCCCTGCCCTGCTGGACGGCGGAGGCCCGCATCTGGACCAGCCCCACGGCCTCGACCACGGAGACCTTCCGGACCTGCTTCGATGCCCCGCTGACCGAGACCGATGACTTGGGCGAGACCGCGGAGCTCAACACCTCGGCTCTGTGGAGAGGCAGGGATACCCTCAACAGCGTCCGCGTGCCTTCCAGCAAGCCCAACACGGGCGCACAGCGCTCCACGGGGCCCAACCCTCCGGCCCAGCCCTTTGTCGTCAACGTCAGCCGGCCAAGGGTTGCTGACCGCGCCGTGGACGTGTCGCTGCGCGTCGCCTGGGTCTCGGGATTCCTCCAGACCGCGGACCTGCACCCAGGCCCCTCGGGAATGCTGACGCCCTTCAAGGACACCAGGCTCTGGATCGCTGGCTTCAGGCCCGACGGGAACCGCGACAAGTAAGAGCCCGCTCGCCCTCACCTCCTCCCTTTCTACCCAGCAAAGGAACGACATGAAAAACGCATGGATTGGTCTGGTCGCGTTGACCATGGCCTTGGGCCTCACCGCCTGCGGCGGCAAGCCCTCATCTGATAATGCCAAAGAGGCGTTCGTCCGATTGCTGAAAGACAGCGGTGCCGGCCAAGTCACCGACGTTCAAAGCTTCCAGCTCTCGGGCTGCGTGAAAGCGGAAGGCGCAGACGGATACCGGTGCGACACGCGCGGCCAGGCCGTGCTCAACATCGAGGGCCGGCAGGTGCCGATTCCCGTGAGCAAGAACCTGCGCTACGCCAAGAGCGACGGCGCCTGGAGGGCCTACTCTAAATGAGCGCGCCTCCTCTGCTTGACCCGCCGGTGCACGCCCGGCGCAAGCTCATGACACCACGAGACCGATTTTTCTGGTGGTATTCGGGGACATTGCTCCTCCTGGGACCTTTTGGGTTCATTGTTGGGCCAGTGATGGCCCAACGCGGAAACCGGAAGGCGGCTCGCCTCTACCCGGCAGAGGCCCGCGTGGCCCAAGCGCGGGACAAAGGTTTCGCCTGGTGGCAGTGGTGGGCCATGACCATCCTCACCGTGATGGGCGCATTTGGGGCCTTCGCTGTCCTGAGCGGGCTGCCGATGTTTCTCTTTGTGCTTTACGCGCAACTGACTCAATCCTAAGTAATCGCCGGATCAAAGAAGGTCCCCAGCTGGGGCCTTCTCGTTTCTGATGCTTAGGCCGCCGGAGCTAAGTAGCCCCCGTCCACTACTAAAGTGGCGTCAGAGCGCCCAACGATGCTGCCCTTGGCAGAAAAAGCCCGCTGCCGTTGCATTACCCCAGAATTCAAGCTCGAACTGGTCGAGCCCGCCAAACACGGATTCAGAGCCCGGGGCCCAGCATTTGATGATGAGCTTGGCCGTAAACCCGGCGTGGTCGCCCTGCTTAGATCCTGAATACGTGTAGCCGGAGTCGCCGCCATTGGACACCCTCTCCTTTGAACACGGCGAGACCCTCGCCCACTCCCTGCATGTTCGACGAGAAACGAACATGGTAAATGCCGTCTTTCATTGCCGCACCTCCACTGGTAGGAGCATCGATTAGGCCACCTCCAAGTCTCACCAATCGCGACACTTAGGGGTGGAACTTAGAGAGGAAGCAAGTTATGCAGAAAAGGCTAACTAGACTACTATTACGTCTGACGCGTTTTCCATTATGACCAAAGGACGGCCCTGCTGAGTCAATCAATTTGACTCCCCAAATATCTGTGCTAAAAGGTGTTCCCGCTTATGAGAACACTGACGTGAAAGACAAAAAAAATACAGAAGAAACTAAGAGCTACTACGCCTTCTTGGGCGCGGCATTGTTAGGAATATTTTTCTTCGCAGCGATAGGTGCTGCAGGACTGATTGACTTAATTAAATAGCGTGCCATCCCCCCAAAGCCCAAACACAGTTAGGCCGATAGAAGCACTAGCTGCGATCATGACCCATAAAAAGTGAAGCTTCAGGCTTCGACAGGCTCCAACAAACGCCTGAGTTCCAGTCAGACCGAAAGACAGGATCGCAAGATATATTGACGGGGAGGAGCCAAGTGTTTTCGCCTGATAAACGAGATACACAGAGATTGCGCATGAAAAAGCGGAGATCACCGCAAGAACCAAGAGCACAAGATCTCGCCCAGGATGGGCTTTAATCTGGTTGTTCAGAACCAACCTCGACTTTGCTTTTGCGCGATCCCACCATGAAGGGTTCGTCATGACTCGCCCCCAGTCCTCGCCGGAGTTTTATAGGGCGTGCCAGCCCCTCCCGACCACTTTCCATCCACGCATTTTGATATTCTGATCAAAGAATCTCTTTCCAGCGCCTTTTTCTTAGCCCTTGTCACTTCGTCCGCGCTGGCACACCCGAGCTCCTGGGCAGCTTCGAGGGCAGCCACAAGAGCCTCCCAGTCAACACCCTCCATGCTGTACTTATCGAGCTGTCCGAGAACAGACTTGATCCTTACCAGCGCCGGAATCGCTGCATCGTCCTGACCGTGCTTGTTAACAGCCATGTTGAATCCTCTCGCGTTGTGGCGGTCATTGAAACGTCAATAGTTACTACTCAAGACAGTAGATATGCGGCTACATCATGCAGTGTCATATGATGAATGTCAGGACTGCCAAACCGGGGGATGTTCGGCTCAGACCATTAAGCTTTTCTCTTGGACTAAACTCCCGGCTGTAGGTCGAATGGTGCTCATCATCGAGCTCATGACCAACAATCTGCGCACGCAGTTCTGATACCACTCCCGCGCCCTGTAATTCTTGAATGAAAGTCTTACGAAGCGAGTGGAAACCGCGCTTGGCCGGCTCCCATCCCTGCCCCACTTCGGCAAGGTGGCGACTAAACGCCTTGGTGATCCAGTTCCCCTGCCCGTTAACCGCAGTGGCCTTGGCAGCCGGGAACAACCTCGTTTCACCAGCCTTGCGCTTGCCATCGACCCAACCCAGGAAGCCCATCTTGAGGAGTTCAAGATGGAGGGGCACCGTCCGAAGGCTCACTTCCGTTTTCACTTTTTGGTGCTCGCCTTCGTCTGAGATACGGACGCACGGAATGCCGTCCTCCTCGAACACGTCTCGGACCAGCAACTGGCCGACCTCTGACGCCCTCGCCCCCGTATAGAGTCCCAAGAGGGAGGCCCAGCGGGTCGACTCGGACAGCTTTGCAAGCGCCTCCGGGGCAAACAGGGCTTGGATCTGGGCCCTGTCGTAGGCTTTGAACCCCAGCTTCTTTCGGGCCCGCTTCTCACGCTGGGAATAACTGACATGACCGCTGGCCGGGTTGTCGCCACGGGGATAATACCCCGACGCCATGGCCCACTCGAAGAAGCCACCCTTGCCACCGATGTAGCTCTGCTTGTTCGTGAGCGTTGGCGTGGAAGCGCCCTTCTCGCGCATGTCTTGATACCACCGCGCCAGATCGGAGCGGGTGATGGCATGGACCTTTGCCTTCGAGCCCAAGAATGCCACCAGCGCCTCGATGGCCGTTTTTTTGATCGTGTAGGTCTTGGGCAGCGTCGAGCCCTTGAGGGTAGCAAGGAACGCGTCTCGGGCCTTTCCCAGCGTCATCGTCTCGATGGCCGGCGCAGGTGAGTGCCGAACTGGGCTGGCCAGGTGCGTAGATCCGAATGCGTTGAAGGCCGCCACCGGGAGCCGCGATGCTTGGACGGTTGCCCCAGCCCTTGCTTCCAGCTCCATCAACTGTCGATATAACTTCAGGTCTTTTGGGCTGTCGATCTGCCACTGTTCGATCACCGTCCCATCCGGTTGGCGGGTGCGGTTGAGCGTCAGTTCCTGAAGGTTCTCGGCGCTCGTCAGGCGAGCGATGAGCAGGTCAGCGTCCGTCTTGCTCAGCTTGGCCACGCGTTGATCCTTCAACTGTGCGAAGAGCCGAGCATAGCCCGCTCCAAGCACCACCGCACGCACGTGAGCCTGCGGCAAGTCCTTCGTTTGCAGGGTGCGTTTGATAAGCCGGCAGCCCATCACGGTTTGCAAATCGATGGGCACACGCTGGACGAACGACCAGCGGCCAGTGGACGACCGGCTCAAATGATGAGGGATGCGCATGCGAGTGTTTCCTCTGCATGCTTCCTGCCTTCCAATCGAACCAGATCAGATTTTTACATTTAAAATCAATGACTTGGAATCGATTGGCGGAGAGAGTGGGATTCGAACCCACGGAAGGTTTGACCCTTCGCCGGTTTTCAAGACCGGTGCCTTAAACCGCTCGGCCATCTCTCCGATGATGCTGCGCATGAACGCCGAAAGCATCGGCCATCACTTGGGCGATCCGCATTGCGCAGGTGGTGTCTGACAGAGCCGCACGGTCATCTAGTGCGGTTCTTCCAGTCCCGGGACCGCTCCCGGGCGCGCATTCTCGCATGCCCGGGGGTGATTTGCTAAGCGGCAACGCTTGCCTCATGCGCCCGGCTTGCGGGAAGACAAGTTACCCCCCGTGCAATGAGCGGCACCGACCAACTCAGCGATACATCGCTCAGCCTGCTTCGGCCACCAGACGCGGAGCGTTGGCGGCACCAGCCGCGCGCTTGAGCTTCTCAGCCAGCTCGGCGCAGTTGCCGCCGCAATCCAGGCGCGAGCGTTCGATTTCCTGCGGTAGGTGTTCGGCCAGGAAGTCGATGAACACGCGCACCGCCGGCAGCAGACCGCGACGTGAGGCGAACACGGCATGGCAGATGCCCTGCGGCAGCGACCAGTGCGGCAACACCACTTCCAATTCGCCGCTACGCACCGCTTCGGCGCAGACCGTTTCCGGCAGCATGGTGATGCCGAAGCCGTCGCGCGCCATGGATTGCAGCAGCGGGAAATCGAAACCGGCCAGACGCGGCTGCAGGTCCACACGGCGCATTTCGCCGTTGGGACCGTGCAGTTCCCAGCGCTGATGCGCTTCGTCCTCGCTGGTGCTCATGGTGGTGTGGTTGGCCAGCTCGCTCGGGTCTTTCGGGCGGCCGGCGCGGTCCAGATACTTGGGGCTGGCGACCAGCAATTCCTGCACCTGACCGAAGCTGCGCATCACCAGGCTGCCGTCGTCGTCCAGGCGCGACCGCACGCGTAGCGCGATGTCGTAGCCCTCGTTGATGACGTCGACGCGGCGGTTGCTGATGTTGAGCTGCAGCCGCACCTTCGGGTACTTGGCCAGAAATTCGGGCAGCAACTTGGGCAGCTGGATCTGCGCGAGCGAGACAGGAACGCTCACACGGACAAGACCGCGTGGCTCCGCGCTAAGACGATCCACCACCTCGCGCGCGGCCTGGGCCTCGGCCAGCATGGTCTGGGCATGCCGGTGCACGCTGGTGCCGACGTCCGTGACGGCGAAGCGCCGCGTGGAGCGCTGCAGCAAGCGCACGCCCAGGTCGGTTTCCAGTTGGCTGATACGGCGGCTCAGGCGCGACTTGGGAATCCCCAAAGCACGCTCGGCAGCCGCAAAGCCGCCGTGGTCCACCACCATCGCAAAGTAGTACAGGTCATTCAGGTCGTGCATGGCGCAGGTATCCATGGATAGAACGATAAGTGATATTTAACCACCTTTATCCCAACAGGGCAACGACCTAATCTGCGCCCCTCCGCGGGGTTGCCGCTTGCCCATAGATGTTCGCCATGAAGCTGCTCCATCTCGATTCCAGCGCCCTGGGCGCCAATTCCATCAGCCGCGAACTGAGTGCCGCCGCCGTCGCCCAGCAGCGCCTGCTACACCCGCAACTGCAAGTGACCTATCGCGATTTGGACCAGGAGCCGCTACCGCACCTCACCGGGCGCTCGCTGGCGCAGGCCGATGCAACCGAGGCTGCGGCGGCCGAACAGGCGATGCAGCAGTTTCTGGAAGCCGACGTCATCGTGATCGGGGCGCCGATGTACAACTTCGCGATTCCTTCCACGCTCAAGGCGTGGATCGACCGCATTGCGGTTGCCGGGCGCACCTTCCGCTACACCGCAACCGGTCCGGAAGGCCTGGCCGGCGGAAAGCGCATCATCATCGCCAGCGCGCGCGGCGGCATCTATCCCGACCGGAGCAACGACTTTCAGGAACCGTATCTGCGCCAGTTGTTCGGCTTTTTGGGCATCGAGGACATCACCTTCGTGCGCGCCGAAGGCGTGGCGTATTCGCCAGAACATCGGAGCAATGCGCTTGCGCAGGCGTTGGCCGAGCTGCAGCAGCCAGCGGAAGCTGCAGCCTGAGGGCGCAGCCCTGGCGCGGCTGGGATTGGAGAATCGGCATTGGGGATTTGTAAAAGCCGATTCCCGATAGACCGGTCACTCTACGCGGCACCTTTCCAGCACGGCACGCCGCGCAAGATGTGGTCCTGCTAATGCGCGGTGACGGCGGGCGGGCGCACCGCGCTGGCAGTGTTGCCTCGCACGCTTAGCGCCTTGCGCGTTGCCGTAAATCTCGGCAGCCTGTGGCGGCGCATTACTGCCTGCATAAAGACGGGACCAGTGATGGTCCCGTCTTTGACGTTTTTTATTTTTTCTGGACGCGACTGCCCCTCGAGCATCGAAGGCAGCGCTAGGCAGTCCGTCAGGGCTCGGGCACCTGGCGCGGTCCCGGCACCCCTTCGGTCGTCCGGCCGCGTTATGTGCTGCACGCACGGCAGGATCAAAAACCGGACTCGGCCTACAAGTGCAGCGCGATTGCCCAATCGTGCGACACCGAGCTATGTGCATCGATCCGTCAACAGCTGCCGCACGCCCGAAGCAGGCGTTTCAGCCAATGCGCTCCAGACCGCCCATGTACGGGCGCAGCACCTGCGGCACATCGATCGAGCCGTCGGCGTTCTGGTAATTCTCCATCACCGCAATCATGGCGCGGCCCACGGCAGTGCCGGAGCCGTTGAGCGAGTGCAGCAGTTCCGGCTTGCCGCTGGCCGGGTTGCGCCAGCGCGCCTGCATGCGCCGCGCCTGGAAATCGCCGCAGTTGGAGCAGGACGAAATCTCGCGATAGGTGTTCTGCGAAGGCAGCCAGACTTCCAGGTCGTAGGTCTTGATCGCCGCGAAGCCCATGTCGCCGGTGCACAGCAGCACCTTGCGATACGGCAGGCCGAGTCGCTCCAATACCACCTCGGCACAGCGCGTCATGCGCTGATGCTCGGCATCGCTGTCGTCCGGCGCGCAGGCGGTGACCAGTTCCACTTTCTCGAACTGGTGCTGGCGGATCATGCCGCGCGTGTCGCGACCCCCGCTGCCGGCTTCGGCACGGAAACACATTGAATGCGCGGTCATGCGCAGCGGCAGGCGCTCGGCATCGACGATCTCGTCGCGCACGATGTTGGTCAACGGCACTTCGGAGGTGGGGATGAGATAGCGGCGTGATTCACCCACTTCGGTCTGGAACAAATCGTCTTCGAACTTCGGTAGCTGCCCGGTGCCGCGCATCGACTCGGCATTGACCAGCAGCGGCACATTGGTTTCTTCGTAGCCATGCTCGCCGACATGCAGGTCGAGCATGAACTGCGCCAGCGCGCGATGCAGGCGTGCGATCGGCCCGCGCAATACGGTGAAACGTGCGCCCGACAACTTGGCGGCGGTTTCGCCATCCAGCCAGCCGTGCGGCGCGCCGAGTTCCACATGATCCTTGACCGAGAAATCGAAACTGCGCGGCGTGCCCCAGCGCGACTGTTCGACGTTCTCGCTCTCGTCCTTGCCCAGCGGCACATCGGCGGCCGGCAGATTGGGCAGGCCTAGCGCGATGGTTTCCAGCTTGGCGCGGATCACGTCCAGTGCGTCTTCCGACGCCTTGAGCTCATCGCCGAAACCGGCTACCTCTGCCATCAGCGCGGCCACATCCTCGCCCTTGGCCTTGGCTTGCCCGATCGCCTTGGACTTGGAATTGCGCATGCTCTGCAGTTCCTGCGTGCGCACCTGGATCCGCTTGCGCTCGCTCTCCAGCGACTCCAGTTCCGCAGTGTCCAGGGAGAAACTGCGCGTGCTGCGCAGGCGCTCGGCAAGGTCGGCGGGATGTTGGCGAAGCAGGGCCGGATCTAGCATCGGAAGTCTGTGTGTCGGTAGGAAGCACAAGATTATCGCCTGTTCCGCCACCTGCTGCGATCGATTCACCGGGGCTATGCCAGAATTACCGCGATCCTTCAGGTGAGCCCTATGCCCGCGCCCCGCCCTGCATCCGATCGTCAGATCGTCCTGCGTCTGCCCCGCCACACCCTGAAAATTGCCGGTATCGCCTTCGGCGCCGGCCTGTTGCTGTTCCTGCTGGTGTGGGCCACCGGCCGCAAGGACAATTTTTACAAGGCATCCCCGACACAGCCGACGGCTGGCACGCCGGCCGCCGACGATGCCATTCAACCGCTGCCGGCGCCGCTGCCCGCCCAGGACGGCGCCAGCGATATGCCGCAGGCCAAGCCGCCGGCAGAAACGCCGACCCTGGTGGAGACGGCACCACCAGCACCGGCTCCGTTGCCGGAAAACGCCGTTCCCGGCGCGCCAGACACCTCGGCGCCGTCCAATGCGCCAGTGGCAGGCGGCAACCGCCCGGTGCCCGTGCAGGGCCAGATGCCACCGCCGCGTTACCCGTCGGCGGCACTGCGGCGCGGCGATGCGGGCGATGTGGTCGTGCGCGTGGATGTGGATGCGACCGGTCATCCGGGCGGCGTGACCCTGGTTCAGCGCAGCGGCTCACGCGATCTGGACCGTGCGGCGATGGAAGCGGTACGCCGTTGGCGTTTTCACCCGGCCCAGCAAAATGGCCAGCCGGTGGCTGGCAGCCTGGACATCCCCTTCGAGTTCAAACCGGCCCAGTAAGCACAGCCAGGATGCTGGGCAAGCAGACTCTGGCCGTCATCGCAGGCAAGTGCAACCAACTGTTTTACAAGGCATTCGTAGCACTTCTTGGAGGACTCCAGGTTTTGCCATAGCGCCGTCAGCGCATCACTAAGCTGAATGAATACAGCCTTGTAACGGCAACCTCAGGCCTCTGCCTTAGCTGCGCCTCAGGCAGCGCCGCCCAGACTGGCTGTGTCATCCCAAAGATGCGCCAGGAGGCCGGCCATGTCCTTCATTTCGAATCCTTCTTCCCACCACACGCCGTCGCTGTCTCGCTCCTCTCCTGCAGCGTCGAGCCGTAGGCGGGATTCGCACGATGACGGTGCTTCGCCGTGGCTATGGGCGACGCTGCTGGCCTTGCTGGTGGTGATCCCGGCGTGGTGGTGGGCGCGGCACAGCGACGAGTCGTTTGCTACCGACACCGACCCTGCCCCTGTCGCGAGCCGGCAGATTCTGCCGAGCGCGGATGGCCCGCGCGCAATGACCATGATTGCCCATCAACCGGTCCGCGCGGCGATCAGCAGCGTGGATGCCAAGCCATTAGCCGGCAATACAATGCCCAGTTACCCGGCGGAAGTGGTACGTGCCGGCATTCAGGGCAATCGCACCGCACGCCTGCAACTGGACATGCAGGGTCAGGTGCGCGCGGTGAGCATCATCGACCGCAGTGGCAGTAACGATCCGCGTCTGGACGCAGCAGTGATCGAGAGCCTGCGCCAGTGGCGCTTCGAACCGGCTACGCGCGACGGCCACGCGGTGGTCAGCAGCGTGCAGGTGCCAGTCGAGTTCAGCCCCGAGCGCTGAGCCCAAAACCGGCGCCCTGTGCCAGGGTGTCGAAGCCAGGGAACGAAGTGGCGACGTTGGCGATGTCATTCACCTGCACGGTGCCGGTCGAACACTGGCCGGCAATGGCAAAGGCCATCGCAATACGATGATCGCCATGGCTTTCGATCACGCCACCGCCGATGGTGCCGCCGTGAATCGTGGCGCCATCCGGGGTTTCATCGACCTGCACGCCAAGGGTACGCAGGCCGGTGGCCATGGCAGCCAGGCGATCCGATTCCTTGACCCGCAATTCGGCCGCGCCTGTGACCACGGTTTTGCCCTTCGCGGCCGCAGCGGCGACGAACAAGGCGGGGAACTCGTCGATCATGTCCGGCACCAGCGCTTCGGGGATCTGCACCCCCTGCAATGGCGCGTAGCGCACGCGCAGATCGGCCACCGGTTCGCCGCCGTGTTCGGCATGGTTTTCCTCGCTGATGTCCGCGCCCATCAAACGCAGCGCGGCCAGCAACCCGGTGCGGCGCGGGTTCAAGCCCACCGCGCGCAGCACCACTTCCGAATCGGGAATGATGCTGGCAGCGACGATAAAAAACGCTGCCGACGAAAAGTCCGCAGGCACCGCAATGTCGGTCGCACGCAAACGCTGGCCGCCACGCAAGCGCGCGGTGCCCGGCGAGAACGCGATCTCCACACCGAATGCAGACAACATGCGCTCGGTGTAGTCGCGCGTAGGATGCGGTTCGGTCACCGAGGTCTCGCCTTGCGCATACAGACCTGCCAGCAGCACTGCGGATTTGACCTGCGCACTGGCAACTTGCGACACAAAGTCGATGCCGTGCAACGGCTGGCCGCCGTGCACATGCAAGGGCGGCGTGCCGTCGTCCTGGGTCAGGATCTTCGCCCCCATCTGCGCCAACGGGCCGGTTACGCGCCGCATCGGCCGCTTGGACAAGGACGCATCGCCGACCAGCACGCTGTCAAAGCGCTGCGCAGCCAACAGGCCGGCGAGCAGACGCATGCCGGTACCGGCGTTGCCGCAATCCAGCGCCTCTGTAGGCGGCTGCAAGCCGTCCACGCCAACGCCATGTACGATGCGCTGCGATGCCGACGGCGTATCGATCCGCACGCCCAGCTTGGCGAAAATGGCCGCGGTCGAGCGCGTGTCTTCGCCTTCGAGAAATCCGTCGATCTGCGAAATGCCATCGGCCAGTGCGGCAAACATCACCGCACGATGCGACACCGACTTGTCGCCGGGAATGGCCAAGGTCCCGCGCAATGCGCTGCCTTGCTGCGCGACCCAATGTTGCGTGCTGCTGCTCATGCGAATGATCCGATTGCTGCGCGGCCATGCAGGCGATGCGCTTGGTAAGAGTTGGCAGCGCCGTCATCGCCGGAGCGGCGGCGCGCCGGGTGGGCGGCTGGCCGAGTGCTTAGGGAATCGCCACCGGATACGAGCCCAGCACCTTGATCTGTGCCGAATGCGCTTCCAGCTCGGCAAGCGCCTGCTTCATCGCATCGTCTTCCACATGGCCGACCAGGTCGATGAAAAACCCGTATTCCCACTTGGCTTGATGCGAGGGCCGCGACTCGATGCGGTTCATGCTGATGCCGTGCCGTGCGAACGGGCTGAGCACATCGAACAGCGCGCCCGGCTTGTCGTGGATGAACACCAGCACCGAGGTACGGTCGTGCCCGGACGACGGGAATATCTGCCGGCCGATCACCAAAAAGCGCGTGGTGTTGTCGTCGTCGTCCTCGATCGACTTCATGATGACTTTCTTCAAGCCATATACATGCGCGGCGCTCTCGCCGCCGATGGCTGCAGCATCTTCTGCATTGCGGGCGCGTCGCGCGCCCTCTGCATTGCTGGAGACCGCAATCTTTTCCACCTTGGGCAAGTGCGAGCGCAGCCAGCCGGCAGTCTGTGCGAAGGATTGCGAATGCGCGTAGATGCGCTCGATATCTTCCAGCCGGCCGTTGCGCGAGAGCAGGTATTGATGCACGCGCAACTCGACTTCGCCGCAGATTTTGAGGTTGGAGGTCAGGAACATATCCAGCGTGACCTGGATGGTGCCCTGTCCCGAATTTTCCACGGGTACCACGCCGAAATCAGCGTTGCCCGCTTCCACTTCCTGGAACACTTCCTCGATGGTCGCCATCGGCAGGCCCACGGCCGAGCGGCCGAAATGCTTGAGCACGGCCTGCTGGCTGAAGGTTCCTTCCGGGCCGAGGTAACCGATCTTCAACGGCTCCTGCTGGGCCAGGCAGGCCGACATGATTTCGCGATACACGTGCACCAGCACTTCATCGCTGAGCGGGCCTTCGTTGCGGTCCACCACCATGCGCAGCACCTGCGCTTCGCGCTCGGGGCGGTAGTAATCCACCGCTGCGGCAAGCTTGCCCTTGGCTTTGCCGACCTGATGGGCAAAGTTGGCGCGCTCGGCGATCAAGGCCTGAATGGTGCGGTCGATCTCGTCGATCTTGGCGCGCACGTCGGCCAGCACCGGCGCGGCAGCAGCCGGCTTGCCGAGGGCCTTGCCCGGCTTGGCCGCGGGCTTGGCCGCGGGCTTGGCAACCGGCTTGGCCACCGATGCGTCTGCCGACGTGCTCGCTGTTCTGGTCTTGCTGCCCTTGGCAGCAGCGGGTTTGTTGGACTTGGGAGCCATCGCTGGGGCATTCCTTGAGAAACGGCGCAAGCGCCTGCGCGGCCTGCGCCGCGGTCGAAGATAGGACTCAGCCGTGACGCTGCTGAAAGTCATGCATGAAGGCCACCAGCGCCTGCGCGCCAGCCACCGGCATGGCGTTGTAAAGCGAGGCGCGAATGCCACCGACGGCCTTGTGGCCCTTCAATGCCAACAGACCGGCGGCCTTGGATTCGCTGACGAACAACGCGTCCAGCTGCTCGCTTGGCAGGAAGAACGGGATGTTCATGCGCGAGCGCACGGCCGGCTTGATCAGGTTGCGATAGAACCCTCCGGAGCGATCGATGGCGCCGTACACCAACGCGGCTTTCTCGGCATTGCGACGCGCAAACTCTTCTACCCCGCCCTGCTCCAGCATCCACTTCACGGTGAGCCCGAGCAGATACCAGTTCCAGGTCGGCGGGGTGTTGAGCATCGAATCGCGCGCGGCATGCGAGGCGTAGTTGAAGATGTCCGCACGCGGTTGGCCGGCGCGCTCCAGCAGATCGCGACGCACGATCAGCACCGAAATACCGACCGGGCCCAGATTCTTTTGCGCACCGGCGTAGATCAATCCATACCGCGAAACATCCAGCGGCTCGGACGCAATCGATGAACTGAAATCGGCAAACAGCGGCAGCGTACCGACGTCCGGCGTGTCGCGAAATTCGACGCCGTGGATGGTCTCATTGGCAGTGATGTGCACGTAGGCCGAGTGCGGCGACAAGGTCCAGCTGGCCGCCGGCGGGATGTCGATAAACCCGTCTGCCTGCGCGTCTGCGGCAATGCGTGCATCCACGTACGGCACCGCCTGCTTGATCGCGGTCTTGCCCCAGTGCCCGCTTATCACATAATCGGCGGCCTGACCGGGCGCGGCGAAATTCAGCGGCAGCAGCGCCTGGATGGTGGTGGCGCCACCGGCGGTAAACAGCACCGCATAGTCGTCCGGAATCGACAACAAGCTGCGCAGGTCGGCTTCTGCCGCGGCCGCCACGGCCATGAAATCCGCGCTGCGATGGCTGATTTCCACGATCGAGGCGCCCACGCCATTCCACTCGACCATCTCCGCCTGCGCCTGCCGCAGGACCGATTCCGGCAATGTCGCAGGGCCGGCACTGAAATTGAACGCGCGTGTCATGGCACACCTTGTCGAGCTAGCCTTCTAGTATGCCGCAGCGCATCGGGCTTGGCAGCGGGCAAAAAAGTTGCAGCTGCATCCTTTTGACTGAGCCTCACGTAACGTGGTGACAGCCACGGGACGAACTTTCATCCCGGTGGGCTACTCTCACGCTGCAGCCACTGCCGGAGCCTGCCATGTCGTTTCGCGATGCCTTCAAACTGCCGTCCAGCGAGATCACCGATGAGTCCGTCTACCGTGACCGACGCCGGCTGCTGCAGCTGTTTGCGCTGACGCCGGCACTGGGCATTGCCGGATGCGCCGAGGCGGACCCGCCACCACCGCCCAAGACCGTGGTGACGCCGGCGCAGGCCCGTAGCGGCTTCCGCACCGCCGAAGAACTGACCAAGCTGGAGGACGTCACCAGCTACAACAACTTCTACGAGTTCGGCACCGACAAGACCGATCCATCGAAGGCCGCCAAAACGCTCAAGCTGTCGGCATGGTCGGTGAAGGTCAGCGGCGAATGCGAAAAGCCCGGCAGCCTGTCGCTGGACGAATTGCTCAAGGGCATCGCCCCGGAAGAGCGCATTTACCGGCTGCGGTGCGTGGAAGGCTGGTCGATGGTGATCCCATGGACCGGCGTGCCGCTGGGCGAGGTGCTCAAGCGCTTTGCGCCGACCTCCAAGGCCAAGTACGTGGCCTTCACCACGCTGGCCGACCCACAGCAGATGCCAGGCGTGCGCTACCGTTCGATCGATTGGCCTTACCGCGAAGGCTTGCGCATCGATGAAGCGATGCACCCATTGACATTGCTGGCCACCGGCCTGTACGGCAAGCCATTGCCGCAGCAGAACGGTGCGCCGTTGCGGCTGGTAGTACCGTGGAAATACGGCTTCAAGAGCATCAAGTCGATCGTGGAAATTCGCTTCGTCGAAAAGATGCCGGAGACTGCCTGGCACGATCTGCAGCCGTCCGAGTACGGGTTCTTTTCCAACGTCAATCCGGCGGTCGACCACCCGCGCTGGAGCCAGAAGACCGAGCGCCGCATCGCGGGCACCGCCAGCAAGTTGTTTGCCGAACGCATCGCAACCAAGCCGTTCAACGGCTATGCCGACCAGGTGGCATCGCTGTATGCAGGCATGGACTTGAAGAAGTGGTTCTAGGCCCGCAAGACCCAACGTGATCTACCGCGTAGGAGCGCACCACGGCGCGACGGGGCATCACCCGGAAGGCTCGTCGTGCTCTGGTGCGCTCCTACGTTTCATGCCAGCGCGCGTCGCACGTCGGCGCGGCATTGCTTCCCCCTTCGAGATCGCATGGCCAAGACGTCTACTTCCCTGATTGCCGCCAAGGTGGCGGTGCATGCCGCCGCACTGACGCCGATCGCACTGCTGGCCTGGCAGTTCTGGCAGGTGTGGCAGACCGGCAGTGATGCGCTCGGCGCCGACCCGGTGGCCGAGATCGAGCATCGCACCGGGCTGTGGGCGCTGCGCTTTCTGTTGATCACGCTGGCGATCACCCCGCTACGCCAGCTCACCGGCCAGGCCGTGCTGATCCGCTTCCGCCGCATGCTGGGGCTGTACGCGTTTTTCTACGCCAGCGTGCACCTGGCGGTGTATCTGAGCCTGGATCTGCGCGGCTTCTGGACGCAGATCTTCGAAGAGATCCTCAAACGCCCCTACATCACCGTGGGCTTTGCGGCATGGCTGTTGTTGCTGCCGTTGGCAATCACCTCGACCCAGGGCTGGATGCGTCGGCTCAAGCGCAACTGGGGCCGCCTGCACCAGTTGATCTATCCGATCGGCGTGCTGGCAGTGCTGCATTTCTGGTGGCTGGTGAAGTCCGATATCCGCGAGCCGGCGCTGTATGCCGGCATCCTGACCGCCCTGCTGGGCTGGCGAGTGTGGAAAAAACTCAGCGCGCGCCGAACCACAGCAACGCGCTCAGCGCCGCCGCCAGCAACACCGCGCTAAGCAGCAGCCACGGCCAACGCGCCACCTTCATCGGCGCGCGCACCGGATCGGTGGTGGCGCGCTGCGGGGGTGGCGGCTCTGAATCGAGGATGTCCCAGGTGGTGCCGTGATGGATGCGCGGCACCTCGACCACAAAGCGGTGGCGGCCATCGAACACGACTTGGTCACCGGCCTGCAGCCAGCCATCGCGCACCTGCACGCCATTGATCCAGCTACCCTCTTCCGACCCCAGATCGCGCATCAGCACGCGGTCGCCGTGACGCTCCAGGCGTGCGTGCTGTGCAGCGAAGGCCGGATCGTCGATGAGGATGTCCGATGCCGGGTCGCTGCCGACCAGACGCGAGCGGTCCAGAGTGAAGCTGCGCCCGTGATGACGACCGCCCAGCCCACGTAATAGCAAGCAGACTTCGCTCAGGCCGGCATCGTCTGGCGGCGCATCGTTGGCTGGTGCGCTGGAGGGCGCACTGCGCAACAGCATCTCCACGCCGTCGGCATAGATCGCATCGCCCGGACGCAGCAGCGCCATGCGGCGCACCGGGCGCCCGTTGACGTGGATGCCGCGGATGCCGTTGGCCACCTGAAGCCACAGACCGCGTTGGTCCAGGCAGAACTGCGCCAACAGCAGCGCCCCCTGGGCATCAGCCACCACCCGTACGCTGCCGGAGGCATGACGGACGATCCGGTGGACGCCGGGCTTGAGGGAATGATCCGGCTGCTGCCGGTGAGTGAAATGAACTTGCAGGTCGCGCACCCGCCGCAGACTAGCAGGTTTGCTCACGCCAGCGGCCAACAACGTCGCGCTTGATCGAATGCCGGCAGCGCGCGCCGTCGATGTCGTGCATGTGCAGAACCCGTGCCGCGGGTTCGACATGCGGGCCGCGCCGCTCATCGCATCGCTGGGCGGTCGCTCGGCTCGCCTCGAGGCGCCTTGCCACGTACCGCCACACTTGGAGCCAGACACGCGCATGCGCACAATGCGCCACTACTTTCGTCTTTCCCAGGCAACTCATGTCCAGCATCGATATCCGCCACGACCATTCCCTGCCACCGGCACAGGCCCGCGCGGCCATCGACGAGGCGGCGCGCAAGCTGACCGATCGCTATGGCGTCGCTTCGCATTGGGAAGGCGACACCTTGCGCATCTCCCGCGCCGGTGTGGATGGCGCGATCGCACTGCTGCCGCAGCAGGTGCATGTCACAGCCGAGCTCGGCTTCCTGCTGTCGGCCATGCAGCCGATGGTGGAATCGGAAATCCGCCGCCTGCTCTCGGAAAAGCTGGCCTGATCGAACGCGTTTCTGTCAGTGCTTCAGCGCCAAGTCACCCGCCCCGCAGGCGATGGGCGGATGCTTTGGTCCTGCCGGTCGGGCACTGCTTCACCTGCCCGATGCAGGGCTGGCACTAGGGTGAACGCAACGTCACTTTGGCAATCGACAGGAGCATCGCATGACGACCGCATACGATCAGAACGGTAACCGCGATAGCACGGCATCGGGCTTTCAGGCTCAGGCGGAGCAGATCTCGCGGCGGCTTGGCGAGTCCGCGCAGACCGTGTGGCTGGCCGGACTTGGCGCACTAGGCCGCGTGCAGAGCGAAGGCGGCAAGTTGTTCGACTCGCTGGTGCGTGAAGGCGCTGCCTATGAGCGCACCGGGCAGCGCAAGGCTGCCGACAGCGTGGACGAGCTGCGCGAAGAAGTGGAGACCCAGTTCGAGCAGGCCCGCGATACCGCAGTGCGCGGCTGGGACAAGTTGGGCAAGGCGTTCGACGACCGGGTCAAAGGCGTGCTGCGCACGCTCAATATTCCCGAACAAGACGAACTGGAAAACCTGCGTCGCGAGGTCGAATCGTTGAAGGCGCAAGTGCGCGCCAATACCGCCGCAACCAAGCGGGCGAACCGCACTGCAAATCAGGCGGCGCAGGCTGCCAGCAGCGACACGGGCGGCGCGGGCGCGTCGACAGGCAATACGTCTGGGACCGGCAATCCCGCTGCGTTCGACGGAGAATAAGCGTGACCGCCGCTGGTGATTGCGGAATCTGTGCCCCAGCGGCGGCTAGATGCCGGTAGTACTCGGATCTGCACGTGGGTTGCCCGTGCAGATCTTCAAAAGATGGATCATCCGTGCCGCTAGCGACATTGAGATGTCCTTTGAGGTGCCCTTCAGGTGGACGTTGACGAGCGCCAGAACAAGCGGGACGCCACCGCACTTGATGGTGCGCCATCAGAGGCGGTTCAAGGCCGTTAGTCACGCTTGCACGCCGGTGGACGGTCACTCGCTACACTTAAGCGCGATGTTGCAAAGCAACATTATTTTGCAGACAATCGGGAACGACCCGCCAGTCCTGTACCACGAAGTCCGTTTGCTCCCCTCCCCTCACGGCTTCGGACTGGCGGGTCTTTCGTCGTCTGGGTCACGGCTCGTGACATCCTCGCCTGCGATCCATTGACGAAACCTGCGCGAAGGATTCTTCTAGGCGCACCGATTCGTTATACGCGCCATACCTTCGCTTGATGCTTATGCCTTCCTGGATCTTGGCGCTCCTGGCTGCACTGCTGCTCTGGCTCGCGGTGTCTGCCTATTTCTGGCTGGTGCGGCGCCGCGCCAATGAAACCGATGCCGGCATCCGCGCCCTGGCGGCCATGCACTGGCGCGATTTTTCTGCAGTGGTGCTGCGGGTTCTGCAGGAGCAGCGCGGCTGGCAACCCACCCAGCTGCCGCAGGACGGTCTGCCGACCGCCGACTTCATGATGCAGACCGATCACGGCACGCGCCTGGTGGCCTGCAAACATGGTCGCGGCTATCGCATCGGCGTGGCGGCAGTGAACGAGCTAGGCGCAATGGCGCGACTGGCCGGCGCCGGTGGCGGGGTGATGGTGACCGAAGGCCGCATGGAGCGCGAAGGCCTGGCCGCCGCAGAAAAGCAATCCATCGAAGTCCTGGATGGAACGCGGCTATGGCCGCTGCTCAAGCCATATCTGCCGGGCGATGTAGAGACCGGCGTGGTCAACATGGCGCGGCGACGGGCGATCCGCCACAGCATCATCGCCGGTGCCGCATTGGCCACGCTGGCGCTGACCGTCGTGCTAGCGCTACGCCCGCCCGAGCCGGCATCGACACCGGCGCAGACAGCGGCCGCACCGCAGGCACCGGCTGCTGCGGAACCGGGCACGCCATCAGCGGCCATCTCGCCAGTGACTGCCCCGCAACCTGCCCCCGCTGCGGGGTCAACGACGGCCGCCACTGCCCCGCCCATCAATGGGCTTGAGCCCGACGACGCAACCCTGCAGGGCTATCGTCACGAGGTATCCAAGACGTTGGCACAGACGCCAGGTTTGGTGCGTGGCATCTGGATCACCCAGGCTACGCTGGCGGTGGACCGCACCGTGGAAGACAGCGTGGCTTGGCCATTGATCTGCAAGGAGCTTGAACGCTACCCCTACCTGCGCACGGCCCGCGTGCAGCTCAATCCGCGCCCCGGTGTGGACGAGCCGGTGCGCTGGCGGCAGTGCACCACGATTTGACGAGGTGCGGCCGATAGCAGGTGACGACGAGCAGATTGCGCGGCACGCACCAACCACAGCAGTTTGCTGTGGGCACGACTGGTCGGGACGGCAATCTTGTTCACCATCCCCTGCAAACTGGCGCAGACCTCAGCACGATTGGCTGCACGCTCGCTCTGGCGCGCCACAGAGGTACAGGCGGGCCATCGGCAGCATATGACGGTGCGAGACTGTATTAGCCCGATCTCACCAGAGCAGGGGTCATGCGCATGATCGGCGGCAGCCAGATATCGCGACGCAGCGGTATCGGTTTGATGCCTGCAACCATCCAAGTCACGCGCTGCAAGCGTGATAGTGGATACACGGAGTTGCCGACCCGCGACTCAGACGTATTCCGCGTTCGATCTGTAGAGTGTCTGCCGCCGCTGACCAACGCTGGCGGCCATGCCTGCTGCACGTCGATGTCGATCTCGCCAACATCAAAAACAGCACCGTGACCGCCACCCCGTCCAAATATCCCGGCACCCGCCCTCACCGCATCCCGGGCGCGAACCGCGCTACCAGATCGTACGAGCCACCCAGAAACATTTGGCGCACATAGGTCACCGGTTGATCGCCACGCCAGGTGTGGCGGTCGATCACCAGGCACGCCGCACCTTCGTTGACCTGCAGGCACTTGGCTTGCGCTGCGTCGACGCTGACCGCACTGATGCGGTGCTCGGCGCGCGTCCACGGCACGTTGCGCAACAGCCAGCTCCCGGGCGCCATATCGGTGAATGTCTGCGCCAAGGCGTCGGGCACGGTAGTCACATCGATCACGCGCTGCTCCAGCGCGAACGGGCTGCCGTCGGCCAGATGCACGCTTTCCAGCGCCAGCAGCTTGCCGGTGCTGCCCAGCGCACGCTCCTGCGGCACCCGCTGGCGCACGCTGCGCAGCCGACGCGATAACAGCGAAAACGTGTAGAGGTGACCGCGCGTGGTCATTTCCACTTCGATATCCGGGATCGAGAGCGCCACCTGCTCCAGATGCGGATGCGGCCGGGCCACGAACGAACCGGTGCGGCGGCGGCGCTCGATCATGCCGGCATCGGCTAACAAGCCGAGCACCTTGTTGACGGTCATGCGCGAACAGCCGTACTGCGTCATCAGCTCATGTTCGGGCGGGATGCGGTGGCCGGGCGGCCAGTCGCCGCTATGAATGCGGTGTTCCAGATCGTGCCGGATACGTTGATGCAAGGTGCCGGGCGCGGCAGTGGGGGTGGCGGTCAAAACTGCGGTCTCCGGTCAGACCTGCATTGTGCGCGCATCGTCTCAATTGCCCAGCACTGTTCGCAACACTTCGGCAAACCGCGTGGCAATGCGGGCGCGATCGACATGCCGCCCATCGCACACCACCTGCCGCCCGGCGCGCCACACGTGACGCACCGCGGTGGCGCGCGCGGCGAACAGCCAGCTATCCAGCAATGCATCGTCGCTGCGTGCGAGCAGGGACGGATGGGCGGCGTCCAGCTCCACCAGATCGGCCGCGGCACCCGGCTGGATTCTGTGCCACGCCATACCCAGCGCCTGCGCTGCACCCTCGCCCGCCCGGTCGTACAACCAGCGCCCGCTCGACACGTCGGCAGGCGCGAGCACGTTGCGCGCCTGCAGGCGCAGTCGCTGGCCGTATTCGAGCAGGCGCAGTTCTTCGGCCGCATCGATCAACACGTTCGAATCCGAGCCCACCCCAAAACGCCCGCCGGCCGCAACGAATGCACGCATCGGAAACAGCCCGTCGCCCAGATTGGCCTCGGTGATCGGGCACAGCCCGACCACCGCGCCACTCTCGGCAATCGCCTGCAGCTCGCTGGCATCCACGTGCGTGGCATGCACCAGACACCAGCACGCCGCCACCGGTGCGTTGGCCAGCAACCATTGCACCGGGCGCTGGCCCGACCACGCCAGGCAGGCGTCGACTTCGCGCTGCTGCTCGGCGATATGGATATGGATCGGGCCATCGGTGAGCGGCACCAGCGCCTGCAGTTGCTGCGGCGTGACCGCGCGCAAGCTGTGCGGTGCCAGTCCGAGCACGGCATCCGGCAGCGACTGGAGACTGTGCCTGCAGTCGTCGAGCAGGCGCGCAAAGCCATCGATGTCATGGATCAGGCGCTTTTGCGCAGCGCTCGGTGCAGCCCCGCCGAAATCCGAATGCGCGTAGAACACCGGCAGCAAGGTCAGGCCGATGCCGGTGTTAGCAGCCGCAGCGGCGATGCGCTCGGACATCTCGCCGGCCTGCGCGTACGGCGCGCCGCTGACGGTGTGGTGCAGGTAATGGAATTCGCCAACCCGGGTGAAACCGCTCTCCAGCATTTCCACATACGCCTGCTCGGCGATCGCCTGCAGGCTGTCCGGGTCCAGCCGCTCGACGAAGCGGTACATCAGCTCGCGCCAGCTCCAGAAGCTGTCGCCGCTGCGTCCGCCGACTTCGGTCAGGCCGGCCATGCCGCGCTGGAACGCATGGCTGTGCAGGTTGCCCAACCCTGGTACCAGCACCTCGGCGCGGGTATCGGTGGCGGCCGCGGCTGCATCGGCTTGCACGGTGGCGATGCGCCCCTGGTCCAGGGTGATCCGGACGCCGCTCGCCCAGCCATTGGGCAACAGCGCCCGCGCTGCCCACAACGCTCGTACCGGTTGGTCTGCCACTGGACACCCTCGATTGACGACTTTATTGTATATACATATCAGACACCACGAGCCTGCGCCATGCATTGCGACGTTCTCTGGCACAACGCGCAGCTGATGACACTGGATGCCGCCGATGGTGGCCTGGGCATCGTGGACGACGGGGTGATCGCCTGCCAGGACGGCCGCATCGTCTATGCCGGCGCGGCAGCGCAAGCGCCCGTGCTTGAAGCCGATCACACCCATGATTGCCAGCGGCGCTGGATCAGCCCGGGCCTGATCGATTGCCACACCCATCTGGTGTACGCCGGCAATCGCGCCAACGAATTCGAACAACGCCTGCGCGGCGCCAGTTACGCCGACATCGCCGCCGCCGGTGGCGGCATCGTGGCGACCGTACGCGCCACCCGCGCCGCCGACGATGCCGCGCTGCTGGCAACCAGCCTGCCGCGCCTGGACGCCATGCTCGCCGAGGGCGTGACCACGCTGGAAATCAAATCCGGCTACGGGCTCACGCTGGAGGACGAAACCAAGCAACTGCGCGTGGCGCGCCAGCTCGCAACGCTGCGGCAGGTCGAAGTCGTGCCCACATTTCTCGGTGCGCACGCGGTACCGCCGGGAAGCGATGCGCAGCACTACATCGATGTGGTCTGCACGCAGATGATTCCTGCCGTGGCCGCGCAGAGGCTTGCCGAGGCGGTCGACGTGTTCTGCGAGCACCTGGCGTTTTCGCCTGCGCAGGCCGAACAGGTCTTCGTCGCTGCGCAGGCGCAGGGCTTGCGGGTCAAGATCCACGCCGAGCAATTGAGCAACCAGCACGGCGCAGCACTGGCCGCGCGCTACGGTGCATTGTCGGCCGACCATATCGAATACCTGGACCAGACCGGCATCAATGCAATGGCCGCTGCCGGCACCGTGGCGGTGTTGCTGCCGGGCGCGTTCTATTTCACCCGCGATACCCAGCTGCCGCCGATCGATGCGCTGCGTGCGGCTGGTGTGTCGCTGGCATTAGCCACCGATTGCAACCCGGGCACCTCGCCACTGACCAGCCCGCTGCTGGCGATGAACATGGCGGCGACGTTATTCCGCATGACCGTGGACGAATGCATCGCCGGGTTCACCCGCGAAGCGGCGCGTGCGCTCGGCCGCAGCGCGCGGCTTGGCCAGCTGCGCGCCGGCATGGACTGCGACCTGGCGATCTGGAACATCGACGCGCCGGCCGACCTGGTCTACCGCATGGGTTTCAACCCTCTTCATGCCCGCATCTGGCGCGGGCATTCCACCTGATTGTTCGTGGAGTTGTCATGAGTGCTTCTGTTGTCTTGCAACCCGGCCAGGTGACGCTGGCGCAATGGCGTGCGTTGTATCGCGGCGCCCATGTCGCGTTGGACGCCGCCTGCGCCGCCGCAGTGCTGCGCAGCGCGCAGACGGTGGAGGCGATCGTCGCGCGCGGCGAGCCGGTCTATGGCGTCAATACCGGCTTCGGCAAGCTGGCCAGCGTGCGCATCGAACGCGAAGACCTGGCCACCCTGCAACGCAATATCGTGTTGTCGCATGCCGCCGGCGTCGGCGACCCCACGCCGATGCCCGTAGTGCGGTTGATGATGGCGCTCAAGCTCACCAGTCTTGCGCAGGGCGCCTCGGGCGTGCAGCCGGGCACGCTGGCGTTGCTGGAAACGATGTTGCGCGCGGGCATCACGCCGGTGGTGCCGTGTCAGGGCTCGGTCGGCGCATCCGGCGATCTGGCACCGCTGTCGCATCTGGCTGCGGTGATGATCGGTGTAGGGGAAGCCTTCGTCGGCGACCAGCGCCTGCCAGCCGCCGACGCACTTGCGCAGGCGCAGCTGCAGCCACGCGTGCTCGGCGCCAAGGAAGGCCTGGCGCTGCTCAATGGCACGCAATTTTCCACCGCCTGCGCATTGGCCGGCCTGTTCGAGATCGAAACCGTGCTGCAGGCCGCGCTGGTGACCGGTGCGCTGTCGGTGGAAGCAGCCAAGGGCTCGGATACGCCGTTCGATGCGCGTATCCATGCGCTGCGCGGGCAACCGGGGCAGATCGCCACCGCAGCGGCCTTGCGCGCCTTGATGGCCGACTCGGCGATCCGCGAATCGCACCGCCTCGGCGATGTGCGCGTGCAAGACCCGTATTGCCTGCGGTGCCAGCCGCAGGTGATGGGCGCGGCGCTGGACATCATGCGGCAGGCCGCGCGCACGCTGGAAATCGAAGCCAATGGCGTCTCCGATAATCCATTGGTCTTCAGCGATACCGGCGAGGCCTTGTCTGGCGGCAACTTCCACGCCGAGCCGGTGGCCTTCGCGGCCGACATGCTGGCGATGGCGGTGTGCGAAATCGGCTCGATCAGCGAACGCCGCACCGCGATGCTGGTCGACCCGGCGTTGTCCGGTCTGCCGGCGTTTCTGACTCCACGTCCGGGATTGAATTCCGGTTTCATGATTCCGCAAGTCACTGCTGCCGCATTGGTTTCGGAAAACAAACAGCGCGCGTATCCGGCCAGCGTCGATTCGATCCCGACCTCGGCCAATCAGGAAGATCATGTGTCGATGGCTGCGCATGGCGCGCGACGCCTGCTGGCCATGGCAGAAAATGCCGCGCACGTGATCGGCATCGAGTTGCTGGCGGCGGTGCAAGGCTGCGATTTCCATGCGCCGCTGCGCTCCAGCACCGCGCTGGAGGCCGCGCGCGCGCTACTGCGTGCGCAGGTGCCCACGCTGCAGGACGACCGCTACTTCCATCCCGACATGCTGGCGTCCAGCGCGCTGGTGCGCTCCGGCGCATTGGCCGACGCAGTCGCGATCGCATTGCCAGGCGTGGAGCGGGACGCATGACGCGGCGATGTGCAGATCGCCGGCGCAGCGCCTTGGCACCCCGCCGTGCATTGTCTGGTGTCGCCGTCCTGGCAAACGCCACTCATGCCGGCGCTGCAGGTGCAAGCTGCGCGCGGCGCACTGACCAAACCCACGCGCATCACCGGCACGAATCGCGCGCCGCTGCATACGCAACCGGAGCCCCGCGATGAGCGCCCTGCCCGACTGGTTGGAGGTGCATCGTGGCGAGGCGCCGTTGCTCATCAGCTTCCCGCACACCGGCACCGCGCTGCCCGACACGGTGGCCGACCAGTTCGTGTCGCCCTGGCTGGCGCGCCGCGATGCCGATTGGTGGGTGCACCAGTTGTACGATTTCGCCCAGGCGATGGGTGCCACGACGGTGCGCACCGCCATCTCGCGCTCGGTCATCGACGTCAACCGCGACCCAAGCGGCGCATCGCTGTACCCCGGCCAGAACACCACCGGCCTGTGCCCGCTGACCACCTTCGACAATCAGCCGCTGTATGCCGATGGGCAGGGGCCGGATCAGGTGCAAATCGCGCTGCGTCGCACGCACTGGTTCGACCCGTATCACGCCGCACTCGCCGACGAGATCGCACGCCTGCGTCGGCACCACGCAAACATCGTGGTGTACGACGCGCATTCGATCCGTTCGTTTATCCCGCATCTGTTCGACGGCGAGTTGCCGCAGTTCAACATCGGCAGCAACGACGACCGCAGCTGCGATCCGGCCCTGGCCGACGCTGTAGAACAGCTGTGCCGCAGCAGCGGCTCCAGCACGGTACGCAACGGGCGCTTCAAGGGCGGCTGGATCACCCGTCACTACGCGCAACCCGAGCAAGGCGTGCATACGCTGCAGATGGAACTGGCCTGCCGCGGCTACATGCGCGAGCCGGACACCATCACCCCGGACAACTGGCCCACGCCGTGGCTCCCCGCGCATGCGGTCGCCCTGCGCGCGGTGCTGCGTCACGTGCTGCTGGCGTGCCTGCAGTTTGCCAACGCGGCCGCGCACTCCTCCGCCACCACGCCGCCTGCGGCGCCCCGTTGATTGCAAGGAAACCGGCATGACCCGTCACGATGCAACCCGCGTCATCCGCGCCGCCACCGGCACCACGCTCACCGCCAAGAGCTGGCTCACCGAAGCGCCGTTGCGCATGTTGATGAACAACCTGGACCCGGACGTGGCCGAGCGCCCGCAGGAACTGGTGGTGTATGGCGGCATCGGCCGCGCCGCGCGCGATTGGGAATCCTTCGATGCGATCGTCGCCGCACTCACCCGCCTGGACGACGACCAGACCTTGTTGGTGCAATCGGGCAAACCGGTCGGCGTGTTTCGCACGCATGCCGATGCACCGCGCGTGCTGATCGCCAATTCCAATCTGGTACCGCGCTGGGCCAGCTGGGACCACTTCAACGCATTGGATAAAAAAGGCCTGGCGATGTACGGCCAGATGACCGCCGGCAGCTGGATCTACATCGGCGCGCAGGGCATCGTGCAGGGTACTTACGAAACCTTCGTGGAGATGGGCCGCCAGCATTACGGCGGCAACCTGGCAGGCAAGTGGCTGTTTACGGGCGGGCTTGGCGGCATGGGCGGCGCGCAGCCGCTGGCTGCGGTCATGGCCGGTGCCTCGTGCCTGGCGGTGGAATGCCGCCGTTCCAGCATCGACATGCGGCTGCGCACCGGCTGTCTGGACACCTGGACCGACTCGCTGGACGAGGCGCTGCGCCTGATCGAGGACTCGTGCACGGCGAAGAAGCCGCTGTCGGTCGGCCTGCTCGGCAACGTGGCCGACGTGCTCGACGAACTGCTGTTACGCGGGATAAAGCCGGACCTGCTGACCGACCAGACCTCCGCCCACGACCCGGTCAACGGCTATCTGCCGCAAGGCTGGAGCGTGGAGGAGTGGGACGCAAAACGCCTCAGCGCGCCCAAGGAAGTGGAAGCGGCCGCGCGCGAGACGATGGCCAATCACATCCGCGCCATGCTCACCTTCCACGCGCTCGGCGTGCCCACCGTGGACTACGGCAATAACCTGCGCCAGATGGCGCTGGAGCAAGGCGTGTCCGACGCGTTCGACTTCCCCGGCTTCGTGCCGGCCTACATCCGCCCGCTGTTCTGTCGCGGGATCGGCCCGTTCCGCTGGGTGGCGCTGAGCGGCGACCCGGAAGACATTGCCAAGACCGATGCCAAGGTCAAGGAATTGATTCCCGACGATGCACACCTGCACCGCTGGCTGGACATGGCCGCCGACAAGATCGCCTTCCAGGGCCTGCCCGCGCGCATCTGCTGGGTCGGCCTGGGCGACCGCCACCGGCTCGGCCTGGCCTTCAACGCGATGGTGCGCAGCGGCGAACTGAAAGCGCCGGTGGTGATCGGCCGTGACCATCTGGATTCTGGCAGCGTCGCTTCGCCGAACCGCGAAACCGAAGCGATGGCCGACGGCTCGGATGCGGTGTCCGACTGGCCGCTGCTCAACGCCCTGCTCAATACCGCGTCGGGCGCAACCTGGGTGTCGCTGCATCATGGCGGCGGCGTCGGCATGGGCTTCTCGCAGCATGCCGGCATGGTCATCGTCTGCGACGGCAGCGAGGCCGCCGACCAGCGCATCGAACGCGTGCTGTGGAACGACCCCGCGACCGGTGTGATGCGACACGCCGATGCCGGTTATGCCATTGCAGCCGATTGTGCTCGTGAGAAAGGCCTGGATTTACCTGCCATCCTGTCCTGACTCCCGCACGCGGCTTGCGCGGCGAGAGCAAATAGCGGATGGCGGATGGCGGATGGCGGATGGCGACTGTGGACGCTGCAACACACTGTGGCGTGCGAGCGGCCTTTCGCATCCGGCGACTACCGCCGCTTGCAAGCGGCCGGGTCGCGCACACGACCACTCCTGAATCGCCGCACACAGGCGCCGGGTTACTCGCCCGATGCCTGCCGCCGACGTCGCGCTTCATCCGCTGCATCGCGCTGCACACTTCAGCTCGCCACGCACTCATTGAATGCAGATCAGTGGATGAGCTGGACGCAGAGTGATCTTGGTCACGACTCTCGATCACGCCAGACAAAACGATAATGCGCAACCTGCCAATCGAGTAAGCTCGCGGCACGTCAGGCGAACGAGGGGGAAGCGTCTGACCGGCACTGATCTTGACACGCACGCAAACGACATCGCGCCCTCAGCAGGCGCGGGGTTGTTCGTATGGATCACACTGAGAGCCCCCACTCATGCAGCAGGAACAGCGCATCGATTCGTTGACCGGTATCCGCGGTCTTGCTGCTTTGCTTGTGGTCTACGCACATTTGGCGGAAGAAAGATTCTTCACCGATACCCACCTGTTTCCCGGTGAGATGGGCGTCATGGTGTTCTTTACCCTGAGCGGGTTTCTGATGGCCTTTCTCTACGGAGAAAAAGAGCCCAATTACACGTCGGTGGCACGCTACGCCATTTCCAGATTCTCGCGCATTGCGCCGGCCTACCTGACCGTCGTGCTGGCGTCATACCTGATCTACAACCTGGTCGATCCGCAGTTCGTCTACGCCATCAGCCACGACAACCTGCTACGCCATCTGTTGTTTTCCGGCAACGTGTCCGCGCTCTGGAGCATTCCGCCGGAAGTCCAGTTCTACGTGATCTTCGTGGGTATCTGGTTTGCGCTGCGTGCATTTCGCACCAACAGCAATGTCAGCCTGATGGTGGCGGTGCTCGGCACCATCCTGATGCTCATCGCCTATAGGGCACAGCTGCCCGGCACCTTCGTCGGCTCCAAGATCCATTATTTCCTGGCTGGCGTGGTGTTCGGCCTGGTGCGCGCCCGTGTCGGCGCCAGCGTCAACATGACCACCCTGGCGGTGCTGCAAGCCGGCGTCATCGGGCTGCTGCTTGCGGTCATCCTGGGCATTCTCGATGTCGATCTCGGTTCCAAGCGCGAGCTTTATCTCACGCTGGAAACAGCCGGCTTCGCCGGCATCTTCGTGTTTCTGTTCTCCTTCGACACCGGGCTGAGCAAGCGCCTGCTCGGCAACCGCTTGATGATGCTCAGCGGCGAATGCAGCTTTTCAATGTATCTGCTGAACATTCCGATCATCTATGCCGCGCTGGCGGTGATGGGTGGCGTGCCGCCGAGGCCGGTCCTGGCGGTACCGGTCATCGCCATCACCATTGCTGCGGCATGGGCCATGTATCGGCTGGTCGAAATGCCGGGGAACACCCTGCTGCGCAGGCTGGGCACTCGCCTGCTGCTGCGCCCCGCGTCCGCGCCAGTGCTGCCGCCCGGTCCTCCCACGACACTGGCAACGCAGGCGTCGCCCGGTACGCCCCTGCAGCCCTGACACTCACCCCCAGTCTGCTACCTGGGACGGACGCCTCCTGATCGGAGGCGTTTACGTTTAGAGCGGCCGACAAAATGGTGGCGTGACAAGATGGCGGGCGCAGTTCATGCCCGGAAGCGGCAACCGCCCGTCTACCGCGGTTGTGTTGCGTGCTCCACATCTGCCTGACAGCCGCCCGTTGCGTGTTAGCGCCGGCAACCAAGGGGGCCGGATGGTGGCGATTGGGCCGATGAGCCGGCTGCCTGCCCACGATTGCCCTCAAGAACATCGTCGCCAAGCCGACAAGGTATGCAACGTTTTGAGGAATTCCCATGGGTGTGCTGATCTACCTGGTGCCTGCATTCGCACTCTGGGCGCTGATCGCCACGGGATTGGCGTTCGTGCGCGGCCGGCAGTTACGTGCAGAATCAGGGCAGCTGGCCAGCACCCAGGACAGTTTGGGGCGCTATCAAGCGGCGTTGTCGCAACTGAAGGCGCGCGCAGCGGCCACAACGCTGGAGTTGGAATCGCTGCAGCGCAGCTATACGGTCCTGAAGCAGTCGCTGGAGCAACAGGAACAGGACGCTGCAGAACAGCACGACGCGGACACGCCGGAGCAAGTGATCCCGATGGTCATGGTGCAGCGGCTGGATATCGCCAACGAGATCGGCACGCTGTTTGCCCACGTCGCCCGTGTTGCACGCAGCCTGCGCCGGTACAGCGCCTATAGCCGCGGACACAATGCGCCCGAGCCCAGCACGGCGCGCTACGATCTGCATTGGCTGGCCGACTGCCTGCACAGCTTCGATCAGGTCGGCCACGCGCTGCTGCGCGGCAACGTGGCCGCGTTGATCACCGCCTGCCAGGACCTGCTGTCGATGTACGAGCACTATCTCAAGGACGGCTCGGGCTACAACAGCCGCGACACCTTCCAGCGGTTGAGCAGCGATGTGCCGCTGTCGGAAGCCACCGACGCGCTCCGCTCGATCATCGTCAAGGCGACGCTAGCGCAGGATGTGCAAGATGCGGTGCAGGACGATGCGGTGGCGGTGGTGCAGTGAGTTCGGGAATCGGGAATCGGGAATCGGGATTCGAGATTCGAGATTCGAGATTCGAGATTCGAGATTCGCAAGAGCGTGCGTGTTGAGTAATTATTGGGTCAACGCGTCCACGTGAATTAATGGCCTTGAAGCTGCGCTTCGCTAGCGCATAAAAAAACGCGCCGTTGCCGGCGCGTTTTCTTGTTCCCACTTTCAATATTAGTGCTGCGGTAATGCATAGGCGATCAACGCGTCGCCTGCCGGGGTTTCCATGAAGTGGTGGCCGCCGGCCATGATCACCAGATATTCGCGGCCACCATAGGAATACACCATCGGGTTGGCCTGCCCGCCCGCCGGCAGCTTGGCGTGCCAGAGCTCCTTGCCGGTGGCCAGGTCGATGGCGCGGATCAGGTCGTCCGTGGCCGCCGCGATGAAGATCAGCCCGCCTGCAGTGACCACCGAGCCACCGTTGTTGGGTGTGCCGATCTCGATCGGCAGGCCGGAGCGGATGCCGAACGGGCCATTGCCGCGCGCACTGCCGAACGGGCGGTCCCACAGCGTCTTGCCGCTGACCAGATCGATGGCGCGGATGCCACCGTACGGCGGTTCCTTGCACAGCAGCTTGGTAAACGGCAGCCGCCAGCCGGCGTTGACGTTGACCGCATACGGCGTGCCGGCCTGCGGGTCGCCTGCGCCTTCTGCGCCGCCTGTATCGCCGCGCACCTGGTCGCGCGGTGCCCAACCCAGCTTGTCGGCCTTGGCGCGCGGTACCAGCAGGTTGTAGTTCGGCATGTCGTTGTAATTGGCCACGATCACGCCATGCTGCGGATCCACCGCCACACTGCCCCAATCGGAGCCGCCGTTGTAACCGGGGTATTCGATCGAATGCCGATCGGCTTCCGGTGGCGTGTAGATGCCCTTATAGCTGGCGGTGCGGAACTGGATACGACACACCAATTGGTCGATCGGGGTCATGCCCCACATATCGCGTTCGGTCAGATCCGGCTTGCGCAACGTGTGATACAGCGAAAACGGCTGTGTCTTGGCGCGCATCTGTGGCTCGACGCCACCACCGGGCACTGCACGTTCTTCCACGCCAACCAGCGGCTTACCGGTGCGCCGATCCAGCACATACAACTCGCCCTGCTTGCTCGGCAGCAACACCGCCGGCACGTTGACGCCGTCCTTGGGGAAGTCGATCAGACTCGGCTGCGAACCCAAGTCGTAATCCCACGCATCGATATGGGTGGTCTGGAAATTCCACGCCGGCTTGCCGGTAGTGACGTCCAGCGCCACCAGCGAGGTAGCGTAGCGATTCTCTTGCGGAGTGCGCGAGCTGCTCCAGTAATCGGCGGTGGAATTGCCCATCGGCAGGTACACATACCCCAGCTGCTCGTCTGCAGCGGCGGTGGTCCACATATTGGGCGTGCCACGCGTCCAGGTCTGGCCCGGCGGCGGTGCGCCATTCCAGTCCGGATGCGTCATGTCCCAGGCCCAGCGCAATTTACCGGTTACCGCATCGAAGCCTTCGATCACACCGGACGGCTCGTACCGCTTCTGACCATCGAGCACCTGATGACCGGTGACAACCACCCCGCGCACGATCGCAGGCGGCGAATTGATCGACACATAGCCAGGCGGCGTCTCGACCATACCGACTGTGATGTCTACCTGCCCATTGTTGCCGAAGTCCGGGCACAGCTGACCGCTGCGTGCATCCAGCGCAATCAGGCGCCCATCCAGCGTGCCTTCGATCACGCGCGTGCGGCATAGCGCCGAATCAGCGGTTGCTGCCTCTGCAGCGCCAGTCGTGGCCGCCGCCGGCACCTCGTAATACGACACGCCACGGCACGCGGCGGTATACGGAATCGCCTCGTCCTTGACCTTGGGGTCGTAGCGCCAGCGCTGCTTGCCGCTGGACGCATCCAGCGCAATCACCTGGTTGCGCGCCGTACACAGGTACAGGCTGTCGCCCACCTTCAACGGCGTGGTTTCCGCGCCCCAACGCTTGCTTGGCAGGTCGCCGGTGTGGAAAACCCAGGCTTGCTGCAGCTGCGCGACGTTGTCGCGGTTGATCTGTTGCAGCGGTGAATAGCGTTGACCGGCTTGGCTGCGCCCGTAGGCCGCCCAATCGCCATCGGCCGGCGCGTTGGCCGGTTGCACATCGGTCGTTGCAGATGCTGCCGGTGCACTGCGCTTGACCAGGCCACCGACCATCCCGGCGGCATGCGCCAGCGCGCCATCGGCCTCGGTCACGCCATGCGGAATGAACGCCAGCACGAACGCGACCACGAACACTGCCGCCAATACACCCGCCACGCTGCGCGACAGCGCGCGCGATACCGGTCGTTGCAGTTTCGGCAACAGCAGCGCAAGCACGAACGCCAGGCCCACGATCAGGCCCAGACGCGGCACCCAACGCCAGTAATCGCTGCCCGACTCCCACCAGGTCCACAACAGCGAGCCGGCTACCACGGCTGCAAACCACCAAGCGCCCGCGTTACGGCCACGGAACAGCAACACGCCTGAAACCAGCATCGCCGCACCGGCCGGTGCGTAATACCAGGAGCCACCAAGCGCGGCCAACCACACGCCACCGGCCAGCAACACCGCGCCCAGCACGGCAATCACGCCTCCCAGGATCGCAAGCGCCCAATGGCCGCGACCGGAAGGACGATCCAAATTCGTCATCAGTTGTTCCTCTTCGACTCAGCGGCGACGCAACGCCGCCGCACCGCCGGTTACCTTCGACCCGAGACAGTGAAAACACCGCGTTTTTTGCGGGGATCGCGCTTAAACACTGCGTTGCACATGTCATCGCCTGCAACAAACCAACCACGCGATAAAACGCATGCAATAAAAAACGCCGGCGTTGCCGGCGCTTTCGTTCAACTGCAGCGATGACACTACACCATCATTCTTCGGTGACCGGCGGCGGCGCCATGGACTCGGCGCTTACGCTCGCTTCTTCCATCACATCGTCCACCTCATCCAGCGATGCGTCCAGGCGTTCGACCGCCTGCAGCTTCTCGCCCTTGGACAGCCGGATCAACGTCACGCCCTGGGTATTGCGACCCACGCGCGAGATTTCCGAACCGCGCGTGCGCACCAGGGTGCCGCCATCGGAGATCAGCAGGACCTCGTCAGTGGCGCCCAGCAGCACCGCACGCACCAGCTTGCCGTTGCGCTCGGTGGTCTGGATACCAATCACGCCCTGCGTACCACGCCCCTTGCGCGGGTACTCGGTCAACGGCGTGCGCTTGCCATAGCCGTTCTCGGTGGCGGTGAGGATGTAGGCCACATTGCCGTCGTCGGCGACGTCGATCACGGCTGCATCGGCGCCGTCGGTGGTATCGACCACCTCATCGGCCGCGTCTTCGTCGGACTCGATCTCGATCCCACCCGCCGGGTCGGACACGATCAAGCTGACCACCTCCTCGCCCTTGGGCATGCGGATACCACGCACGCCGGTGGCCGTACGGCCCATCGAACGCACGGTGGACTCGCCAAAGCGCACGGTCTTGCCATTGGAAGCGAACAACAACACGTCGCGATCGCCATCGGTCAAGGCAACGCCAACCAGCGCATCGCCATCGTCGAGATTGATCGCGATCTTGCCGCGTGCCAGACGGAAGGCGAATTCGCTCAGCGGAGTCTTCTTGACCGTCCCGTTGCGGGTGGCGAAGAACACATAGCGGTTGTCGGCGTATTCGCGCACTGGCAACACCGCCTGCACCCGCTCGCCGGATTCCAGCGGAATCCAGTTGATGATCGGGCGGCCGCGCGCATTGGAGCCGGCTTCCGGCAATTGATGCACCGGCAGCCAGAACACCTTGCCGCTGCTGGTAAAGGTCAGCAGCGTGTCGTGCGTGTTGACCAGCCACAGCTGGTCGATGAAATCTTCTTCCTTGGTCGCCGCGGCAGAACGGCCACGCCCGCCACGCCGCTGCGCGCGATACGCGCTCACCGGCTGTCGCTTGGCATAACCGGCGTGCGACAACGTCACCACCACGTCTTCCGGTGCGATCAGATCGAGAATATCCAGATCTTCTTCGCTGTGACGGATCTCGGTGCGGCGCTCGTCGCCGTACTCTTCGCGGATGTTGATCAGCTCGTCGCGGATCACCTGCAGCAGCACGTCGGGGTTTTCCAGGATACGGATCAGGCCCTGGATGACCTCGAGCAACTGCTTGTACTCGTCGGTCAGCTTTTCCTGCTCCAATCCGGTCAGGCGATGCAGACGCATTTCAAGGATTTGCGAGGCCTGCACTTCGCTGAGCTGATAGAAGCCATTGGCCAGGCCCACGCCCGGCGCCAGGTCTTCCGGCTTGGACGCTTCGGCACCAGCGGCACCCAGCAGTGCACCGACCAGCCCTGGTTCCCAGGTCTTGGCCAGCATGCGCTCGCGCGCTTCCTGCGGGTTGGCCGAGGTCTTGATCAACTCGATCATTTCATCGATGTTGGCCAACGCAACCGTCAAGCCTTCCAGCACGTGCGCACGTGCGCGCGCCTTGCGCAGTTCGTAAATGGTGCGGCGGGTGACCACCTCGCGCCGGTGGCGGATGAACGCCTCCAGCATCTGCTTGAGGTTCATCAACTGCGGGCGGCCGTCGATCAGCGCCACCATGTTGATGCCGAACACCGACTCCATCTGGGTCTGCTGATACAGGTTGTTGAGCACAACCTCGGCCGACTCGCCGCGCTTGATTTCGATGTAGATGCGCATGCCGTCCTTGTCGGACTCGTCGCGCAGCTCGCTGATGCCTTCGAGCTTCTTTTCCTTGACCAGCTCGGCGATCTTCTCGATCAGCCGCGCCTTGTTGACCTGGTACGGAATCTCGGTGACGACGATCGCCTCGCGGCCGTTGTCGGCCACTTCCACATCGGCCTTGGCGCGGATACGCACGCGGCCACGGCCGGTGCGATAGCCCGCAGCAATGCCGGCGGTACCGTTGATGATGCCGGCGGTGGGGAAATCCGGGCCCGGGATGTATTCCATCAGGCCTTCGACATCCAGCTCGGGCGTATCGATCAGCGCGATGCAGGCATTGATCGCCTCGGTCAGATTGTGCGGCGGGATGTTGGTGGCCATACCCACCGCAATACCGGCCGAACCGTTGACCAGCAGGCTCGGGAACCGGGTCGGCATGACCGTCGGTTCCAGTTCCTTTTCATCGTAATTTGGCTGGAAATCGACGGTTTCCTTGTCGATATCGGCCATCAGTTCATGCGCCAGCCGCGACATGCGCGACTCGGTGTAACGCATCGCCGCGGCGGAGTCGCCGTCGACCGAACCGAAGTTACCCTGGCCGTCCACCATCATGTAGCGCAGCGAGAACGGCTGCGCCATGCGCACCAGCGTGTCGTACACCGACTGGTCGCCGTGCGGATGGTATTTACCGATGACGTCGCCGACGATACGCGCCGACTTGAAGTAGGCCTTGTTGCTGTGGGCGCCCAGTTCGTGCATCGCGAACAACACGCGGCGGTGCACAGGCTTGAGGCCATCACGGGCATCGGGGAGTGCGCGGCCGACGATCACGCTCATCGCGTAATCGAGATAGCTCTTGCGCATCTCGTCTTCCAGATTGACCTGGATGATTTCCTTGGCGGTTTCTGCCATTCGGGTTCCGTAAGTGAGGTGGCGGGCGAGCCGGAAAGCCGCGTTGGGGGCGCCTTAGTGACAGGCTGCCGACCCCACGCTCCCGCCGATCGATTCAAGCCCCGGATTGTACCACGAAGGGGCTTCCCGATACCGTCGCTTTACGGCCAGAAACAAGCACTTGCAAGGATTTTGGTGGAGCGTTGGCGGCAACCTTGCCGCCGGTCCGGCTCAGCCGCCGAAAGCGGCCTGCATTCGGGCCGGATCGGGGCGCTCGATCACCCCCCGTTCGGTGACGATGGCATCGATCAGCGCGCCGGGGGTGACGTCGAACACCGGATTCCAGGCGTGGATGCCCTCGGCCACCGTCCGCACCCCTCCCACGCCGAACAACTCACCAGGATCGCGCTGTTCAATCTCGATCTGATCGCCATCGCTGGTGGCCATGTCCACCGTCGACGACGGCGCCACCACCATGAACTTGACCCCGTGGTGGCGTGCGGAAATGGCCAGCTGATAGGTGCCGATCTTGTTGGCGGTGTCGCCGTTGGCGCAGATGCGGTCGGCACCGACGATGACCCATTGCACCAGGCCGGATTTCATCAGATGCGCCGCAGCCGAATCGGCGATCAAAGTGGCATTGATGCCGTCCTGCTGCAGCTCCCACACGGTCAGCCGCGCGCCCTGCAGCCAGGGTCGGGTTTCACCAGCGAACACCTTGGCAATGCGTTGCTGCGCCATGCCGGCGCGGATCACGCCCAGTGCGGTACCGAAGCCGGCGGTGGCCAGCGAGCCGGTGTTGCAGTGGGTCAGCACGCCGCTGCCCGCTGCGACCAGGCCAGCCCCGAGCGCACCCATGTGGCGATTTGCGGCCAGATCCTCATCGGAGATGGCCTGCGCCTCGCGTGCGATCACTTCGCGCCAGTCGGCAGCGGCCGCGCCCAACACTCGGCGCATGCGCATCAATGCCCAGGCCAGGTTGACCGCCGTCGGGCGTGCGGCATTGAGCCGGAGCAGCGCCGGCTCGAGTTTCTGCAAGGCAGCACTACCATCGTCAGCATCGATCTCGCGCGCAGCCAACACCACACCCCACCCGGCCGCGATCCCGATCGCCGGGGCACCGCGTACCGCCAACGAGTGGATGGCCTCGGCCACCGCATCGCTGCTCTCGCAGCGCACATGCTCCACCACGAAAGGCAGCTTGCGTTGGTCGAGCAGTTCCAGGGCATCGCCGGTCCACAACAGGGGGCGGATGTGGTCGTAGCGGGCGTAATCGATATGGGCGCTGTCGTTCATGCCCCTATTGTAAGGCGCGCGGGCAGCCCAGTCAGTGGAACGGCATTGCTCAGCCTGCGAGGCGCGGCAGCGGTGCATCAAGCGCAAAAGCCCGGTTGGCCGAGTGCGCGGTGCCCTCGCCGCTCGCGGGACTCGCCGTGAACCCATCCATGGGGGCTCGATGGCGGCATCCATGCCGCCAACGGTCCCACAAGCGGCGAGGACACCACGCCAGACAGTTCGCTTGTGTTTTTGCTGAAAAAAGCGAAAACACCGCGTTGTGCAATTAGGAGTTGCTGGTTGCTGTGCCGAAACCCTGGGCACCGATCAACTCTGCCGGTCCTTGCCCGCCCACCGTCGCAGGACCCTTGGCGGCATGGATGCCGCCAAGGAGCTTACATGGACGTACTTGCAGCGTGTCCTGCGATGGTGGGCGGGCAAGGGCCCTGCAGCAAACGCCAAGACCTCGAGTGCGCGGTGCCCTCACCGCTCGCGGGACACGCCGTGAACCCATCCATGGGGGCTCGATGGCGGCATCCATGCCGCCAACGGTCCCGCAAGCGGCGAGGCCACCACGCCAGACAGTTCGCTGGTGTTTTGCTGAAAAGCCAAACCACCGCGTTGTGCGATTAGGAGTTGCTGGTTGCTGTGCCGAAACCCTGAGCACCGATCAACTCTACTGGTCCTTGCCCGCTCACCGTCGCGGGACCCTTGGCGGCAGGGATGCCGCCACGGAGCTTACAGGGACGTACTTGCAGCGTGTCCCGCGATCGTGGGCGGGCAAGGGCCCTGCAGCAAACGCCAAGACCTCGAGGGCGCGGTGCCCTCACCGCTCGCGGGACTCGCCGTAAATCCATCCATGGGGGCTCGATGGCGGCGTCCATGCCGCCAACGGTCCCGCAAGCGGCGAGGACACCACGCCAGACAGTTCGCTGGTGTTTTTGCTGAAAAAAGCGAAACCACCGCGTTGTGCGATTAGGAGTTGCTGGTTGCTGTGCCGAAACCCTGGGCACCGATCAACTCTACTGGTCCTTGCCCGCCCACCGTCGCGGGACCCTTGGCGGCATGGATGCCGCCACGGAGCTTACAGGGACGTACTTGCAGCGTGTCCCGCGATGGTGGGCGGGCAACGGCCCTGCAGCCAAGCCGCCGATCACCCGCCCTGTACAGCGAAAGCCAAGATCCGGCGCACGGCAATGGACCAACACGCAACAGGCAAGACAGCCGCTCAGTCGACGATGAATTCGGCGCGGCAACCGTCGTTGACCCATACCCCGTCGCGGCTCCAGCCCCAGGTCTGGCCCTCCACGCAGGGCGTCCGTGATATCTGCCGGCCCAGTCGCACCTTGCGCTCCACCGATACCCCACAGGTGCGGCGCGTGCTCTTCTTCGACTCGCAGGTGACCATGCGTGGCACTGCCACGAAACCGGAGCCATCTTCGGCCCCCACCTCGAACTCGCCATCACAGCCACGCGAGACCCAGATTTCGTTACGCCGCGTTCCCCAGGTGCGGCCCTCCTTGCACGGCCACATCGAGCGCTGACGCAACAGGCGTACCGGCGCGCCGCGCAGCACCACCGGGCATGCCACCTTGCCGCCATTGGAATCGCAGCGCACCACACGCCGCATCACCGTAGCGGCTGGCGCGGTGGTGGCAAATTCAGCACGGCAGCCCTGCTCCACCCAAACTCCGTCGCGGTCGACATCCCATTCGCTACCGCGAATACAGCTGGTTTCAGAGAGCTGGCGTACCAGTTGCACGCCGCCCGCGACATGCATGGCGCAATGCACGCGCGCCATGTCCTTGGATTCGCATCGCACCACACCCGAGCCTCGCTCGGCAGCACGCGCATCGGCTAGCATCAGCAGCGGCAGGCACCACAAACCGCATAAGCTGATCAGCCACTTCATGCCAACAATCCTCACCCGAAACGATCGATGTCGCGCCCCCGTGGACGTGAAGATGAGAGCATCATCGATGTGAAGATAGCAATACGGTGGCGATGACAACGGCATGGCAGTGCCAGCGATCGTTCGCGTTGCTGTGCCCGGTCTGGGCAGCATTGCGTGCATGGAGTGGATTGCGCAGGACCAGAACTTCGCCGTGATCGTCGGTGGCAAGCACGGGGTCTGTCGCGATGCGGCAATCGCATTCCCGCGTGCGTTAAGCGGCCAAGAACGCCCAGCGAGGAAGTGTCAGTAGGTTGCGAAGATTACGCTCAGAACCAGGGCGAGGCGCGGTACTGGCGGTACGCACCGCATCGAGCACCAGCTGCACCGACTGGGAACGCGCACAGCAGATTTATTGGCCGCTCTTGGGGCTTGTTGCACGATCGATCCATCGATAAACCTCAGGCGCGCGCGAAGTCGAACGCCAGCACGTCGGCAATCTGCGTGGTGTCGCACAAGGCCATCAGCAGCCGATCCACTCCCACCGCCACGCCAGCGCAGTCGGGAAGCTGCGACAACACCGCCAGCAGGTGCTCATCCAGCGGCAGCTGCGGCAGGCCGCGCAACGCGCGCACGGTGTTGTCGCGGATGAAGCGCGCGCGTTGCTCTTGCGCGTCGTTCAATTCGTGGTAGCCGTTGGCCACTTCATAGGTGCCCAGATACAGCTCGAAGCGCTCGGCCACCGGCGGGCTGTCGTGACGAATCCGCGCCAGCGCGCATTGGCTGGCGGGCCAGTCGTAGACCACGGTCAAGGTATCGCGGGCAAAGCCGGGCTGGATGCGATGGGTCATCAGCAGGTCCAGCCAATCGTCGCGCGTCAGTCCCTGCGGATCGATGGCCACGTCATGCAGTGCTGCACGCAGCGCATCGACAGGGTCCAGCAAGGGGTCGATGCCCAGGCGCTGCACGAACAACTCGCGATAGCTGAGCACCTGCACCGTTGCCTCGCGTTGCACCAGGGCAAGTGCGCGCTGGACAAGTGCGATGGTTTCCTGCGCCAATGCGCGGTCGTTCCAGCCTACCCGATACCACTCGAGCATGCTGAATTCCGGATTGTGCCGACCGCCGGCTTCGCCATTGCGAAACACGCGCCCCAGTTCGTAGCAATCGCCCAGTCCCGCGGCAAGCAGGCGTTTGAGCGGGTATTCCGGCGAGGTACGCAGCCAGCGCACCGGCACGCCGGCATCCACGTGCCCACTGAAGCGGGTGCTGAAGCTGTCGATATTCGGCTCGGTATTGCCGGCCTGCGACAGTATCGGCGTCTCCACTTCCAGCACGCCGCGCTCGGCGAAGAACGCGCGAATCGCGGCATTGAGCTGCGCGCGCAATTGCAGCGCGGCCAGATCGAGTTGCGCTGCCGTCACGGCTGTTGCCCGTGCTCGGCCAGAAAGGCCAGCAGCCGCGCTTCGTCCCAGATCTCCACGCCCAACGATTGCGCCTTGTCGAGCTTGGAACCGGCCTCTTCGCCAGCCACCAGGAACGCGGTTTTCTTGGAGACACTGCCGGCCACTTTCGCGCCCAAGGCTTCGAGCCGCTGTTTGGCGGCATCGCGCGTCAATGCGGTCAGGGTGCCGGTGATCACGACCGTCTGCCCGTCCAAGGGGCCGGCCTGCACGGCCTCGGCCTCCGGCAGGCGTGCCAACACCGTTTCCATCGCTCGTTGCGCCGACGTGGCCAGTGCCGCATTTTCCGGGCGATCCAGCCACTGCAGCAGCGCAGCGACTACCGGTGCGGGCACGCCGGCCTGCAGCAACGCGTCGCTGCCGGCGTCGCGCAACGCGTCGAACGACGGCACCGCTGCCGCCAGTTGCTGCGCGCGCACCGGTGTCACCTTGGGAATGTCCATGTCTTCCAGCACGCTGGCAAAACTCAAGGCATCGCGCAGCTTGGGCGATGGCGGATGCGCATCACCGATGCGCACGCCACGTTGCAGCAAGTCGTCGATGGCCTGCTGATTACCCGGCTGGTCGAAAAAGTGCCCGAGCGAGCGCGCCACTTCGCCACCGATATCGGGCACGCGCTTGAACAGCGGCCACGGCAGATGGCGAATCAGCTCCAGATCGCCGAACCAGGCCGACAGCGCCTTGGCGGTGCTCTCGCCCACGTGCTCGATGCCTAGCGCAAACAGAAAGCGCTCCAGCGTGGTGTTGCGCGATGTTTCGATCGCCTCGATCAGGTTCTCGGCCCATTTCGTGGCGATCTTGCGGCGGTTCCAATCGAAGCTCGGCAGCCCTGCACGCAGCAGATCGGCTTGCCAGGTCTGCGGCGCCTCATGTTCGCCGGCCAGATCCACGCCGATGCGCATCATGGTGGCTTCCAACTGCGCATACGCACCGGTTGCCAGGTGCTCGCGCGCCTCGCGCAAGAACGCGTGCGGGCTGTCGGCGGTACTGATCAGGCGCAATTGCAGCAGTTGATCGACGGTGAGCAGATACAGATCGGCCACACCCTGCACCAGCCCGCTATCGACCAGCACTTCGATGAATTTCTCGCCAAGGCCGTCGACATCCATTGCACGCCGCGACACAAAATGCCGGAACGCCTCCTTGCGCTGTGCCGGGCAGGTCAACTCGCCCGAACACCGCCACACCGCCTGCCCTTCCTCGCGCACGATCTCCGACCCACACACCGGGCAGTGGGTGGGCATGCGCCACTCCTGCGTGCCCGGCTGGCGTTGATCGGCAACCACGCCAGCCACTTCGGGAATCACATCGCCGGCACGGCGCACGATCACCGTATCGCCCACGCGCACATCCAGCCGCGCAATCTGGTCGGCGTTATGCAAGGTCGCATTGGTGACGATCACGCCGGCCACATGCACCGGCTTCAGTCGCGCCACCGGCGTTGCCGCACCGGTGCGACCGATCTGGATCTCGATCGCCTCCACCGTGGTGGATTGCTCCTGCGCGGGGAATTTGTGCGCAATCGCCCAACGCGGTGCGCGCGAGACAAAGCCCATCTCGCGCTGGCCGGCCAGATCGTCGAGTTTGTACACCACGCCATCGATATCGAAGGCCAGCCCGTCGCGCGCCGCACCGATGCGCTGGTAATAGGCCAACAAGCCGTCGCTGCCCTGCACCACCTCGACCAGTTGGCTGACCGGAAACCCCCAGTCGCGCAGCTGCGCCAGAATGGCCGAATGCGTCTGCGGCAGGGCACCGTTGCCCACCTCGCCCACGCCGTACGCAAAAAAGCTCAGCGGGCGTTGCGCGGTGATGCGCGCATCCAGCTGCCGCAGCGAACCGGCCGCACCATTGCGCGGATTGGCCAGCACCTTGCCGCCCTGCGCACGCATGTGCGCGTTGTACGCCTCGAACGCGGCGCGCGGCATGTAGACCTCGCCGCGCACTTCCAGCACCTTCGGCCAGCCCTGCCCACGCAGGCGCAATGGAATTGCCTTGACCGTACGCAGATTTGCGCTGACATCCTCGCCGGTGGCGCCGTCGCCACGGGTCGCACCCTGCACGAATTCGCCGTCTTCGTAGCGCAGGCTGATCGCCAGGCCGTCGAGCTTGGGCTCGGCCGAAAACACCGGCTGTTTGACTTCCAGCCGCTCGCTGATGCGACGGACGAACTCGCTCACCTCCTCATCGCTGAAGGCATTGCCCAGCGACAGCATCGGCAGCGCATGCCGTACTTCGGCAAAACGCGATGCGGCCAGATGGCCCACACGTTGCGTTGGCGAATCGGCAGTGGCCAGTGCCGGGTGCTCGGCTTCCAGCGCCTCCAACTCACGCATCAGGCGGTCGTAATCGACGTCGGCCATTTGCGGCTCGTCGAGCACGTGATAGCGGTAGTTCGCGTCTTCGATTCGACGACGCAAGGCATCGATGCGCTGAGCGGGATCCGGGCTGACAGTCATACGATCGCTGGGCTGGCACTGGGCTGCCTATTCTAACGGGCCATGCCGATGCGCAAGCGACGACGGACCAGACCTTGATGCACGACTCACGCCCAGACAGATCGACCGACGCAGGCAACCGTGCAAAGCCAGATGCGATGACAACCCAGCGCCTGGAGCTCGACCGGCGAGCACAGCAGATGTGCCAGAGCGCGGCAGGGCCCGGCGGCCCCTGACCGCCGGATCTGCCCGCTCACGACCGACAGTTTGCCGCCCGGGGTTTTCCCGATAGGCAGACCGGCACAAACCCGCTAGCGTGGCGCCCTCTTCGCCGTCCCGTCTGGAGCTCACCCGTGTCGTTGCCCGTTTCGCGCCGTTCGTTTCTCAGCCTTGCAACCACTAGCGTGGCGGTTTCCGCACTGGGGCTGGCACCCGCGGTCGAGGCGGCCCGCAAGCGCGCAGCCACGCCGGCAGCGCCGGGCGTCGCACCGGCAGCAGGGACGGTGTTGCTCAATCTAAACGAGCACCCGCTTGGGCCCGCCCCGGCGGCGCTGGACGCAGCAACACGTTCGCTGGCCCGTTCGGGCCGCTACCTGCAGGAGATGGAGCAGGACCTGCGCAATCTGATGACAGGCGAGCTGCAGCTGCCCAACGACCATCTGGCGTTGTTTCCCGGTTCCAGGGATGCGTTGAATCGCGCCAGCAACCTGTTCACCTCGGCGCGCGCCGGCCTGGTAGTGGCCGACCCGAGCTTCGACCCGGTGATCGACAGCGCCAACGCCCGCGGCGTGCCGGTGCGCAAGGTGCCGCTACGTGCCGACGGCGCGCACGACGTCAAGGCGATGGCGAAGGCCGACCCGACCGCTGGCCTGATCTATCTGTGCAATCCCGGCAATGCCACCGGCAGCACCACCCCGCGCAGCGACATCGAGTGGCTGTTGGCCAACAAGCCAGCTAGCGCGGTGCTGGTGGTCGATGAGGCGTACATCCACTACAGCAACGAGCCGTCGGTGGTCGATCTGATGCGCCAGCGCCAGGACCTGATCGTGCTGCGCAGCTTTTCCAAACTCTATGGCATGGCCGGCCTGCGCCTGGGCGCGGCGCTGGCCCCGCCGGGCCTGCAGACCAAGCTCTCCAGCTTCGGCAGCAACCCGTTGCCGGTCCCGGCAATGGCCGCCGGCATCGCCAGCCTGCGCGACCCGCAATTGGTACCCACCCGGCGCGCGGACAACGCACGCGTGCGCGACGAGACCATCGCCTGGCTCAAGAGCAAGGGCTACACCTGCCTGCCCACGCAGGCGAACTGCTTCATGCTGGACGTCAAGCGCGAGGCCGGCGTGTTTGCAGATTCGATGCAAAAGCAGGGCGTGATCGTCGGCCGCAGCTGGCCGATCTGGCCCAAGCGCGTGCGCGTGACCGTCGGTACCGAGGCAGAGATGATGCGGTTCCGCGAGGCGTTCACCAAAGCCAAGCGCTAACCCTTCACTCCTCGGGAGAAGGGCCCTGCACCTGCAGGGAAATCACGCGCGCCGATGGCGCGCAAGCGGCGCCTTATCGCCCCGCGGAAAGAGTAGCTACTGCTCCAACGCGTCACGCTGCGGTGCGCGCAGGGTGCGCCGGATCCACAGATAGCTGATGACGAAGGTCAGTGCCATCGAGCCTGCATGCAACAGCAGCAGCTCGTGCAGCATCGGCGGGCCTTGCAGGATATGCGCGTAATAGCGCCGATCAAACAACGCGACCGCATGCGGCAGGAACACCCTGATCAACGGCGTCGGCACCGGCGCCACCAGCAGGGTGATGACAACGGCAAAACTACCCACCACCCACGGCGAGTTGCGTGGGCGTTTGCGAAGGCGCGCAGCGATCAACGCAAAGATCCACAACAGCGGCATCGCCAGGATCGCCCACAACACCAGCAACAATGCCGCTGCCAAGACGCCCTGCAGACTCAACATCGCTCAACTCACCAGCGCGGGGACTTGGTCAGCGGCGGGGCCTGGTGCTGACGGTCGTAGGCACGTAGTTCGTCGCGGATATGCGCCACGCGCTGGCGGCCCAGCGCATTGCGGCTGTCGTCCAGCACCACGCCATCCAGCAACTCGGCCATGCGCTGCACGGTTGGCAGCATCTTTTCCCAGGCGTCCAGCGCGGTCATCGGCGCCGGCAAGGTCAGGAAGAACGCGATCGCCGGCGTCTGCATCTCGCGGATATTGGCCATGTCGAAACTGCCCGGCTTGAGGATGCTGGCCATGCTGAAGATCGGCCCGCGCTCCGGATGCCCTTCCACCAGGCGGTGGAACACATTCATGTGGCCGAACACCAGGCCGGTCTTTTCCGCAGCAACCACCACGTCTTCGCCACGCAAGACCTGGCCGGCCTTGGCCGCCACGAACAGCGACACGATCTTGTCGAAATCCTGGTTCGGGCGCTTGCCGACGTCGTTGCCCCCGGTTCCATCCTGGTCGTCCAGGTTGAGCTCGCTCTGTTCGACGCTGCCTTCGCTGCGCTCGAACGCGTCCGCGTCGATCCCGGCATCGCCGGAAATCACCGGCTCGCGGCGTTCGCGCGGTTGGCCGTCGTCCTTGTCGACGCGGCGCCCCTGTGGCGATTTCTTCGGGCGGCCGAACAAAAAGATCGCAGCGACCAGCAGCAATCCCGCGATCAGGATCCCGATCCGGATCATGGCCATGTCGGACATTCAGCGTGCCTCCGCATCAAAGTGACAGGTGTCGATATTCCGGCAAGCATGGCACGTCATGCCGCACCCACCAAACGTGCAGCTTCTTCAAGGTCCACGCTGACCAGGCGGCTGACACCCGGCTCGCGCATGGTCACGCCGGACAACTGGCGCGCTGCTTCCATCGTGGCCTTGTTATGGCTGACGAACAGGAACTGCACCTTCTCGCTCATCTCGCGCACCATGTTGGCCAGGCGGCCGACGTTGGCTTCGTCCAGCGGCGCGTCCACCTCGTCCAGCAGGCAGAACGGCGCCGGGTTGAGCTGGAAGATCGCAAACACCAGCGCCACGGCGGTCATTGCCTTTTCGCCGCCGGACAGCAGCGAAATGCTGGACACGCGCTTACCGGGCGGGCGCGCCATGATGGTCACGCCGGTGTCGAGCAGGTCTTCGCCGGTGAGCTCCAGATACGCGTGCCCGCCGCCGAACAGGCGCGGATACAGCGCCTGCACGCCGGAATTGACGCGGTCGAAGGTGTCCTTGAACCGGCCGCGGGTTTCGCGGTCGATCTTGCGGATCGCCTCTTCCAGCGTTTCCAGTGCGGTGTTGAGGTCCAGGTTCTGCGCGTCCAGATATTCCGAGCGTTGTGCGGCCTCGCCGTACTCCTGGATCGCGGCCAGGTTGACCGGTTCCAAGCGCCGCATGCGGCCGTCAATCTGGTTCACCGCCGCTTCCCATTCGGCCACGTTGGCGGACTCTGACAGGCCGTTGACCACGTCTTCGAGCACGAAGCCGGCCTTGACCACCGCAGCAGACAACTGCTCGGCGTTGAGCACCAGCGCCTGTTGATCGAGCTTGCGCTGGTTGATGCGCTCACGTTGCGCCAACGCCTGTTCGTCGCGCTGCTGGCGGGTCTGCTCGAAGCTGCGCAGCTCGCCGTCGATGCTGTCGAGCAGCGTGCGGGTTTCGCTGAGCACGCGCTCGGTGCGAACGCGCTCGCTGAGCGCGGCCTGATGTTCGTGTTCCAGCGTTTCCACCGGCGAATCGCCGTCGCTGAGCTGGGCAACCAGATCTTCCAGGCGCGTATCGAGCTGGCCGCGCTGGCTGTCCATGCGCTCCAGGGTCTGGCTGAGCGAGGTAATCTGGGTGCGCTGCGATTCCAGCGTGAGCGCCAGCGCATGCATCGCATCGCGCACGCCGCGTGCGGCATCGCGGGCCTGGTCGCGCGCATCGGTGAGCTGGCGGCGTTCGTCTTCCAGCGCCTGACGCGTACCTTGCAGATCGCCCATCAGGGTGACCGCATCTTCGAGTTTCGCGCGGGCCTCGCGGGCTTGTTCGCGGCTGGTGTCCAGCGTTTCCAGCAACTGCGACAACTCGTTTTCGATGCGCTCGATGCGCGTGCGCGCCGCATCGACCTTGCCCTGCTGGCTCTGCAACTGGCCTGCCAGTTCGGACACGCTGCGGTGCGCCATGTACAGCTGACGCTGTGCATCCTCGCGTTGCTGTTCGGCGGCCAGGGATTGTTCGCGAAAGCTGGCGAGCCGCTGTTCGAGCTCGGCTTCGCGCTCTTGCAGGGTTCCGATCTGCGTACGCAATTCCTGGATTTCGCGCTCGCGCAGCAAGGCGCCCTGCTTGGCCGCGCCGGAGCGCGACACACGCACCCAGCCCTCGCCCAAGCGCTCGCCATTGCGGGTGATCACCGAGTCGCCTTCCGGCAACGAGGCTTGCAACGCGCGTGCGGCCTGCAGATCGTCGGCGGCGTGCAAACGCGCCAACAGACGGCGAATCGCGATCGGCCCCTGCACCTTTGCCGCCAACGAGGTCGGTGCGAAGGTGGCCGCATCGGTGGCGTCGGACACCAGCGCGATGCGGCCTTCGCCCAACTCGCCCAGCGCATCGACCAGCTGCTCGGGCGCATCCACCAGCACGCCTTCAATCAACTGCCCCAGCGCGCTTTCGACGGTGTTTTCCCAGCCGCTTTCCACCGTGATGCGCTCGCCCACGCGCGACGCCGAATCCAGCCCACGCGACTTCAGCCACGCCACCGCCGCACCCTGCTCCTGGCCGAGGGCCGCCTGCTGCAGGGTTTCCAGCGACGACAGGCGGCCGCGCGCGGCCTGCGCCTGCTTACGCACTTCGGCCAGCTCGCCCTGGCTTGCCCGCTGCTGTTCCTGCAGACCGCTCAATGCGTGCTTGCGGGCTTCGACCTGCTCGGTCAGCCCGTCCAGCGAGGTCTTCTGCGTTTCATGGCGCAGCTCGATCTGTTCGAACGCTTCGGCCAACGCATCTAGATCCAGCCCGGCACGTTCGTTGACCAGCGCTTCGCGGCGGCGGTCGGCTTCCAGCGATTGGCGGTCCAGATAATCGACACGTGTGCGCTCCACTTCGCCGGCGCGCGAGGCTTCGCCGGTGTCGCGGTTATGGGCTTCCCAGCGCTGCTGCCAGTCGGCCAACCGCGCTTCGGCGTCGCGCAGCGATTCCTGGCGGAATTCATGGTCTTCGCGCAGCTGCTCCAGTTGCGGTTCGGCTGCATCCACGGCCTCGCGCAGCACCGCCAATTTTGCCGAGTCGCCGCTGATGTGCTGGGTCAGTTCCTGCAGCTGGCTCTGCGCCTCATCGCGCGCCTTGTGCAAGCGATGCGAAAGTTCGCGTTGATGCTGGATCTGCTGCTCGATACGCGCCAGCGCGCTACCCACCTGGTACACATCGGCCTGCGCCTTGGCCACCGCTTCGGCGGCCTCTTCGCGACGTACGCGCCCGGTTTCGATCCGCGCCTCGGCATCGCGCTGGTCGGCAATCAGCTGCTGCAGGCGGGTTTCTTCCTGATTCAATTTTTCGCGCAGGCCCTGCAATTGTCCATCCAGACCGCGGTACTCCAGCGCCTTCCACTCGGCGTCCTTGATCCGGCGTTCTTCCTGCAACGCCTGGTACTGCTCGGCCTGGCGCGCCTGGCGCTGCAGATGCGCCAGCTGCTTGGTGATTTCTTCGCGCAGGTCGCCCAGGCGGTCGAGGTTTTCGCGGGTGTGGCGGATGCGGGTTTCGGTTTCCTTGCGACGCTCCTTGTACTTGGAAATGCCGGCAGCCTCTTCCAGATACACGCGCAGGTCTTCCGGGCGCGCCTCGATGATCTGGCTGATCATGCCCTGCTCGATGATCGAGTAGCTGCGCGGGCCCAGACCGGTGCCCAGGAACAGGTCGGTGATGTCGCGGCGCCGGCACTTGGTGCCGTTGAGGTAATAGGCGCTGTTGCCGTCGCGGCTGACCAGGCGCTTGACCGAGATCTCGTTGAACGAAGCAAACTCACCGGTGATGGTGTGATCGGAGTTGTCGAAGATCAGCTCCACCGTCGCCTGCGACACCGGCTTGCGCGCCGAGGAGCCGGAAAAGATCACGTCGGTCAGCGAGTCGCCACGCAGCCGGCTGGCCGAGCTTTCGCCCATCACCCAGCGCACCGCATCGATGATGTTGGACTTGCCACAGCCATTGGGGCCGACGATGCCGGTCATGTTGGTGGGCAGGTGCAGCGTGGTCGGGTCGACGAACGACTTGAAACCGGACAACTTGATCGTGGACAGGCGCATGGGACGGACGGGTTCCGGGCACCGCGCGGACACAGCCGGCAGGCGCTTTTCCTGTGGAGCCGGCCCCTAAGCCCTTGATCGGCAAGATCTGCAGGCCGTGGAACCGACAATGGGGCATGAGTATAACGGGCGCCGTCGCTGTGCTGCGGCTGGCCGTAAAACACGAAGGGCGCCTAACAAGGCGCCCTTCGATTCACACATGCGGCAAGGATCAGGCGTCGGATTCGACGATGACCTTGACGGTGGTTTCCACATCGGCGTGCAGGTGCAGCACAACGTCGTACTCGCCGACATTGCGGAATGCGCCTTCGCCCAGGATCACTTCGCTCTTTTCCAGCGGCAGGCCGGCGGCAGTGAATGCCTCGGCGATGTCGCGCGGGCCAACCGAACCGTACAGCTTGCCTTCGGTCGACGCATGCGCGCCGATGGTGACGCTGGCGCCTTCGAACTTGGTGGCGCGGCTCTGTGCATCGGCCAGGATGGTGTTGGCCTTGGCTTCGTACTCGGCGCGCTTGGTTTCGAACGCTTCGACGTTGGCAGCGGTGGCCGGCACGGCCTTGCCCTGCGGCACGAGGAAGTTGCGGCCGTAACCCGGCTTGACGCTGACCTTGTCACCCAGGTTGCCCAGGTTGGTCACTTTCTGCAGAAGAATCAGATCCATGGTGGTACTCCGTTATTCGTTAGCGCCGGCACGTGGGCTGGCGCAACGGGTGCTGTCCGAAAAGACGGGATTCGGGACTCGGGATTTGGGAATCGCAAAAGCACGATCAACACCGCATCTCGAATCACCAGACCTCTATCTATTAACAACCCGCACATGGATGTGCGGGCTTTTGTGAGGGACTCACATCAACGACTTAAACGTCGTGATTGTCCGTGTACGGGATCAGCGCCAGGAAACGCGAGCGCTTGACGGCCGTGGCCAGCTGACGCTGGTACTTGGACTTGGTACCGGTCACGCGGCTCGGCACGATCTTGCCGTTCTCGGTGAGGTACTGACGCAGGGTGTTGAGATCCTTGTAGTCGATCTCTTTGACGCCTTCGGCGGTGAACTTGCAGAACTTGCGACGACGGAAGAACTTGGACATGACAGCGCTCCTTAAGCGGCTTCGGCGTTGTCGCCGTCGGTATCGGTGGCAGCGGGGGCATCGCCCTCTTCATCGTCACGACGACGACGCTCGCTACGCTCGGGCTTGTCGCCCTTCTCGTCCTTGCTCTTCATGATCAGCGACTGCTCGGTGTCCGGGCCATCGCGCTTGACGACCAGGTGACGCAGCACCGCATCGTTGAAGCGGAAGCTTTCCACCAGCTCGCTCAGCACGGCCTGGTCGACTTCGATGTTGAGCAGCACGTAGTGCGCCTTCACCAGGTTCTGGATCGGGTAGGCCAGCTGACGACGGCCCCAGTCTTCCAGACGGTGGATGGTGCCGTTACCGCCCTCGATCAGCGACTTGTAGCGCTCGATCATGGCCGGGACCTGCTCGCTCTGGTCCGGGTGGACCAGGAACACGACTTCGTAATGACGACTCATGTTGTTTTACCTTTCGGATGTGGCCACGTGGGCCGGACAGCTCCCCGGTGGTCCGCGCAAGCGGCCGGTGGAGCAAGGGTTCCCGCCCGGAATCGGGCAGGAAGCAGGAAAGTATGGCAGTTCAGGCATTTAGCCGCAACCAGCCGTCCAGCAAGGACGTTCCAAAGCCCCTCTCCCGCCGGGAGAGGGGTTGGGGTGAGGGTACGGGGCGAAGCCTCTCGAGTCGTTCAACTCCACGAGGCTTCGCCCCGCACCCTCATCCGCCCTTCGGGTACCTTCTCCCGATGGGAGAAGGAATAACGCGCGCCGGCCGGCTCAGCGATGCTCGGCTTCAGTGGTAAAGCTCTCCCCGCAGCCACACTCGGCGGTGGCGTTGGGATTGCTGAAGGTGAAGGTCTCGCTCAGCCCGTGCTTGCCGAAGTCGATGCAGGTGCCATCCACCAGCGGCAGGCTGGCCGGGTCTACGAAGATACGGACCCCGCCTTGTTCGAACACCGCGTCGTCGTCGCGCTTCTCGCGTGCCAGGTCGGTGATATGGCCCCAGCCGGAGCAGCCGGTCTTGGTCACGCCAAAGCGCAGACCCAACGCACCCGGGGTCTGCTGCACGAAACGCTGCACGCGCTCCAGCGCGGCGGGGGTGAGGCTGATGGTCATGCGGGCACTCCAACACAATGGCGACAAGTATAGGGGCCGACCAGGGAATCGGCATGCAGTCCAGATGGGGCCGGCCACGCCTGCACGCAAGCCGCCGCGCCACGACGCCTGTTCAGGCGCTCGCGCCAGCGCGGTCGCAGCCAGTAAACTCGCAGACCATTCAAGGTCGCTACGGCGAGGAACAGTCATGACGGTGGTCAGCGTTGAACATGCGCTTGCGGGCAAGCTTCCCGAAGGCGGCGAAGTCACGGTACGGGGGTGGGTGCGCACATTGCGCGGATCTGCCGGACTGGCCTTCATCAACGTGACCGATGGCTCGTGCTTCGCTCCGATCCAGGTGGTGGCCAATGACACGCTGCCTAATTTCGACGAGATCAAGCGCCTGACCAGCGGCTGCTCGCTGATCGCCAAGGGCGTGCTGGTGAAGTCGCAGGGCAAGGGCCAGTCGTTCGAGATCCAGGCCAGCGGCGTGGAGATCGTGGGCTGGGTCGAAGACCCGCTCACCTACCCGATCCAGCCCAAGCCGATGACGCCGGAATTCCTGCGCGAAGTGGCGCACCTGCGTCCGCGCACCAATCTGTTCGGCGCGGTGACGCGTATCCGCAACTGCCTGGCGCAGGCGGTGCACCGCTTCTTTCACCAAAACGGCTTCAACTGGATCAGCACGCCGATCATCACCACCTCCGACGCCGAAGGCGCCGGTCAGATGTTCCGCGTTTCCACGCTGGACATGGTCAACCTGCCGCGCGATGCCACCGGCAATGTGGATTTCAGCCGCGACTTCTTCGGCAAGGAAACCTTCCTCACCGTGTCCGGCCAGCTCAACGTGGAGGCGTACTGCCTGGCGCTGAGCAAGGTCTACACCTTCGGGCCGACCTTCCGCGCCGAAAACAGCCACACCACGCGCCACCTGGCCGAGTTCTGGATGATCGAGCCGGAAATTGCCTTCGCCGACCTGGCCGAGGACGCGCGCCTGGCCGAGCAGTTCCTGAAGTACCTGTTCCGCGCGGTGCTGGACGAGCGTGGCGACGACTTGGCCTTCGTGGCCGAGCGCGTGGACAAGAACGCGATCAGCAAGCTGGATGCCTTCATCAATGCCCCGTTCGAGCAGATCGACTACACCGAGGCGGTGAAGCTGCTGCAGAACTCCGGCAAAAAATTCGACTTCCCGGTCGAATGGGGCCTGGACCTGCAGACCGAGCACGAGCGCTGGCTAACCGAGGAACATATCGGCCGCCCGGTCGTGGTGACCAATTATCCCGAGCACATCAAGGCCTTCTACATGCGCCTGAACGACGACGGCAAGACCGTCGCGGCGATGGACGTGCTGGCGCCGGGCATCGGCGAAATCATCGGCGGTAGCCAGCGCGAAGAGCGCCTGGATGTGCTGGATGCGCGCATGGCGCAGTTCGGCCTGGATAAGGAGCACTACAGCTGGTACCGCGATTTCCGTCGCTACGGCTCGGTGCCGCATGCCGGTTTCGGCCTGGGGTTCGAGCGGCTGGTGGTGTACGTGTGCGGGCTGAGCAACATCCGCGACGCCATCCCCTACCCGCGCGCGCCGGGCAGCGCGGAGTTCTGAGTGAGCACGGCGGCGGCCACCGTCACGATGCATCGCCCGTTGCGGCCGGAGCAAGACGCCCTGGTGCGTGTCCCCGGCTTTCGACGCTGGCCGCCGCGATTGCCGGAGCAACCGGGCTTCCCTCCTGCCACCGATCGGCGCTATGCCGGGGAAATCGCATCGCGCTGGAACGTCAAGGACAGCGGCGTTGGCGATGTGGCCCAGTTCGCTGCGCTCGCTGCGTTCGTCGACCAGTACGCCATGCAAACAGTCGGCGGCGCGCATCACACCGAGTGGTGGATTCCGGCCGAAGACTTCGACAAATTCAACGCGGCGATCGTCGGCTCCATCACGATCATTGCCCGCTTCGATGCTCCGCCTGCCGAGCCCCGCCCATGACCCTGTTCTTCGCGCTGTGTTTTGTCGGTGTGGCCGTTGCCGGACTGACCGCATTGCTGATCTTCTGGCCGCTGACCCTGGTGCACCTGCGCGATCGTCACCCGGAAGCACTGGACAGCTTCGGCGACCCCGCCTTCATCAGCCCCATCGCGTGGCGCTGGTTGCTGGCGCGCCGCTACCGCAGCTACCGCGACAATGCGCTGTCCGGTCTGGCCACACCCGCCTGGCTTTCGCTGCTGACCATCTTTTTCGGCCTGGGCATGGCGGCCCTGCTCGGGCTGCTTTCCAAGGTACTGACATGAACATCATCGACATCGACCCAGCGCACAACTCCGACAGCGGCGACCAATGGTGGCTGGCCACCATCGGCCGCACCCTGATCTGGGCACGCCTGCGCATCAAGGAGGCCGGCACCGCCGAAGTGCTCGACAGCGATGGCAAGACGCTGGCCTACGACAGCGAGGACACCGCACGCGCGGCCTTGTTCGATGCCGAATTCGTGGCCCTGGATGGGCTGGACGAAGAAGACGCACTGATGCGCGGCTTCTCGCTGCACGAAATCTCGCCACCGCGCGGCGACACCGATGCCGACCTGCGCGAACGCATGGTGGTGAGCATGGGCGGCCGCGCCTGAGATGTACGCACCGCGCGCGTTCGCACAGACCGATCTGGCGCTGCTGGACTGGCTCCTGGCGCGCGACCCGTTCATTACCCTGATCAGCCAGGACGATGACGGACAACCGGCGATCTCGCATCTGCCGGTGCTGTACCGGCGCGACGGCCAGCAGGTGCTTATCGAGGGCCATTGGGCACGCCCCAATCCGCAAGCGCGCCATGCTGGCGATACGGTGATTGTCGTGCAGGGGCCGCATGCCTATGTATCGCCCGGCTGGTACCTAGACAAGGAAGCGGCCGCACGCGTGCCGACCTGGAATTACGCCATCGCGCATCTGCATGGCCAGTGCAGCGAGGTTGCCGATGAAGCGGCGGTGGGCGATCTGATCGGCCGGATGAGCGCGCACTTCGAGCAGCGCATTGGCCGCGACTGGCAGTTCGAGATGGAACGCGACAGCCACCGTCGGCAATTGCGTGGGCTGGTCGGCTTCTGCTTCGTGCCAAGCCGCATCGAACTCACTTTCAAGCTCAGCCAGAACCATCCGGCCGGTAATGTCGCCGCAGTGGCCGATGCACTGGAGCACCAACGTTTAAGCGATGCGCAGGACGTGGCCACACTGATGCGCAATGCGTTGCGTGCGCGCCAGCGCTGATCGCCGTGTCATCGTGTTCGCGTTCCTGCACCACCGCTTTATGGCCCGCCTCCCGCTTGCTTCCTCCCCGTCGTCTTCTGGAATACTGCGCGCATGAACGAGCTCAACCATTTACTTGAAAACAACCGTGCCTGGTCCGAGCGTATCCGCCGCGAAGACCCGGAATTCTTCTCCAAACTGTCGACGCAACAGACCCCGGAATACTTGTGGATCGGCTGCTCCGACTCGCGCGTACCAGCCAACCAGATCATCGACATGGCTCCAGGCGAAGTGTTCGTGCATCGCAATATCGCCAACGTGGTGGTGCATACCGATCTGAACTGCCTGTCGGTGATCCAGTTCGCCGTCGACGTGCTCAAGGTCAAGCACATCCTGGTGGTGGGCCATTACGGCTGCGGCGGCGTGTTCGCCAGCCTGACCCAGAAGCGCATGGGCCTGGTCGACAACTGGATCCGCCACGTCACCGATGTGGCCGACAAGCACGAAGCCTGCCTGCACGATGCCGGCGATCTGCCGGTGCAGCATGCGCGCCTGTGCGAGCTCAACGTGCTGGAACAGGTGGTCAACGTCTGCCGCACCACCATCGTGCGCGATGCGTGGGAACGTGGGCAGGAGCTGTGCGTGCATGGTTGGGTGTATAGCCTGCGCGATGGACATGCGCACGATCTGGGCATGTCCATCGACCGCGCCGACCTGCTGCAGGAGCGTTACGACGCGGCACTGGCAAAAATTCAGGCCGACCACGCCGAACGCTGAGTCGGCGCTGCATGTTCGATCCGCCGCGACGCCCATCGGCGTCGCGGTTGGCTATGCTGGACGCCTTCTGCGCCGAGGAACGTCGATGCTGGTCCCGCCGATCAATTTGCAAGCCTGGATCGAGCAATACCGTCACCTGCTCAAGCCGCCGGTGGGCAACAAGTGCATCCAGCAGGATGGCTTCATCATCATGATCGTCGGCGGGCCCAACGCACGCACCGACTATCACTACGACGAAGGCCCGGAGTGGTTCTTTCAGCTCGAAGGCGAGATGGTGCTGAAGGTGCAGGACGAAGGTGTGCAACGGGATATCCCGATCCGCGCCGGCGAGATCTTTCTGCTGCCGCCGAAGGTGCCGCATTGCCCGCAACGCGCCGCCGGTTCGATCGGCCTGGTCATCGAGCGCGAACGCCTGCCGCACGAGCAGGACGGCCTGCAGTGGTATTGCCCGCAGTGCAATCACAAGCTGTATGAGGCGATGTTTCCGTTAGGCAACATCGAGACCGACTTCCCGCCGGTGTTCGATCACTTCTATCGCTCGCTGGCGCTGCGTACCTGCACGCAGTGCGGGCATCTGCATCCCGCGCCGGAGCGCTATGCCGCGGTCCAAGCCTGAGTTGCGCTGGCGCCAGCGCATGCAATACACGCACCGGTCGCACCCACACAAGCACACAGCATGCTGCGCGCACTGATCGACCTCAAGCCGCGCGATGTGCCGCTGCGTGTAGCCCTGCGCAACACTGCGGCGGTCGTGCTGCCGCTGGCGATCGGCGTGGCCACCGGGCATGTCGCCGCTGGCCTGGCGGTGTGCAGCGGGGCGCTCAACACCATGTTTTCCGATCAGCCCGGCCCTTATCGCGCGCGTTTGCAGCGCATGCTGATGGCGGCCCTGGCCGCCGGCCTGGCGGCCTTGCTGGGCATATGGGTCGGCCATGACACACCTGCCCTGGTGATCGCCGGGCTGCTGCTCGGCCTGGGTGGCGGACTGCTGGTGGCGCTGGGCCCGGTTGCCGCACGCGTCGGCCTGACCAGCATGATCCTGCTGGTGGTCAGTGCCGACATGCGGCTGCCGGTGGAACAGGCGCCCGGCGTGGCCGCACTGATCTTTGCCGGTGGCCTGCTGCAGGTGTTGCTGGCCCTGGCGGCCTGGCCCTTGCAACGTTATCGCCCGGAACGCTTCGCGCTTGCCGACCTGATGCGGCAATTGGCAGCAATCGCACGGCAACGCCCGGAGGCCAGCGCGGCACCGCCCGCAACGCAGGAAGTGCTGGATGCGATGGTGATGCTGCACGGCGAACATCGCTCGCGCGCGATCGCGGTGCAGAGCTTTCGCATCATCGCCGAGCTCTGCGACCGCGTACGGCTGGAGCTGCTGTCGCTGGCCGATGCCCACACCCGCCTGACCGACTCGCAGGCGCGCCCGGCGATCGAGCGGGTGCTCGAACGCAGCGCCATCGTGCTCGAGCAGCTGGCCCACGCCATGACGGTGGGCGAAGACCCGGTGGCGGCCGATGCGTCGATGACCGGCTTCGACGATCTGGTCGGCGCACTGGCGCAGTTTCAGCACGACAACGCCGACACCCGGGAGCGCCGCCTGGTGCGCGTGGCGGTGGCCCGCGCGCAGGGCTTGGGCGGCCAGTTGCGCGCATTGATCCGTAATGCGCATTGGGCCAGCAGCCGCGGCGAAATCCAGGCGCAATTGGCCGAAGCGCGGCTGCCGGCGGCGCTGCGCCCGGCAGCGACCTGGGCAACGCTGCGCGCGAACCTGGCCCTGTCGTCGGTGGCGTTCCGGCATGCCTTGCGCTGCGGCGTGTGCCTGGCGCTGGCCATCGCGTTTGAGCGCTGGCAGCAGATTCCGCATGGCTTCTGGATCCCGATGACCACTGCCATCGTGCTCAAACCCGATTTTGGCGGCACTTTCAGCTTCGGCGCCTTGCGCGTGGCCGGCACCTTCATCGGTTTGTTGGTGGCCACCCTGCTGGCTCATTTTGCGATGGATGGCGCCGGCATCCGCATGGCCTTGTTGGCGCTGTTCTGCCTGGGCTTTCGCTTGTTGACCCAGGTCAACTACGGCATCGGCGTGGCCTTCCTCACCGGCATGCTGGTGTTGTTGCTGTCCTTCGAAGGCATGACACCCGGTGAGGCGGTCGGTGCACGGCTGCAGGCCACCGTGGCCGGCAGCGCGCTGGCACTGATCGCCTACGCACTGTGGCCGACGCGCGAGCGCCGGCATATCCGCGCGTCGCTGGCGCAGTTGCTCACTGCCTATCGCGAGCATCTGCACAACCTGCTGCTGGGCCAGATGGATCGGCTGAGCGACAGCCGCGCCGCCGCACGCGTGGCGCGGACCAATGCGCAGGCGTCGATCGAACGCCTGCGCGGCGAACCACGCAGCCGCCGCAATCTGCACGAACTTAAGCTGGCCGAATCGCTGCTGGCCAACGGCAACCGGCTGATTCGCGCCACCTTGCTGCTGGAGGCAGTGCTCCGCGATGGCCACCCCTTGCCCTCACTGGACGCACTGCCCGCCTTCGCCGATGACGCCGACCAGGCGCTGGCCGAGCTGATCGATTGCCTGCACAACGGCGGCACGCCGGTCGCGGCCACGCTACGCAGCGCCGAGCGCAAACTTTCCGATGCGCTGGCCGCGCTGCCGGACGGTTCGCCGACCACCGCCGCCCTTGCCGACACCATCGACCGCGTCACCGACAGCATCGGCACGCTCACCCATCTGCTGCGCCCTGCCCGACCGGCCTCGACCGGGACACCAGCAGTGCATGACGGCGCGCAAGGGACCGGCAGGTAAACTGCCGCATCGATTCAGACCCTGCGAGCCCGATGAGCACCGAACCGTTGTCCCGTTCCCACGCCGCGGCGCTGGATGCCGCCGACCCGCTGCGCAGCCTGCGCGATGCCTTTGTGTTCCCGCAGCACGAGGGCCGGGATCAGACCTATTTCGTCGGCAATTCGCTGGGCCTGCAACCGCGTCGGGCCCGCGCGATGGTGAGCGAAGTGCTCGATCACTGGGGCGCGCTTGCAGTGGAAGGCCACTTCACCGGCCCCACGCAATGGCTGACCTATCACCAGTTGGTGCGCGACGGCCTGGCACGCGTGGTCGGCGCGCAACCGGGCGAAGTGGTCGCGATGAATACCCTCAGCGTCAATCTGCATCTGATGATGGCGAGCTTTTATCGCGCCACGCCCGAACGCGGCGCGATCCTGATCGAAGCCGGTGCGTTCCCGTCCGACCGCCACGCGGTGGAATCGCAGCTGCGCCTGCACGGGCTGGATCCGGCCACGCAGTTGATCGAAGTGGAGGCCGATGCACCCGATGGCACGTTGTCGATGGCGGCCATTGCCGATGCCATCGCCACGCACGGTGCGCGCCTGGCCTTGGTACTGTGGCCCGGTATCCAGTACCGCACCGGCCAGGCCTTCGACCTGGGCGAAATCGCGCG
>NZ_CP018725.1:2657500-2785000 GCF_001908725.1 Xanthomonas vesicatoria ATCC 35937 | reverse complement strand
ATAACAGGCTGATACCGCCCAAGAGTTCATATCGACGGCGGTGTTTGGCACCTCGATGTCGGCTCATCACATCCTGGGGCTGTAGTCGGTCCCAAGGGTATGGCTGTTCGCCATTTAAAGTGGTACGCGAGCTGGGTTCAGAACGTCGTGAGACAGTTCGGTCCCTATCTGCCATGGGCGTTGGAAGTTTGAGAGGGGCTGCTCCTAGTACGAGAGGACCGGAGTGGACGAACCTCTGGTGTTCCGGTTGTCACGCCAGTGGCATTGCCGGGTAGCTATGTTCGGAAGCGATAACCGCTGAAAGCATCTAAGCGGGAAGCGCGCCTCAAGATGAGACTTCCCGGGGCACAAGCCCCCTAAAGGAACCATATAGACTATGTGGTTGATAGGTCAGGTGTGTAAGTACAGCAATGTATTGAGCTAACTGATACTAATGATCCGTGCGGCTTGACCATATAACCTCAAGTTGCCTTGGTCCCAACGAACGTTGGTAGATCATCAAACGCAAGCTACGTCACAAGTTAACTATGCGAGGCTGAGCGCCGTAGGTGCTTCCATACGCAAACGCTTGCACACCCGTGCTCACGTTTGAGGAAGCAACAACTGGCGACGCTCCAACCGTCTCCCTGGTAAAATTAGCGCTGTGGAACCACCCGATCCCATCCCGAACTCGGAAGTGAAACGCAGCTGCGCCGATGGTAGTGTGGCTCAAGCCATGCGAGAGTAGGTCATCGCCAGGGGCTTTACCCGAAACCCTCTATCCGAAAGGATGGAGGGTTTCTTTTTGCCTGACATGCGGCAACACCAATCCCAACACCGTCGCAGCCAGCCGCTGCCTCGCTTGGCTGCAGGTGTTCCGATACCCAAGCAGCAAGGCCACTTCCTGCCAGGCAGGAACTTGCGGCTACTGGCCGGTTGAGCCATCGCATGTCGCCTACGGCCAATTGCGTTGCTCGCTTTATGCATACAGAGCGGACCATAGGATGGGCAATCCAAAGTGACTTGATTGCTTTTCAACGTACAGGCCTCCATATGGTGCTGTGCCGGTGCGTGACCGGCTATTTCTGGATGCCCTGATGCCGGAGTTGCCCGAAGTCGAAACTACCGTGCGCGGACTTGCGCCGCATCTGGTCGGGCAACGTATCCACGGGGTGATTCTGCGCCGGCCTGACTTGCGTTGGCCCATCGCCGAGCAGATCGAACGCTTGCTTCCCGGAGCCACCATTACGCAGGTCCGTCGACGTGCCAAGTATCTGCTGATGGATACTGATGCCGGAGGTAGTGCGTTGCTGCATCTGGGGATGTCCGGCAGCCTGCGTGTACTGCCCGGCGATACCTTGCCGCGTGCACATGATCATGTGGATATCAGCCTTGAAAACGGCCGCGTACTGCGCTTCAACGACCCGCGTCGGTTCGGTTGTCTATTGTGGCAATCCGATACGCAGCAGCATGAGTTGCTCGCTGCGTTAGGTCCGGAGCCATTATCACAAGCATTTACTGGCGATTATCTTTATGCGCTGTCGCGCGGCCGTCGTGCTGCGGTCAAGACCTTTCTAATGGATCAGGCCGTGGTTGTTGGGGTCGGCAATATCTATGCGGCTGAAAGCCTGCATCGGGCGGGAATCAGTCCGCTGCGCGAGGCTGGAAAGGTGTCGCTCGAGCGGTACCGGAGCCTGGCGACTGCTGTAAAAGACATCCTGGGTTATGCAATCCAGCGTGGTGGCACGACGTTGCGCGACTTCATTAGTCCGGACGGTGCACCCGGGTATTTCGAGCAGGAATTGACGGTCTACGGTCGCGAGGGCGAGCCTTGCAAACAGTGCGGGCGTGCCTTGAAACACGCAACGATTGGGCAGCGCGCGACGGTGTGGTGCGGTCATTGCCAGCGTTGAGGTCTAGCAGCACTCTTGAGCAGTTCGAGGCTGCCTCCAGGCCAGGTAGATCTTCTCGATCGGCGTGCCGCTTCAACGGATGAACGGCCGGCCAGGCGATGATTGGCGCTACGTTCGCAGTGAAGATGCAAACGACTAGTCGCCGCGCCTGCACCACGCCACAATCAATACGTCCTGCGTTTGGAACAGCGTTATGCTCATGTCACGGCCTCGTTTCATTTGCCTGGCGGCTAGCGGGCTATTTGCGTTACTGCTTCTTGGCAAGACGCGTGCAGATGAGTCCGCGACAACCAGCCTCGCAGCAGTCGAGCGCATCCAGTTGCGTAACGATGTAGTGGAGCTGACCACTACACCCGCATTTGGTGGCCGCGTTCTGTCCTTCAACCTGCGCGGGCAGCCCAGCGTGTTGAAGATCGGAGCGGCAGTGGATCGGCAGCCCTCGCCTATGGTATCTGCCAGTGCGGGCGATATCCCGTATCTCGGTCACGATGTGTGGGTAGGGCCGCAGAGTCAGTGGTGGCTACATCAGCAGGTCAATCGAGAGCGCAAGGCCTCCGCTGCGGTGTGGCCGCCAGATCCGTATCTGTCGCTGGCCACCACGCGTGCCGTGATGCGTGCACCGACCGAGGTGCGTCTGCAGGGCGAGCCCAGCCCTGTGACCGGCGTGCAGCTGAGCAAGCGCATCGCGCTGTCTCCTGCACGTGCCGACACGGTGGAGGTGCAGGCCACAGCGCGTAATATCCGCAGCGAGGCGATTGCCTGGGATCTGTGGTTCAACACACGGGTTGCGGCGAGTACGCGGGTCTTTGTGCCGGTCGCCAATGCCGGCGATCTTCGGGTGCAACCACCGAGCGAGCCAGGCACGGTGCCGCCAGCGTTCGACCACCATGCAGGCATCGTGGCGTTGCGTGCCGACGTACGTGATGACGGCATGGTCCAGCGCGGCAAGGTGTTGTTGCAGCCATCGGCGGGCTGGATGGCTGGTTTCGCCGGCGAGCAAATGCTGGTGATCCGCTTTGTACACCAGCCATTGGCTGCGATCCATCCGGAACAAGGACAGGTGGAACTGTATCTGGATGCCCCACCCCTGCACCCCGAACAAGGGTTGCTGGAAATGGAAGTACATGCGCCGTATCGCCAGCTCGCGCCGGGCGCACAGATGCAGGCGCAGGAGCAGTGGACGCTGCTGCCGTACAGCGGGCCGGACGATGCGCAGGCGCAGCGAAGATTCCTGTGCAACAAGGCGAAAGAGCTGGCATTGGACAATGCCTGCGACGCGACCATTGCGAGACCTTGACTGGCGCGCGCGCGTCCGCGCCGGGCTGTGGCTATGATGGCGCCATTCCCCGATCAGACCGATGCGCATGCAACGACGCCACTTCCTGAAGAATGCTGCTGCCGCCTTGGCCGCGCTCGGTTTGCCGGCATTGCCGCAGTGGGCGTTGGCTGCCAAGGCCGTGGGGCTGCGTCGGCTCGGGCAGCCGCAACCGTTCGACTATGCATGGCTCAAGGGACAGGCGCGTGCGCTGGCGAAAGCGCCGTACAAAAGCCACAAGCAGGTGTTGCCAGGCCCGCTGGAAGCGCTGAACTGGGATCAATATCAGTCGATCCGCTATCGACAGGACCACGCGTTGTGGGCCGACGGCAACGGCAAGTTTCAGGCGAAGTTCTTCCACCTGGGGCTGTACTTCCATACCCCGGTGCACATCTACGACATCGTTGATGGCAAGGCGCAGCAGCTGGCCTATGACCCGGCTGCATTTGATTACGGCAGCAGCGGGCTGGGCGGTAAGCAGTTGCCCAAGGATCTGGGTTTTGCCGGTTTCCGCCTCAATACACGCAAGGACACCGACCGCGACTTTTCAGCGTTTCTGGGCGCCAGCTATTTTCGCGCGGTAGGCAAGGAAGGCCAGTACGGGCAATCGGCGCGCGGGCTGGCGATCGATACCGGCACCGGTGGACCGGAAGAATTTCCGGACTTTATTGCGTACTACCTGGAGCAGCCGGCCGACGACTCCGACACCGTGGTGGTCTACGGCCTGCTGGATTCGCCCAGCGTCGCCGGTGCCTACCGCTTTGCCATCACCAATGGCGACGTGCTGGTGATGGATATCGACAGCGCGCTCTACCCGCGTAAAGCCATCGAACGGCTCGGCATCGGCCCGTGCACCAGCATGTACCAGGTCGGCGAAAACGACAGCCGCATGGATTGGGACTGGCGCCCGGAGATCCACGACACCGATGGCCTGGCGATGTGGACCGGCGGCGGCGAATGGATCTGGCGCCCGCTGTGCAACCCGCCGCACCTGCGCTTCAACATGTTTGTCGATGAGAACCCGCGCGGGTTCGGGCTGCTGCAGCGCGACCGCAACTTCGACCATTACCAGGACGACGGCGTGTTCTACGAGAAGCGCCCGTGCCTGTGGGTGGAACCCAAGAGCGGTTGGGGCAAGGGGTCGGTGCAGTTGGTCGAGATCCCGACCGTGGACGAGACGTTCGACAACATCGTGGCGTTCTGGAATCCGCAGGCCAAGCCGCAGCCGGGGCAAGAGCTGCTGATGGGGTATCGGTTGTACTGGGGCGCGCAGCCGCCGGCCAGCTCGTCGTTGGCGCATTGCGTGGCCACCCGCACCGGCCTGGGCGGCATCGTCGGGCAGAAGCGCAGCCATTTTTCCTGGCGCTTTGCAGTGGACTTTGCCGGTGGCGACTTGCCGGCGCTGGTGAAGGATGCCAAGACCAAGGTCGAGGCAGTGATTCAGGTGTCGCGCGGCAGTACCGAGATCGTGTCGGCGCGGCCGTTGCATGAGCTCAAGGGCTATCGCGCCATGTTCGACCTGGTGCCGCCGGATGACAGCACGCAGCAGATCGACATCCGCCTGTATCTGCGCGCCAACGGCAAGCCGCTGACCGAAACCTGGCTCTACCAATGGACGCCGCCGCCGGCGAGCGAGCGCAAGATCTATTGAGTGGGTGGCGGTACGCGCGCCACGCATCGCGCGGTGTCGCAGGCACGTGACGTCGTTGCGATCTCGGGCGATCGGAGCTAGAAGCAAAGACGTTGCAGTGATCTCGGCGCTGTGGGTAGATGCCGACATGCATGCACTGATCGCAACTGCGACAGACTGCCGTTGTCCCAGCCCTGCGTACTTGTTGCGTGGCAAATGCGAGCACGGTGTTGCACAGCGAGTCGATCAGGTGTGGATGACGCCGGGGATCGGCGTGCGACCTCGGGCATGCCGCGTCTGCCAATGCCCTCACGCACGTCGCGTCGTGGGGTGATTGCCGTACAAGACGGTGTGTGTCTGCGAGAGCGTTTGTCTGTCGACGCGTTGCGTATGCTGCAGGACGCACTCACCGTAGTGAGTGACGTATCGCCGGAGTTTACTAAGCTCAGGCCGAAGAGGCGTTGTTGACCAGGTGCATGCGCGCACGCGGTCGTGCGCAGGCCAGTTCCACGCGGAAGCAGGTGCCGTTCTTGCCGCTGGTGATGTGCAGCTCGCCCTGATGCGCCTGCGCGATCTGCGCGGCCATGTGCAGGCCCAGATCCACTTCCGGCAGGGGCCGGCCGGCGGTATGCACATGCGTGGAGGCATGCAGCACATCCAGCCGGCGCGGATCGATGCCGTCCAGGTTGCAGACCTCGATGCGCAGGCGCCCCCGTTCGGTGACCGCGACCGCCTTGATCAACGAACTCTGCTGCCCCTGCACCACTGCGTTGATCATCATGCTGCCGAACATCTGCGCCAGACGCACCGCATCGCCATGCACCGGCTCGTCGATGGCCACGTGCGTGGACAGCACCTGGTTGGGGTAGGCGGCGCGGGTTTCGTCGACCACTTGCGACAGCGCATCGAGCAGGTCGCTGCCGTTGCCGTAATCCAGTTGCAGCCAGTCGCGCTCGATACCACGCGCAAAATCGCAGGCGAAATCGATCAGTTCTTCCATGCGCTGCAGGCTGCGTTGCAGGCTGCGGATGGCGCCGCCCTGGCGCTGGTTGAGCGGGTCGATGGCGAGCACGTCGACCACCGCATGCATGGATTGCAGCGGGTTGCGCAGATCGTGGCCGAGGATGCCGATGAACTCTTCGCGCAACCGTGCCGAGGCGCCAGCGCGGCCCAGTTCGCTGCGCGCGCGCCGCGACTCCTGCGCGCTCTCTTCGGCGCGCTGTTCGGCCTGGATCTGCGCGGCCAGCAACTGCGCAAGCAGCTCGACCTTTTCCACCAGTTGCTGGTCCATGACCCGCGGTAGCGGATCCAGCGCGCATAAGGTGCCGAACACGCTGCCATCGTCGAAACGGATCGGCACCGAGACGTAGCTTTCGAAGCCATACAGTCGCGGCGAAGGGTGGTCGCGGTAAGCCGGGTCGTCGGAGGCATGGCCAAACCACACCGCGTTGCCCTTCACTCGTACGCTGTCGCAAAAGGTAGTGGCCAAGGGCAGCTCATCGCCGGGCCCCAAGCCAAAGGACAGTTCGTCGCGTACCTGGCAGGTGATCCAGCGCGCTTCGGTGACCCGCGCGATGGCGGCAAAGCCCATGCCGGTGAGGCGGGTCAGAATGTTCAACACATCGGGAACCGACGATAGCCGGCCAACACGCGCGATATCGGCGCGCAACTCGGGAGGAAGCGGATTCATGGGTGCCTCCCGACAAGTGGATAAACGCAAGTTTACAGGACCGCGGTTGGGCCTGGTTGCACGCCAAGCCCGCTGCAATCGATGCCATCCAACCCGATTCCGGGCGCCGTCCACAATACGTCTTGTCGGCCTGTGACGGCGAGGCCGCTGCCAATCTATGCCTGCAACGGCTTAGCGATGCATTCGAAGCATAGAGCTACGTGCGAAATTCGCGCTGCCGTTCAGGGGATGCAGCCAATGGCGTCGTGGTGAGCGCAGCTGTCCACGGTGCTGTGCTTCCGCCGGGCTGATCAAGGCGACGGATGATTCGTGCATTTGTGCCACACCGCGATCCACCTGGGATGGCGGCATCATGCCGCGGTTGGCGGCGTCGGCTAACGCTGCCGGTCGTCGGCCAGGCCAGGCCGAGCGATGCTGCTGCGTCGCCAGCGCCCGCAGGATGCCGCTAAATCAGGCCCCGGCAGACGGCAGCGGCAAGGCGATCTGCAGTGGGTCGATGCGCCCTTCGCCACGCATGATCTTCTTGAACTCGGGGCGGCTGACCGACACGTAACGCTCGTTGCCGCCGATCTCCACTTGCGGGCCGTCCTGTACCGCATGACCTTGCGCGTCAACGCGCACGGTCATGGTGGCCTTGCTGCCGCTATGGCAGATGGTCTTGATCTCTTCCAGTTCGTCGGCCCAGGCCAGCAGGAACTGGCTGCCCTCGAACAGCTCGCCGCGAAAATCCGTCCGCAGGCCGTAGCACAGCACCGGGATGCGCAGCCGGTCGACCACTTCGCTCAGCTGCCAGACCTGCGCGCGGCTGAGGAACTGCGCTTCGTCCACCAGCACGCAATGCAACGCTCCTTCGGCGGCGATGTCGCGTTCGACCAGCTGTTGCAGTTCGGTGTCGCGATCGAACGCGCGGCCGTCTGCGCGCAGGCCGATCCGCGATGCGACCACGCCGCTGCCGGCACGGTGGTCGAGCTTGGGCGTCAGGATCAACGTACGCATGCCGCGTTCGCGGTAGTTGTGCGCCGACTGCAGCAAGGTCGTGGTCTTGCCGGCATTCATCGCCGAATAATAGAAATAGAGCTTGGCCATCGGGCGATTTTACCGGGCCGGGCGGCCGCCTGCAGCGCGCAGTGTCGAACGGTGACGCTGGGCCATCCACGCTGCGGCGGCTGGAACGCTGCACCACAGCTGCGGGCGCGTGGTCGGATGGGCAAGGCCAACGCCAACGCGCGCAGTGGGTTGGCGCCGATGCTGTGCCGTGACCTACCCCCTTGGTACGAACGCGTCCGTCCCCCTGCCCAGCTGAACCCATCGCGCCGGCCAGCCGCAGGCCGCCCCGGTACAATGGCGCGCTCTGTCGGAAGCCTCTATGCACGGTCTCAATCCCCCGCAAAGCGCCGCAGTGCTGCACTGCGAAGGTCCCTTGTTGGTGCTGGCCGGTGCCGGCAGCGGCAAGACGCGCGTGATCGTGGAAAAGATCGCGCACCTGATCGCCACCGGGCGCTACCCGGCCAAGCGTATCGCCGCGATCACCTTCACCAACAAGTCGGCCAAGGAAATGCGCGAGCGTGTGGCCAAACGCATCCGTGGCGATGGCGCCGATGGCCTGACCATCTGCACCTTCCATGCGCTGGGGTTGAAGTTCCTGCAGATCGAACATGCCGCGGCCGGGTTGAAGCGCGGTTTCTCGATCTTCGATTCCGACGATGCCGCCGCGCAGATCAAGGACCTGATGCATGGCGCCAAGCCCGATGCGATCGAAGACGCCAAGAACCTGATCTCGCGCGCCAAGAATGCCGGTTTATCGCCGGAACAGGCGATGGCCGCAGCACGCAGTAACCGCGAGAAGGAAGCCGCCAGCCTGTACGAGCGCTACCAGGCGCGGCTGACCACCTTCAATGCAGTGGACTTCGACGATCTGATCCGCCTGCCGGTGCAGATCCTGGAAGCCAACGAAGAGATCGTGATGGGCTGGCGCGAACGCATCGGCTACCTGCTGGTGGACGAGTGCCAGGACACCAACGATGCGCAGTACCGGCTGCTGAAGATGCTGGCCGGCCCGCGCGGCAACTTCACCTGCGTGGGCGACGACGATCAGAGCATCTACGCCTGGCGCGGCGCCAACCCGGAAAACCTGCAGCAGATGGGGCGCGATTATCCGGCGCTGGAAATCATCAAGCTGGAACAGAACTACCGTTGCTCCAATCGTGTGCTGCGCGCGGCCAATGCCTTGATCGCACACAACCCGCACGAGCACTTGAAGACGCTGTGGAGCGACCAGGCCGACGGCGAACGCATCCGCGTGTGGGAGTGCCGCGACAGCGAGCACGAGGCGGAGAAAGTGGCGGCCGAGATTTCGTTCCTGGGCACTGCCAAGCAGGTGCCATGGAGCGATTTCTGCATTCTGTTCCGCGGCAATTTCCAGTCGCGACCGCTGGAAAAAGCAATGCAGCTCCTGCGCGTGCCGTACCACCTCACTGGCGGCACCGCGTTTTTGGAGCGGCAGGAGGTCAAGGATGTGCTGTCGTGGCTGCGGCTGATCGTCAACCCCGAGGACGACGCGGCGTTCCTGCGCGCAGTGCAATCGCCCAAGCGCGAAGTGGGGGCGACCTCGCTGGCACGGTTGGCCGAGCTGGCCAGTGCCAAGTCGGTACCGATGTCGCGCGCAGCCGAATCGATGGGCGCATTGCAGCATCTGCCGCCGCGCGCGGCCAATGGCTTGAGCGCCTTCACCGATATCCTGCGTGACATGCGCGAGCACTCGGCGAGCATGCCGGCTGGCGAGCTGGTGCGCATGTTGGCCGACAAGTCGGGCCTGCTCAACGACCTGCGCAATCAATCCAAGGACGAAACCGGCTTTCAACGCCGCAAGCGCAATCTGGACGAGTTGGCCGAGTGGTTCGAAGGCGGCCCGCGTGGCGCGAGCGCCAGCGATCTGGCCGCGCAGCTGGCGTTGCTGTCGCGCAACGACAAGGACGACGGCGGCAACCAGGTGCGCATGATGACCATGCATGCGTCCAAGGGCCTGGAATTCCGCTATGTGTTCATCGTCGGCTGCGAAGACGGCGTGCTGCCGCACGAAGTGAGCCTGGAAGAAGGCAATCTGCAGGAAGAACGCCGTCTGCTGTACGTGGGCATCACCCGCGCCAAGGAGCAACTGTGGATGAGTCACAGCAAGCTGACGCGCAAGTTCGGCGAGCATGTGCGGCTCAAGCCGAGCCGGTTCTTCGATGAGATTCCGGCCGAAGAACTGCAGCGCGATGGCGCCGACCCGGTGGCCGATGCCGAGCGCAAGAAAGAGCGCGCCAGTGCCGGGCTTGCGGCGATCCAGGCGTTGTTCGACTAGCAGCGACTGATCAGAGTGCTTGTCGTCGGTGAGCGCGGCCGGCGCTCGGTGCGTGGTGAGCGTTTGGCACCACGGTCTGCACGCGTCCAAGTAGTAGCGGCGATGTGTCGATCGTTGCAGGCGTGTCAGGTTCAACACTCAGGCCAGTAGCTGCTGCGCGTGAGCAGCATGCAGCATTGCACTGGCGGCGCGTCAGAGGGCAGTTGTCGAAAGACCTAGGCGTGGCTGCATGCGGCATGCTCTGCGGCCTTGACCGTCGACGTCGACGGTCAAGGTGGCGATACGTGCATGTACGGCGCTAATCCTCTACTGGAGTAGTGCCAGTTCCTGTCAGCTGTAACGCGTGCCGAGACTTGCCAGTCACACGCCTGCACGGCAGTCTGGTTTTCCCTGCTGCAGGAGTGCGCCGTGACTGTCGTGATCGAAACCCCACGCTTGCGCTTGCGCACGCTCGATCCCGAGCGCGATGCCGATGCGGTGCTGGTCTTGGTCAACGACCCAGGGTTTATTGCCGGCATCAACGACCGCGGCATCCGCACGCGCGAGCAGGCGCGCGATCATCTGCGCGATTGGGCGCAGGCGCACCAGGAAAAATACGGCTTTGCGCACTGGGCGGTGGAGACACGCGAGCAGGGGGCGTTTGCCGGCACCTTGGGCTTGTTGTGCCGCGAGACCTTGCCGATGCCGCATATCGGTTTCGCCCTGTTGCCGGCGTATCGCGGCAAGGGCTATGTGACCGAGGCCGGGCGTGCGGTGCTGGACTACGCGCGCGATGCGCTAGGGCTGTCGCAGGTGTGCGCGATCGTCTCGCCGGACAATCCCGATTCCATCCGCGCATTGGAAACACTCGGGCTGCACCTGCAAGGGGAACGGGTGCTGAGTCCCGGCGATGCCCCGGTGCTGTACTACACGATCGACCTGCGCGGCATGGATCGCCGGGCAGGGGCCGGCCTGTCTCCGGGCTAAGCGCGGTGCGCAGGACGGCTGCATCGGTCCAGGCGCGCGGTCGATATCGAAAGGGCCGCGCACCCCCGGATACTGCTGCGCCACCCGTCCACATCCCTCTGCCGACGACTCGCTAGGCTTGTCAGCTACTTTGAACAAGGACATCCGCATGCCATTGCTGGTCAATGCCTATTCCACGCTGCGCGAAGCCCTGTGGCCGGACTTTCTGCCGCACGCCGCCGTGCAGCATCGCGACCATGCCGATCCGGAACTGGCCAACCATCTGCATGGCTTTGTCGGCTATGTGAATCAGGCGGGCGACGGGCAGATGACCCAGGCGCGCTATCACCTGATGCGGCATGTGCAGCGGGTGCGGCAGCACTTCAGCTTCGAAGTCGACGACAGCGCGTTTGGCGATCTAGCGCAGTGGGCCGAGCAGGCCAATGCGGTGTGTTTTCTGGCAGATGGCAGCGTGCGCGACCCGCAGGGGCGGGTACTGATCAGCCAAGGCGAGCCGGCGCTCGATGATCAGGCGCAGGTGCCGTACCCGCCGGATGCGCTGGAGCGGCGAGCGCATCACCTGGCACAGCTGAGCGCACAGGGCATCCGCGTGCCACCGAGCTTGCCGCCGGTGGCCGGCGAGGGCGAAGCGCGGGTGCGCGATGCAGCGGCGGTGACGCAACGGATGTTGGCGTTGTTTGCGGTGGCTTTACGCGCGGAGATACTGGCCGCCGGCGATGCGCCACCGGCGTTGGACGAGGTAGAGGCGCGCCTGCCCGGCGTGACGGCTGCGCTGTCGCCGCAGGAGCGGGCCTTCTTCGCCGAGGCGCATCCGGAAGACCAGATGCTGGCCAACTTCGGCTGGCGTTACGAAAGCCTGGCCGTGTTGCAGTGGGCGCTGGGCCTGGCCGACACCTTGCCGCAGCCGACTGCCCTGTGCGACGTGCCGCTGGCCGCGCAGACGGCGCTGGATCATGCGCAGGCGCCTGCGCGCACGGCGCTGACACTGCGGCCGTTGCCCGAACTGTTGGATGCACTGGACCTGCATCTGCGTCTGCACTGGGCTGTGCGCCAGGCCGGTCACACCCACCAGGCACCTCCGGCCGACCTCGTGGCCGGGGTGGTGTACGAGCGCCACTACGCGCTCAACTGGCTGCTGCACTTCGAAGACGCGGACTGGGATGAGGTGGATACACCGACCTGAGGTCCGTGGCCTGACTGAGGCGAGGGCATCGGACTTGCCGGTCATGCATCGGCAACTGCGCGGCGCTTGGAATTGGGTTCACTGATCCAGCGCCAAGACCGAGAGCCCAATGCCGGAGCTGCGCCAAGCAGAGGATAGCCATTGACACCGCTGTGGCGATTGAGGCGCTGATGTCCTGCGCTGGCAGTGCGTGTCACGACGGTCCGGTTGTCTTGAGCATTACCTGTTCCGGTCTGCGAACGCCTTAAAGATCAACCGCAGTACTGCCACTGCGGTGATCGATCGACGCATCCCGCAGATCATGCGCCAGCCGCATCCAGTCGTGCCTGCAGCGTCGCCAGCGCGTCCTGCAGCTCGGCGACCGTGGTTTCCAGGCCCTGCACCCGCGCCTCCAGCGCAGCGGTGTCGGCGCCGCGCGGCGTGCTCTCGCGCGCTGCCGCAGCAGCCTGCAGCGCGTCGAGATCCAGCTCGCCGCTGAGCAGATGCATGTAGCGGTCCTCGCGCTGGCCGCTGGCGCGCGGCAGTTGTACCGCCAGGGTGCGCTGGATCAGCCGGTCCAGGTGATGACGCACATCGTCGGCATCGTTGAAGCGCGCCAGCCGCTCGCTGCGTGCGAACAGCTCGCCCAGGGTTTGCGGGCCGCGCAACAGCAGCAGGCCGATCAGGGCCACCTGCTGGCGGGTCAGGTCCAGCACGCTGCCCAGCTTGTGCTCGTAGCGTTCGGCGCGCGAGGAAAACTGCTGGCGCACCAGTCCCAGCGTTTCCAGCTGACGCAACGCGTGATGCACCACGCCGGTCTGCAGGTTCAGCACCGGCTCGCGGGCAGTCTTCTGATTGGCGGCCACCTGTGCGGCGTTGACCGTGAGCGGGTAGGCGTCCGGGGTGGTGGCCTCTTTCTCGATCAGGCAACCGAGCACGCGGGCCTGGGCGGTATCGAGAACGGGCGGGGGCGAGGTCTCTGTCATCGGTGACTCCGGGGCAATCAGCGCACAAGGATATGCTGATCCTGTGCCGGTGTTCTTTAAGGCTGTTGCGATCAGCCGGCGCGCGTCGCCAAGCGGTTGTGGAAGGCGACGCGGGCGCCATCGCAGCGATCGACGGCCACGCGTGTCCGCCCACGACAGTCATGCAGGGCCGATGCAGCGGCACCTGGCCATCGGTGCCTGTCGCCTCGATCGGCAATGCTGCCGGCAGCAACAGCGAGCGGCTTGGCGCGAACCCGTTAAAATCGCGGGCTTCATGACTGCTCCTGTTCTGGTGGATGCCATGCGCCCCTCGCTTTACGCCCCGTTGTCCCTGCTCGCCTGCACCGCGCTGGCCCTGAGCGCCTGCAAGCCCGGCCAGGAGGAGATGGGCCAGCGTGCGCATGCCGCTGCCGTGTCCGCCAACGCGACGCAGGCCTCCACGCCCGCTGCCGGCGCCATCCCGGCCGGCGACGACAATCTCAATGCAGTGCTGTGGATGCAGCGCTCGGAGGAATACCGCGCGGTTGCCGAGCAGACCTATCGTGCGGCGGCCGACAAGCTCGATGCCGCGCTCAAGCAACCCAACTGGGACGCGCTGGTGCCGGAAGAACGCGGTAATGCCGCTACCGGCCTGAAGCCCGCCGTGGTGCTGGACGTGGACGAGACCGTGCTGGACAACTCGCCCTACCAGGCGCGTCTGCTGCGCGATGGCAAGGAATACGACGAGTTGAGCTGGGACCAGTGGGTGGCCGAGAAGAAGGCCAAGCCGATTCCGGGCGTGGTGGATTTCGCCAAGGCCGCCAACGCCCGCAGCATCACCCTGATCTACATCTCCAACCGCGCCGTGCACCTCAAGGACGCCACCTTGGCCAACCTGCGCAGCGCCGGTCTGCCGGTGGCCGACGACAGCGTGTTCCTCGGCCTGGGCACGGTGGTGCAAGGCTGCGAGCAGAACGGCAGCGAGAAGAACTGCCGTCGTCAGCTGGCCGGGCAGAAATACCGTGTGCTGATGCAGTTCGGCGACCAGCTGGGTGATTTCGTGCAGGTCACCGCCAACACCAGCCAGGCGCGCGGCGCGCTGCTGCAGCAGTACCACGACTGGTTCGGCGAGCGTTGGTGGATGCTGCCCAATCCCAGCTATGGCGGCTGGGAGCCGGCACAATTCAACAACGATTATTCCCAACCCTGGCAGACCCGCCACGACGCCAAGCGCGCCGCACTGGAGCTTGCACGATGAGCCGTCCCCCCTTGCCGCTGGCCGCGCACGAGCGGCTGATCTTCGCGCTGGATGTGCCCGGACATGACGAGGCGATTGCCTGGGTCGACCGCCTGGGCGACGCGGTGGCGTTCTACAAGATCGGCATGGAGCTGCTGGCGTCGGGCGAGTACTTCCATGTGCTCGATGCCCTGGCCAAGCGCAACAAGCGCGTGTTCGTCGACCTGAAGTTCTTCGACATCCCCGCCACCGTGGCCGGCACCATCCGCCGCCTGTCGCAGTGGCCGGTGAGCTATTGCACCGTGCACGGCTGGCACGCCGGCATGCTGCAGGCCGCCGCTGAAGCCAACCAGGGCGACATGCGTTTACTGGCGGTGACCGTGCTGACCTCGATGGGCCGGCCGGACCTGGCCGCGATGGGCATCGACCGCGAACCGGTGGACGTGGTGGTGGAGCGCGCGCTAGCCGCCCAGGCCGCCGGCATCGACGGGGTGATCGCCTCCGGCCAGGAAGCCGGCCCGATCCGCCGCGCCACCGGCCCGGCCTTTTCAATCGTCTGCCCCGGTATCCGCCCGGGCGGCCCGGTCGGCGACGACCAGCAACGCACCGTCGGCGTGGCGCAGGCCTTCACCGATGGTGCCGACGCGATCGTCGTCGGCCGGCCCATCCGCCTGGCTGCCGACCCGGCAGCCGCTGCCAGCGCCATCCAGGCCGAAATCCGCGCGGCAGTGGTCCAGCACCGGGACTGACAGCGCCTGGGGCCATGACTTGACGGATCCAGGCCCAACGAAATCAATAAGTTAAATGATGGGAATTAAAGTGTTGCTTTAACGTTAAGGGCTGGGTACGATGCCGGCGTCCGATGTCAGTCGGAAGTTGTGCCACTCATTGTCCACCGGGCTTGTCCCGGTTTTCGAAGGGATCGGGCCTTGTGCCCGATCCTTTTTTTTGCGTGTCGCCCGTCGCCGCTGCGCCGCTGCCGCCATCCGATTGCTTCCTGTGCTTGAGGCGTGTCTTCGGCACATCGCACACGCTCCGGCACTACCTCGCCAAGTCGTAAGGGGACCGCCTTTGGCCGGTACCGGGCGCTGCGCCGGCGCTCAACGCGCCGGTGCGGCCTTGCAGTAGCGGTCGATGAACTGCTGGTGGGTCGGCATGACGTCCACGCAGTGGCTGATGGTCTGCGCCACGCTGGACAAGAAGCCTTCGGCGTCGGTGTCGGGCACCTGGTCCACCAGCGGGTGGTAGCCGGTCGGCAGGATGCCCTGGCCTACCATCACCTGCACCCAGCTGATCTCGGCAAACATCTCCTCGGCATTGCGGTAGAAGCGCCCGCTGTCGCGGAACAGGTCCAGCGTGGTCTGTAGTTCCGGGGTGATCGGCATGTGGCGGCAATGCCGCCAGAACGCGCTGTCGTCGCGCTCGGTGGCGTGATAGTGCAACAGCAGGAAATCGCGGATGCGGTCGAACTCGAATGCCAGCCGGTCGTTATAGCGCTGCACCAGCACCGGGCTGATGCCCTCGCGGGGGAACAGCTCCAGCAACCTGGAAATGCCGGACTGGATCAGATGGATGCTGGTCGATTCCAACGGCTCCAGGAACCCGCTGGCCAGCCCCAGCGCGACCACGTTGCGATTCCAGAACTGCTTGCGCCGCCCGGTAGTGAAGCGCAGCGGGCGCGGGTCACCCAAAGGCCTGCCATCGAGGTTGGCGAGCAAGCTGGCGGCGGCTTCGTCGTCGCTGATGTGCGCGCTGGAATACACATAGCCGTTGCCAGTGCGGTGCTGCAGCGGGATCCGCCATTGCCAGCCGGCCGCGCGCGCAGTGGAGCGCGTGTACGGCGTCGGTGGGCCTACTTTTTCGCAGGGCACCGCCAGTGCGCGATCGCATGGCAGCCAGCGCGTGAAGTCGTGGTACCCGGTATGCAGCGCGTCTTCGATCAACAGCCCACGAAAGCCCGAGCAATCGATAAACAGATCGCCAGCGATGACCTGGCCGGACGCCAGCTGCAACGACACCACATGGCCCGACTCGGGATGCAGTTGCACCTGGTCCACCATGCCTTCGATGCGACGCACGCCGCGTGCTTCGGCAAACCCACGCAAGAAGCGCGCGTACAGCGAGGCATCGAAGTGATAGGCGTAGGCGATATTGGCCAGCGGCGAGTTGGCCGGCACATCGCCGGCCGAGGTCATGAACTTGCCGCGGGCGGCGGCCACGGTGTTGAGCGTGTAGGCGCCCAGCGGCTGCGCCTTGCCGCGCGCGTGCTGCTTGATCCAGTACTGATGGAACGGCAGCAGCCCGAGCGGATGGCCGATCTGGCTACCGAACCCATGGATATATGAAGTCCCTGGCCGTTGCCAGTCGACGAATTCGATACCCAGCTTGAAGCTGCCCTGGGTCTGGCGCACGAACTCGGCCTCATCGATGCCGAGCAGGTTATTGAAGGCCTTGATGTGCGGCACGGTGGCTTCGCCCACACCCACGGTGCCGAGCTGCTCGGATTCGATCAGCTGCACGTTGAAGGTGGGGCCCAGCACGCGCGCGAAGGCGGCGGCCGCCATCCAGCCGGCGGTGCCGCCACCGACGATGACGATGTTGCGAAGCGGAGCGGGGATCATGCCTGCACGTTCCTGATCAAGAGGGGACGAACAAACGAACGGGGCCAGCTGGCCCCGTTGCGAAAGACCACACGCGCGCAGCCGCACGCGTGTGGCGATGACGATCAATCAGAACTTGGCGCCGAGTTCCAGTACCACGCTGCGCGGCACATAGTTGATCTCGCCGGTGGTGTTGAGGCTGATATCCGGGTCGAACTGCCCATTGCTGCCGAAGCTGTTGTAGGCGTACGCGCTGTAGTTCTTGAAGTTGAACGCGTTGAGCAGATTCACGCGCGCGTTGAGCTTGAAGTCCCCGACCACGGTGAACTCCTTGGTGGCCTGGAAGTCCACCGTGCGGTAGCCCCAGATATCGCCACCGACCAGGAACTTGCCGCTGCCCGGCGGGGTGACACCGACCTGCTGGCAGGTCGCGCCATCGGGATCGGTGAAGCCGAAGCAGGCGATCGTGTTGATCGGCTCGGGCGTTGCCAGCACCAGCTTGGCGCCCAGCGTCACACCCCAAGGGATATCGATCGAGCCGGACGCCACGAAGCGATGTGCGGCCACGGCATCAGACTTCACGAACGGATAGCCGCGGATGGTCGCCTTGTCGAAACCGTACGGCTCATCGATGTTGCGGTTCTGGCGCGCGCTGGTGTGGGTGTAGGACAGGGTCAGGCCCCAACCGGATTCCTTGGTGTACGGCTTGTCGGCCGATAGCAAGACCTGGCTGTTGCGCTGCTCCAGGCCGTTGCTGCCCAGAATGGTGTTCTGGTAGCCCGGCACCGGCTCGCCCCACGGCACGTTGCCGTTCTGGAAGTAGGAGCCATCCGGATAGCGGTTGATCAGGCCCATCGCAAAGCCGTCGTAGCTCAGGATGCGCTGGAAGGTCACATCGGTCAGCCAGTCGCCCACCTGGTTGGTGATGCCGATGCTGTACTGGTCGCTGTACGGCGTCTTGAGCTTGTTGTTGAACATGAACAACTCGGCGCTGCCAGCGACACCGGGAATGGTATTGAGCTGATCGATGCCGTTGAGATAACGCGGGTCGAACGCAACGCACGTGCGGTCTGCGCGATAGCACTGCTGGGTTGCCGGGTTTTCGAAATACACCGCCACTGGCGACAACGCCGCCTTGCTGGTTTCCAGGGCCAGCTGCTCGAACAGGTTGCGGTCGTACGAACGCGCGGCACCGCCATGCAGGATGGCGGCCTCGTCACCGAAGAAGTCGTAGGAGAAACCGAAGCGCGGCGCCCAGGCATCCTTGAAGTTCTTGCGGTTGTTGCCGGTGCTGATGTAATCGGCCACGTTGATGCCGCTGGGCAGCAGACGGTTGGCCCATGGCTGACCGGGGTTTTCCGCATCGTTGGCGTACAGCGCGTCGACGAAGACCTGCGAGGTCACGAAGTCGGTGTAGGCCGGTGTGTCCTCGTAATCCCAGCGCACGCCGATGTTGATCATCAGCTTGTCGGTGGCTGCCCAATCGTCCTGCAGATAGATGCCGTACTGCTTGGACGGTGATACCACCGTCGCCCGCTGGCCGGGCGTGGTGTAGGGCGCAATGAAGTCGACGCGATACGGCGTGGATTCCACGCTGCCGCCGTTGACGCGGTAGCTGAACTGCGGATTCAGCGCGGCCGCGTCCTGCGAGGTCAGCTCGATGTCCTTGTAGTTCACACCCATCTTGATGGTGTGTTCGCCGTGCCACTGGAAGCTGGTGAAGGTCAGGTCGTTCTGCAGGAACCAGCCCTTCTGGCTCTTGCGCTGCGCATTCGCGCCACCGGCCGAACCGGTGGTCAGGAAGGTGCGCTCATCGATATCGGTGGAGCCGGCACGCGGCTGGAAATACGTGTAGACGATGCCGTTGCCCAGCGTGCGCGGGGTCGGGTTGTTCTCCGAGTTTTCGGTGCCGACGATGACCTCGTTGAACCAGTTGTCGGCACTGTGCTGCCAACGCAGGTTGGTGCGCTTGTCCTTGTTGATCTTGTCGGTGGCCTGCGCCAGCGTATTCGTGCCGCCGACATTCGCGGTCTGGGTTTCGTCGCGGTAGATCGTGCTCAACTCGATGCGATCGCGATCGGTGGGCTCGAAATCGATCTTGCCGAAGAACAGATCCTCTTCAAACGGCATGTTGGCCGGGCCGTACTGGCTGGCCAGGTTGGACGGCAGCTGGTTGACGAAGGTGGCCGCCTCGGCGCTCGGCTGCACGCTCTTGGGCGCAACGTTTTCCTTGCCTTCGTAGGCGACGAAGAAATGCATGCGGTCCTGGATGATCGGACCACCCAACGCAAACCCGTATTCCTTGGTCTGCGAATCGATCTTGCCGTTCTCTTCTTCGTCGGGCCGCTTGTCGCGCAGGTCCTGGTCGGTGTAGCGGTAGAACACTTCGCCGTGCAGCTCGTTGGTACCGGACTTGGTCGCCGCTGTGATCGCCGCACCACTGATCTGGCCGTATTCGGCCTTGTAGTTGGAGGTGATCACCTTGTACTCGCCGATGGCGAGCTGCGGGAATGGATTGCCCTGCGTGTCGCTCTGGCCGGCGACGCCACCGCTACGCACGTAACTCTTCTGGCCTACGCCGTCGATATACAGATTACCGGCGCTGGCGTTGGACGCACCGCCGCGCAGCTTGGTGTTGCCGTTGCCATCGACCTGAAACACCATGCCCGGCACGGTATCGGCAAACTCCAGGAAGTTGCGCGTGGCCTGCGGCAACTGCTGGATCTGCCGTGCAGAAATAGTGTTGCCCACTTCGGACGTCTTGACGTCACGAATCATCGGCGCGCTGACCGTCACCGTGTCCAGTGTGGTCGCATCACCAGCAGGTGCTGCGGCCGTCTCATTGCCAAGATCCACCGTGGCGCTGGAGGCCACAGACAAGGTCACCGTGCGGCTGATGCCGTTGGATTCGACGGTGTAGGTGCCCGGCTGCAACCCGACGATGGTGTAGTTGCCGTTCGCATTGACCGGCGCACGTCGCACCGAGCCGGTGGCGACATTGGTGACGACGACTTCGCTTCCGCTCTGCGCGGAGGCGACCTGGCCGCGCAACGTGGCGTTGCTGGACTGGGCCATGGCCGGGGTGGTGGCGAACAACGAGGCGGCCAGGGCGCAGCACAACAGGCTGCGCGCCGGCAGGGTGGAGACGGTACGGTGCTTCTTCATGACTTTCCCCCTCCCAGGGGTAAAGCGCGAACCAGTGGAGTGACTGGCGCGTCGAGGTTGGTACTTTGATGTGAGTGATACGGAGACAGCGGGCAACAGCAACAAACGACAGCAACTGCAAACAAAGACCGCAAGGAGCAGAAAAGCGGTTGGAACACGCGGCGCGCGTGATGCATGCGCACTGCGGTATGCGTATCGGATGCGCCGCTCGGCACCAGTAAACGTTACCAGTCCAAGACGTCACCATTTCCGTGCGCAGGAAGACACAAGCATGCAAAACCCGCGGTCTGCAACAGCCGGTGTTGCAGACGCAGGGCCGGCTTACCAGATAATGCGGGCGCTCAAGAACAGGGTGCGCGGCGGGGTGGAAATCGCGCCGTACTGGTTGATGCTCACGCGCGGGTTGTACACGCCGGCATCGCCCCAGTCGATGGCGTACTGATCGTAGTTGCGGAAGTTCAACGCATTGATCAGATCGCCGCGCACCTGCACGGTGAGTGCGTCGGTGACATGCATGTCCTTGGACAACGACAGATCCAACTGGCGCGTGCCGAAGATGTCGCCGCCGGCCAGGAACTTGCCACCGGGTGCGTCCACCGACACGATGCGGATGTTGTCCGAGCTCGGGCCGCCGTACTGGTCGAACGACACCGCCTCGTTGCGCGGCGCTACCGTGGCCAGCGTCAACTTGGCCGAGGCGCTGATGCCCCAGAACAGATCGTAGATCCCGGTGACCACCAGTCGATGGCGCGGTACCGAGTTCAGATCAAGGAACGGGTAGTTGGCGATCGTGGCTGCATCGAAGCCGTACTGATCGTCGTTGCCGCGGTTGCCGCGTGCGCGCGAGAACGTGTACGCCGCGGTCAGGCCCCAGCCGCTTTCCTTGGTGTAGGCCTTGTCGGTGGACAACAGCAACTGCGCGGTCTTGGTTTCGACCCCGTTGTTGCCGATGATCAGGTTGCCGAAGCCCGCCGGTGACTGGGTCCACGGCTGCGCACCGGCCTGGAAGAAATCGCCATTGGGATAGCGATTGCCAAGGGTCAGGATCAAGCCGTCCTTGCTATGGATGTAGGACACCGTACCCGAGTTGCTCCACTCGCCCACGCGTGTGCGCAGGCCGATTGAATACTGGTCCGAATACGGCGTCTTCAAATCGTTGTTGAGCAGGTCGATCTCGCCGTTGCGCACACGCGCATCGACCAAACCGCTCAAACTGTCCGGGTTGCTGACAAAAGATGGATTGAAGTTGGTGCAGGTGCCCGGCGCCGGCGTGCAACCGGAGGATTCGACAAAGCGGACGGTGTACTGCGACAGCGCCGACTTGACCTGCTCCAGGCCCATGATGTCGAACAGGTTGCGGTCGTAGCTGCGCCCGGCACCGCCGAACAGCACCAGCGATTCGTCACCACGGAAGTCATAGGAAAAACCAAGGCGCGGCGCGAAGTTGTTGTTGTCCTGTTTGCGATTACGGCCGTTGCTGATGTAGTCGTTGATGTTCACGCCACCCTTGGCCAGTTGTTCGGCATAGGTGGCGCTGACCGCCGGGTCGGTGCCCGGGCCGTTCAAGGCGGCGATCACTTCCGGCGGGGTCACGTTGTCCAGGTAGGACGGAATCTTTTCGCCATCCCAGCGCACGCCAATGTTCAACTGCAGCTTGTCGTTGACGTCCCAGTCGTCCTGCAGGTACAGGCCCAGCTGTTTGCTGGTGGTGGTCACCGACGGCGCGGCGCCGGCAAACGGCAGATTGAAGCGCACCTGATAGGGAATGGGCGCGGTGCCAGCACCATCGGCCACCGCGTAGTAGAACGACGGGTTGGCCGCAGAATTTTCGCTCTGCGTCAGTTCCACTTCCTTGTACTTCACGCCCATCTTGATGACGTGACTGCCGTGCCACTCGATGTTGTTGAAGGTCAGGTCGTTCTGGAAGCTGGGTCCTTTCTGGCCCTTGCGCTGGATCGCCAGGCCGCTGGTGGCGTCGTCGTTGAGCAACACATCGTCTTCAGCGGTGCCGCGCGTGTACACGGTCTGGCTGCCGATGGTGTAGGCGGTCGGGTTGAACAAGACGTCCTCGTACGACACCCGCGCTTCGTTGACGTAGTTTTCGCCGAAATGCTGCCAGCGCAGGTCGTAGCGTTCTTCGGAATTGAGATTGGTCTTGGCGGCGATGGCGGTGTTCTGGTCGCCCACGCTGTCGCGACTTTCTTCGTCGCGCACCTTGGCGGTGAGCTCCAGGCGATCGTTGTCGCCGATGTCCCAGTCGATCTTGCCGAAGTACAGGTCTTCGTTGAACGGACGGGTGACCGAGCCCAGACGGCTCTGCACGCCGGCCGGCAAATCGTCGCTCAGTGCGCTGAAGGCGTCCGGCACCGCGACCGGGTTGGCCGAGACCTCAAAGCCCTTGCCTTCGTAGCTGAAGAAGAAATGCGCCTTGTCCTTGACGATCGGCCCGCTCAGTGCAAAGCCGTATTCGTCCTGGTGGGTCTTGCGCTTGTTGCCGTCGGCATTGGGCGCGCCGGCACGCTCGTCGGCCTGGCGCGCGCGGAAATCGGTGTTGGTGGTGCGCCCGAAGATCTCGCCGTGGAATTCGTTACCACCAGATTTGGTGGACGCCACGATCGCCGCCGACCCCACCTGGTCAAACTCGGCCTTGTAGTTGGAGGTGATGACCTTGTACTCGCCGATCGCCAACTGCGGGAACGGGTTGCCCGCGCTCTGCTGCTGGCCGGAGACGCCACCGAACAGGTAGCTCTTCTGGCCCACGCCATCGATATAGACGTTGACTGCCGAGCTGGCCTGCGCACCGCCGCGGATGCGGCTGTTGCCGTTGGCATCGGTCTCGAACTGCATGCCCGGCACGGTGTCGGCGAATTCCAGGAAGTTGCGCGTCAGCTGCGGCACCGTGTTGATCTGCTTGAGCGAGATGTTGGTGCCCACCTCGGAGGTTTTGACCTCCTGCAGCGTGGTGGCGGTGACCTGCACCGCGTCCAGCGTGGTGGCATCGCCCGCAGGTGCCGCCGTTGCATCGCCACCGCCGCCCAGATCCAGGCTGACCGACGAAGCCACCGACAGGGTCACGGTTTTCTCGGTACCTGGGCCGGCATCCACCTTGTAGGTGCCCGGCGGCAGGCCGACCAGCGCATAGGTGCCGTCCGCACCGGTGGTCGCCCGTCGCACTGCGCCGCTGGCGACGTTGGTCGCGGTCACGGTGGTGCCTGCCTGGGAGGTGGCGACCTGCCCGCGCAAGGTCGCGTTGCTGGACTGGGCCATCGCCGGCGCGGCGGACAACAACGAAGCGGCGAGCGCGCAGCACAGCAAGCTGCGGGCCGGCAGGGTGGACACAGTGCGGTAGGTCTTCATGACTTCCCCCTCCCAGGGGTCAGGCGCGTACCGGCAAAGTGGTCGGCGTGGCGCGGGTGATGCGTTTTTCAAGGACGACAGAGCGGCAACAAACGAGCGGCAGGCGTTATAAAAAACATAAGAAAGTGTAAATAATTAGTGAAGATGCGAGATGGCGCAGTGTTTAACCGTCGGATGCGCCACGTGGGGCACTGGACGCACGCACAATCAGCTCTGGCACCATTTCCGAAAACGCCGGCGGCGCGGCATCGGCAGCCGGCGCCGGCGCATCCACCAACTGCTGCCCCAACAGCAGGCGCAACGCGCGGGCGCCGAGCCCTGCAATATCCACGCGCATGGTGGTCAGCGCGGGCAGCACGTAACGCGCCATCGGCACATCGTCGAAGCCGGCCAGCGCGATGTCGTGCGGCACCTTCAACCCGGCATGGCCAAGCGCGAACAGGCAGCCCAGCGCCATCATGTCGTTGGCAGCAAACACCGCATCCGGGCGTGCGTCCTGTGCCAGCACCTGGCCGGCGCGGTAGCCGGATTCTTCGTCAAAGTTACCGGGCAACACCCACGGCTGCGCATCCGCGTCCAGCGCCAACTCGTCGCGATAGCCACGCAGGCGCTCGTGCGCGTCGAAGTTGTCGTCAGGGCCGGCGATGAAGGCGATGCGGCGGTGGCCGCTGTCGCGCAGGTGGCGTGTCATCACCCGCGCGCCGCCGTAGTTGTCGACATTGAGCACCGGGCGCTGGCTGGCGCTGCCGGCGCAGTTGAGCAGTACCGCCGGCAGGCCGCCAGGCAATGCGTCTTCATGCACGCCCGAATCTCCCAGCGACGGCGACATCACCACCACGCCGTCCACGCGCCCAGGTAGGCGCTCGAGTGCGCGACGCTGCGCCTGCGGGTCGCCGTGCGAACTGGATACCAGTAAGTGGTAGCCCTGGTCGCGCGCCACCTGATCGATGCCGCGAATCAATTCGGAAAAGAACTCGCCATGCAAATCCGGCAGTACCACACCGATGGTATGGGTGCGACGGCTGCTCAGGCTGCGCGCAGCGTGATGGGGGATGTAATTCAGTGCCCGCGCCACTTGCAGTACGCGCTCGCGCACCGACTCAGCCACATGCTGATGCCCGTTCATGGTGCGCGACACCGTGGCCACCGACACCTGCGCCTCGCGCGCCACATCCTTGATGGTGACGCTGCCGCCTTCCGAACGGGGCCGACTCATGGGGCTTTCTCCAAAACAAGGCGGTGGCGACCGCACGCCCGCACAGGGCGCACGGTCCGCTGGCGCAGAACGTTCGTGTCGCACAGGCTCATGAATGTCATCGGCCCCATCCGATGGCGACCTCGAAGCGAGATGGCGCGCACGCTAGCAGGAACTGCAAGCGCTTACATGATGCGCTGCACCATTCGGTCAAACATAGCTGGGACAAGGGCTGCGACCTGATGCGTGGACAAAGTTGTCCGAATGAGACAACAGCAGCCAATGTCGGACACCGGCTGACATCGTGCGGGAAACTACGAAAACGTAACATCTTCGGACCATACCGGGGCGCACGGGCGAGCTGCGCCTTGCCGCCGATGCATTCAGACAGCAAGATGCGCCGATCGATCAGGGGAACATCGTGCGCATGTCGTCATTTACCGTCCGCGCCGGCCGGTGTCAGTCCATCGCGTGGATGCTGTTGGCTGCGCTATGCGTTGGCGGCTGCCAGCGCAACGACACCGCCGCCCCCTTGCCCGGTGCCAAGGCCGAGCCAGCCGCCGCGATGCAGTCGATGACCCTGCCGCTGCGGCGCAACGATCTGGTCGCCTATGCGCGGATCCGGGTAACGCCTGCGCAATACACCCAACTGGAAGCGGCCTGGCGCAGTGGTGCCAGCCGTTGGCCGCTGACCGAGTTGCCGTTACCCAATGAAGTCGGTGCGCTGCTGGGGTCGTTGTCGGCGCCCGATGCCGAGCGCCGACTGCAGCAGGCCTTTGACGCGCAGCTGGCCGGGCAGTCGCGCGGCATCGCCCAGGCGGCGCAGTCGCTGGGCCAGTTCGGCGTGCAATACCTGCGCAGCCGCAGCGATTACCAGCCCGAGCAGCGCGCCCATTACGTGCAGTTGGTCGACGCGCTGAGTGCCTGGGCCGCCACCGCGCCGCTGGCCGATCGCCCGCGCGCCAAGGCCAGCATCTCCGATCTGGTGGCGGCGGCCCGCGCCACCGGCATCACCTCTGACGCCGACCTGCAGCGGCTGGGCATGGAGGAAAGCCTGCGCCGGCTGGGACCTTTCTGGGCAGCGTGCAAGAAGGTGCTGGAGCGCTACGACCTGTCGATCGACACCAGCCTGGATGCGCTGCGCACCGGGTTGATCAAGCAGGACGGCGACAGCGCTCAGGTGCGGTTGCGGTATCCGCTGGCCGCGCATGCCATCGACCTGACCGTGGCGCTCATCAAGCGCGATGGCCACTGGTACCAGCAGCAGACCCAGAACGAGGTCCAGGCACTGCTCGACGCCATGCCGGCTCCGCCCCTACCTGACGCTGCGGCAGCTCCCGATACGGCGCCGGCACCGCCGGCACCCGCCACGGGCGCCGGGCAACGCCCGGCTGGGCGATAATGACCGCGATGCCAGAACAGAATCCCCTGCCGTTTCCAGACGGCCAGCCTGCCCCGACCACCCCTACCGCTGCCGACCCCGGCGCGAGTGCGGCTGCCTTGTCGTCGCCCTCCGCCGTTGTGACGCCAGAGGCGGCGCCGGCAGCGCTGCTGGCTACTGCGCGTCAGGCCAAGCGCCCGTGGTGGGCGCGCCTGCTCGGCCGCCTGGCCGACCCGTGGTTGAGCCTGACCATCGAGCCTGAGCAACCCGGGCGCTATGACGACGGCAAGCCGGTGGTCTATGTGCTGGAAGACTACGGCCTGTCCAATGCGCTGATCCTGGACAAGGCCTGCCGCGAAGCCGGCCTGCCCTCACCCCTGGTGCCGCTGCCGGGCGACCCGCTGGAGCGTAAGCGCGCCTATCTGGCGCTATCGCGGCGCAGCAGCAGCAACTCGCTGATCCCCGAGCAGCGCGGTGGCAAGACCCATTCGGACTCGCTGGCCAAGTTGCTGCAGGCGCACCGCGTGCGCGCCGACCTGGACGTGCATCTGGTGCCGGTGTCGATCTTCGTCGGCCGCGCGCCGGACAAGCAGAGCGGCTGGTTTGCGGTGCTGTTCTCGGAAAACTGGGCGTTGGTCGGCCGCTTCCGTCGCCTGCTGTCGGTGCTGCTCAATGGCCGCACCACCATCGTGCGTTTCGCGCCGCCGATCTCGCTGCGTCAGACCATGGCCGAAGGCCTGCCGCCCGAGCGCACCCTGCGCAAATTGCAGCGCGTGCTGCGCACGCATTTCCGGCGTATCCGCGAGGCGGTGATCGGGCCGGATCTGTCCACCCGCCGCCTGCTGGTGGACCAGGTGCTGGCCGCCGAGTCGGTACGCGAAGCCATCGCCATCCAGGCCAAGCGCGACAATTCCAAGCCGGTCGATGCCTGGCGCAAGGCGCACGCCTACGCCTGGGAAATCGCCGCCGACTATTCCAGCCCGGTGGTGCGCTCGGCCAGCTTCCTGCTCACCCACGTGTGGAACCGCATCTACGCCGGCGTGCTGGTGCATCACCTGGACAAGCTCAAGCAGGCCGCACCCGGGCACGAAGTGGTCTACGTGCCCAGCCACCGCAGCCACATGGATTACCTGCTGCTGAGTTACCTGTTGTACGAACGCGGCATCGTGCCGCCGCATATCGTGGCCGGCATCAACCTCAATCTGCCGGTGGTGGGCACGCTGCTGCGCAAGGGCGGCGCGTTCTTCATCCGCCGCTCGATCAAGGGCAACGCGTTGTATTCGGCAGTGCTGAGCGAATACGTCGCGCAGCTGGTGGCCGGCGGCTATTCGATCGAATACTTCGTCGAAGGCGGGCGCTCGCGCACCGGGCGTCTGCTGCAGCCCAAGGGCGGCATGATCGCCATGACACTGCGTGCCTACCTGCGCCAGCCGCGCAAGCCGGTGCTGTTCCAGCCCGTGTACATCGGCTACGAGAAGCTGATGGAAGGCAACAGCTATCTCGACGAGCTCACCGGCCGGCCGAAGGAGAAGGAATCCATCTGGGGCCTGCTGTGGTCGATCCCCAAGGTGCTCAAGCAGAACTACGGCCAGGTGGTGGTGAACTTCGGTGAACCGATCGCGCTCAACGATGTACTGGCCAAGCACGCCCCGGATTGGGACGGCGAGCCGCTGCCGGAAGACGCCAAACCCAGCTGGCTGGCACCGGCGGTGGACACCTTGTCCACGCAGATCCAGACCCGCATCAACTGCGCCGCCGACGTCAACCCGATCAACCTGCTGGCGTTGGCGCTGCTGTCCACGCCCAAGCACGCGATGGGCGAGGCCGACCTGATTGCGCAGATCGAGTTGTGCAAGAAGCTGCTGGCGGAAATGCCGTATTCGGACCGCGTCACCGTCACCCCGCACACCCCGGCGCGCATCATCACCCACGCCGAAGAGATCAACGTGCTCACGCGCGTGTCGCACCCGCTGGGCGACGTGCTCAGCGTCAGCGGCGATACCGCGGTGTTGCTGAGCTACTTCCGCAACAACGTGCTGCACCTGTTCACTGCGTCCTCGTGGGTGGCGTGCTGCTTCCAGAACAACCGCCGCATGAGCCGCGCCGGTCTGATCCGCCTGGGTCGTACGGTCTATCCGTTCCTGCAGGCCGAGCTGTTCCTGCCATGGAGCGAAGACCGTTTTGCCGAGCGCATCGAGCAGACCATCGACATGTTCGTACGCGAAGGCCTGTTGCTCAACGTCACCGACGACGACGGCATCCTGACGCGCAACACCGGGCAGACCGACGAGGTATTCCGTCTGCGCGCCATCGGTCACTCGTTGCAGCAGGCATTCGAGCGCTATTACATCGCCATTTCGGTGCTGGTGAAGAACGGCCCCGGCGTACTCGGTGCTGGCGAACTGGAAAGCCTGTGCCAGCAGGCCGCGCAGCGTCTGAGCCTGCTGTACGCACCGGCCGCTCCGGAGTTTTTCGACAAGACCCTGTTCCGCAGCTTCATCCAGAAACTGCGTGAGCTGCGCCTGGTGTGGCCGGACGAGAACAGCAAGTTGCTGTTCGACGAACGCCTGGATGCATGGGCCAAGGATGCCAAGTTCATCCTCGGCCGCGAACTGCGCCACACCATCGAACGGGTCAGCCCGGAGGCGGTCAAGCCGGGTGTGGTGCTGCCGCCGGAGTGAGGCAGCTGTCGTGGCGGTAAGAGCCGCCGGTTCGGTCGAGTGGGAAACGGTGCGACATCGCGCGCTGCAGGGCAGCGGCAGCAAACCGAACGCGGTGGTGCCGCTGAAGTGGGACAGCGCGACAGAGACACAACACGCGCGCAACGCAGAGAAACAACCAGCGCGGCATCGAGGCACCACACCTTCAGCAATGACCCGGTGATCTTGCTCCCATCGGGAGAAGGTGTCGCGCAGCGCCGGATGGGTAAGACTGCAGGCAACCGTGAAGCCATGCAGCACATCGCCTCACCACACAGCGAGCCGCAGCAAGGCTTCACACAACGGTTGCGCCCGTTTCATCGGCCGCTTGCGCGCAGGCAGATAGCATCGGATCACCTTTCACAGTGATCGAGCGCATCGCAATGCCGATGCGTTTGGCAGGAGATTCCATGCGCGCAGCCATCCATACCCAATTCGGCGATCCCGCCAAGGTGCTCGAACTCGGCGAACGGCCCGTGCCGCAGCCCGGTAAGGGGCAGGTGCGTATCGCCATGCGCCGCTCGCCCATCCACAACCACGACCTGTGGACCGTGCGCGGCAACTACGGCTACAAGCCACAGCTGCCGGCGATCGGCGGCAGCGAAGGCGCCGGTGTCATCGACGCCTTGGGCGAAGGCGTGAACGGCCTGCAGACCGGGCAGCGCGTGGTCGCTGCCGGCGTGCACGAGAGCTGGGCCGAGTACTTCCTGGCCGATGCAGCCGGCGTGGTGCCGCTGCCCGCCGCGCTGGACGACGAACGCGGCTGCCAGTTGATCGCCATGCCACTGAGCGCCCTGATGCTGATCGAATTCCTTCGCGTGGAAAAAGGCGACTGGATCGTGCAGAACACCGCCAACGGCGCGGTCGGCAAGACCGTGGCCATGCTCGCCGCCGCGCGCGGCATCAACGTGATCAACCTGGTCCGTCGCGATGCGGGCGTGGACGAACTCAAGGCGCTGGGCATCGGCAACGCCGTGTCCACCGCGCAGGATCACTGGCAAGACAAAGTACGCGCGCTGGCCGGCGATGCGCCGATCATTCGCGCCGTCGACTCGGTCGCCGGAAGTGCGGCTGGTGAGCTGATGGGTCTGCTTGCCGAAGGTGGCGAGCTGGTGTCGTTTGGTTCGATGACCGGCGAGCCGCTGCAGATCTCCAGTGGCGATGTGATCTTCAAGCAGGCCACCGTGCGCGGTTTCTGGGGCAGCAAGGTCATGCAAGCCACAAAACCCGAGGACAAGCGCCGCATGATCGGCGAGCTGCTCAAGGCCGCCGTCGATGGCAGCCTGGCCCTGCCGGTGGAAGCGGTGTTCGATCTGGAAGACGCCGCAAAAGCGGCAGCCGCAAGCGCCGAACCTAGCCGCCGCGGCAAGATCCTGCTGCGTGCAGGCTAGGACAAGGGAGCGGGCTGCTCTAGGAAGCTTGCAAATTTTCACCATCGGACAGATCTACGAGAATCGCTTTGAACTCCTCTATTTCGCTGGCGCGCCGCAGTCGCCCCATTGGTGTGTTTAACGTTCGAATACGTACTAGACGGAGCTGATAATGGGACTGTGTGTATCCAAAAATTCGACGAGTGTTTACGGCGGCGATTCGTCTTCCGCTGCTTCAACTAGCCCGATACCACAAGGTGCGTCAGCGGGGCCGACCCCAAGCACGCGGTCTTCGGCACTTGACGGGTTATCGCTACGCTCGATGGCGGCACGTCCATCGCATTCTCAATGGTCCTCCATCCGGACCAGTCTCCGTTTGAGTGAACCGAGCGATAGTCGTTTGACGAGAGCCATTAACGTGCTTGGCGATCTCTACCGCAGCTCGCCTACATTCAGGGCTGTGGCGGGCACGATTCGGGACGAAGGGGGCGTTGACATTCGCGAGGGGAACGTCAACGTCGCGGCCACGAATCTGACCAATCGCGCCATTCTCCTTTCGCCGCAAACGCTGTCAAATGCCGGGAGTGGAGATGGGCCTTCCCTGGTTAGCGCGCTGGTGTTCGAAATGAATAATCTAGCCCGTAGTTCCGAAGCAGAGGCCGTGTACGGCCTTGCCCAATACGGCGCATTCAATGCAGCCAGCTACGCGCGAGAGCTCGAGCGCATCGAGTACAACAGCGGCCTGTCGAGCGCCCAGATCTTTGAGGAAGCACGTGGTGCATTACGCGCCCATGGAGAGGGCGATCACCCTGACCGTTGGTTTCTTCAGGAGCATCCTCAGAGTAGAGCTCTGGAACCGATGTACAGTTCGTTTGAGGAGTCGCTTTTGTATCAGTACGAGTGTCAACACGCAACCGTTTACGAAAACGAGTTCCACCGACGCTACAATAACGCGTGACTGGTTTCTGATCCGAGCTGGAACTGCAGAATGTTTTGGAGCGCCCGCGCCGTAAGCGTGGGCCGGACGCGTAGCGGGGAGGGCGGTGAGGCACAGCGCAAGCTACTAACGCGAATAGCCTCAGCCTGCGACCACCACATCAGACAAGTCTGCATGCATCACCGACTGAATCAACTGCCTGTCACCGGCTTGCCGATACTCATCACCACAAAAGCAAGCCCAAGCAGCCGCAAGCACAAACCTCACGCCGGTTCGTCGGGCACCAGTTCCATCTCCAACCGCGTAATGCAGTCCTTGAGATGCAGCTTGCGCTTCTTCAAGCGCTTCATCTGCAACTCGTCCTCCACGTTCGCAGGCACGCGCTGAATCTCCTCGTCCAACGCGCGATGGGCGCGTCGCAACTCGGCGATCTGCTCGGTGATCTCGGCGGGTGAGAGAGTTTCCACGGCTCCGAGCATACACAACCACGGGCCGTCCGCGTCACCCGGGGCGCTTGCCAACCCGCCCGTGGCTGCGACAATGCTGGTGCGCCGCTGGGGAAAACGGCGGCGCGCCCCACCTCATCATTGCCGCGCGGCCATGGCCGTCGAGAAAGGAGTCTTTACGATGCGTTTGCGTTCTTCCCTGCTGGCCCTGAGCCTGCTCACCGCCGCCAACCTGGCCACTGCCGCCGACGTCGCCAAGTACGACGGTTTCCTGTGCTGCAACCTGCGCACCGACGGCAGCTGGATCAGCGACAGCAACTACGCCGAAGACGGCAAGCGCGTGCTCCCCGTCGGCACCCCGGTCAGCGTCACCGGTTTCGGCCGCAACCGCGTCAACCTCAAGATCGCCGGTGACAAGCAGTCCATCGGCAACGACTACAGCCGCGATCTGGACAACACTGCCTTTGCCGCGCGCTACGTGGTCACCGCCGATCCCAAGCTCAAGCTCGCCACGTATCCGCCCAAGATTCGCCAGGCCATCATGGACGGCAAGCTCACCGGTGGCATGACCCGCGAACAGGTGCTGATGGCGGTCGGCTATCCGATCAGCAGCGAGAACCCGAATCTGGAAGCCTCGCTGTGGCGCTACTGGCGCGACAGCTTTTCCGAATACCAGGTGCAGTTCGGCCCCAGCGGCAAGCTCGTCAAGGTGACGGCGGATCCGCAGGTGTTGAATCTGGTCTGGCTGCCTTGATTCACATGGAGGCTGCGCATTGAGCGTGATCGCCACTCAGCGGGCTAGTCATTTCGGCACTTCGGCAGACACAGAGAGCGCACAGCACTCCGACCCGCATCTAGCGTGCGGGTGGCCATTCAAGCAGTGCCACGCCGTTTCTTCCCGCTGGGGCTCGACGATATCGTTGAATAGGTGACTTGATCCGTTGGTCGCTATCAGCACCGCGCGTCGCTCCGGGTAAGACGGGGGTATTGTTTCGCAGTCAAAAACCGCTATTTGTGAGTACTTTATGCAGCGCGATCCAGCTCTTTATCCCAAAGACGATAATGGCGACACCCTTTGGCACATCGCGCAGCAGGGCGTGGACCTTTCCAAGCCGCGCGAGATTGCCTTTTCCGTGGTGTTCCCGAGCAAGGAATCGGCACTGGAGTTCTCGGTGACGTTGCTGCGCTTCGAGCAGAAAGTCCGCTGCTGTCATTACCCGGCAACACGGCATTCCCCATGGATGTCACCGTGTACCCGACCATGGTGCCGACCTACAAGGCGATTTGCGCGTTCGAGGAAGAGTTGGCGACGGAGGCCAAGCCCTTGGGTGGCTTGAACGATGGATGGGAATTCTCGGTGGACACCCACGGCGTCTGATGTGCGCGGCAGGTTGTTGGAGAGCGCGGCGTGCGGCTCTCCAACATGTTGGTCGGCATCAACGCGGCGACTGCGGGACGCGTCGCAGCTGTGACACGTCGTAGCCCATCGCCGCGATGCGCTCAACCGCTTGTTGATAATCGGCATCGGACACCTGTGGGGTCCGTGCCATGTACCAGACGTAGTCGCGCTTGCTCCGCGCCACGATGGTCTGGGTATAGTCGGCATCGCGCCAGGCGATGACATATTCGGCCTTGAATGGCCAGATGAATTGCATGCGCCACAGCGCGCCATTTCCCTCCTTTGCGACCTGCCCGATCGGATGCATGGACTTGAGCGGTGCCTGGAAGCTGCCCTTGCGAAACGTGAAGGTGGTCTGGATACGACCATCCGGTCGCAGCGCATAGCTCTCTACTGCATCGTAGGCCTTGCGTTCGGGACGGGTCGGAATATGCGCGATGACATACCAGTCGCCCATGAAGCGCGGCACGTCGACGCTGTCGGCGTGGGGCAGGGCGGAGCGCGGCTCGCTACCGCTTGCACTGCCGTAGACCGCAAGGGTGAGTAAGAACAGCATCGACGCCTGGCGCATGGCAACTTCTCTCAAGAGACTCAATGCATGGGCATACGTTGCGATGGCGCATGTGGATGCAGCGTGCAATGCGCTGTCTACCGAAAGTCGCGATGCTATCGATCGTTGACGGGCGCTACCGTTGCGACGGCTGCTCGGACACATTGAAGAATGGGATTGCCGCAGATTGCTGCGGTGGTCAGGCGGGCTAAGACAGGATCGCAGGATGTCGCGTCGCAGCGCGACAGTCGGCGCGCGTGCTGGCAATCAAGCGCCATGCCAGTGCAGGGCCAGGAGCACTTTTAGAGCGACTGATACGTAGCCAGCGCTCGTCAGGGTGTGTGGATGGCGCACCTAGAACCGTAGCGCGCGGATGGTCGATGCCACGCTGAGCATTGAACGGGCCGGCCTGGCGATGAGCGCCGTCGTTCTATCGGCCGCTCTGATGCACATCGGCCGACGGCCCCATGAGGGACCGATCACAGCGAACGTGACCCCCCATGTCACCACGGCGAGACGGCATCCTTTCCGTACGGGTAGATCGTCGCAATCGTGCCGTCCGCCAGATGCTCCAGCGGTGTCATCTTGATGCTGCGCAGATGCGTTTGGCCTTGCGACAGGCTGGAGTCGTGATAGAACAAATACCACTGGCCGGCGAACGCGCAGATGGAGTGGTGTGTGGTCCAGCCGATGACCGGTGCCAGCAACACGCCTTGATAGGTGAACGGGCCGTAGGGCGAATCGCTGGTGGCGTAGCAGATCAGGTGGGTGTCGCCGGTGGAGTACGACAGGTAATAGCGGCCGGCGTGATGATGGACCCAGGGGCCTTCGAAGAAACGACGGGCATGGTCGTCGGCGCGTAGCGGGGCGCCGTGTTCGTCGAGGATCTCCACCTCGCGGGTGGGCTCGATCAACTGCCGCATGTCTTCGCGCAGGCGGCCGACGCGTGGGCCGAGCGCAGGCATTGCGCCTTCGGGTTCCTGATGGGTCTGTGCGTGGACGTTGTCGCGGTAGTGCTGCAGCTGGCCGCCCCAGATGCCGCCGAAATACAGGTAGTGCTCGCCGTCGGTGTCGCGGAACACAGCCGGGTCGATCGAGTAGGTGCCTGCGATCGGTTCGGCTTCGGCCACGAACGGTCCTTCGGGGCGCTCGCTCACCGCCACGCCGATCTGGAAGATGCCGTCGGCGCGTTTTGCCGGGAAATACAGGTAGGTCTTGCCGTTGCGCTGTGCGGCATCCGGTGCCCACATCTGGCGCTGTGCCCAGGGCACAGCGCGCACGTGCAGCACTTCGCCCAGGTCTTCGACCGGTGCAGTGGGATGCGCCATGCGAAAGACGTGGTAATCCTCCATGCCGAAATGCGAGCCGTCGTCGCTGAAGGCCACGCCGGCATCGATGTCGTGCGAGGGATAGATGTACAGCGCCCCGTCGAACACGTGTGCCGACGGGTCGGCCGTGTAGAGGTGGGTGACCAGCGGTGCGGAGATGGCGGTGCGCGCCAGGGCCTGCAGTGTGGCGGCTTGCAGTTCATCGGACATGCGCGTACCTGTGCATGAGGTGGGAGGAGGGGGTTAGGGCGACGCGAGTGGTGCGGCCTGACGGCGCGCGCCCAGTTCGCGTTCGATACGGATTTCCAGCGGTTTGTCGATCTCGTACAGCACCAGCAACGCAGTGCCGAGGAGGAACGGGATGGACGCGTACACGCTGATGGCCAACCGGATGCCGTCGGTGACCGCGCTGCTTTGCTGCGGCAGCGTAGCGTCGTAGCCATAGAAGGCGAGCAGCCCGGCGACCAGTGCACCACCGACGCTGAGGCCGATCTTCAGGCCGCACAACATCGCCGAAAAGATGATGGCAGTAGCGCGGCGGTGGTTCTTCCACTCCGAGTAATCGGCCACGTCGGCAATCATCGCCCACAGCAGCGGGATGGTGATGCCGTAGAAAAAACCGTGCAGCACATAGGAGGCGAACACCCAGCCGATGGCGGTTGCCGGATACACGTAGAAGGCCAGCAGAAACAGCGTGGAAATCAGTAGCGCGCCACCAAACACGTTGCGCTTGCCGTAGCGGTCGGCCAGGCGTTTGGAAAACCCGATACCTACGATCATCGCCAGGATGCCGCCGGCACTGAACACGCTGAAGGCCGAGGTCGCTGCGTCCTGCGGCCATTGCAGCGCCGTCATGCCGGCATCGTTGAGCACGCTGTTGATGCCGCCAATGAAGCGATTGAAGCCTGCGCTGTCGAGAAACTGCGCCAGCGCGCCCGCGTCGAGGTAGTACTTGAAGTAGTAGATGTACATCCCGCCCTTCATGGCGAGATTGATGAAGACCAGAATCGTCAGTGCCAGCATCACCAGCCAGGGCTTGTTGCGTACCAGGTCGGTGAGGTCCTGGCGTACGCTGCTGCGCTGTTCGGCGATCGGCAGCACCCGCTCGCGCGTGGTGAAAAAGGTGATCAGGAAGCACAGCGTGCCGACTGCCGCGAACAACCCCATGGTGTTGCGAAAGCCTTGCGCCTTGTCGCCATTGCCCAGGATCAGCACCAGCGGCAGCAGCAGCACCTGGATGATGAACTGCGCGAACGTCACCGCCAGGAAGCGGTAGGCCGACAGACTGTTGCGCTGCTCCATGCTGCCGGTGAGTACACCGCTCAGCGCCGAATACGGCAGGTTGTTGGCCACGTACACCAGCATCAGCAAGGTGTAGGTGGCGAAGGCATAGGTGATCTTGCCGTGCTCGCCCAGCGCAGGCGTGTTGAAGGCGGCCAGCGAGAGTGCGCCGAACGGCAGCGCGGTCCACAGGATCCACGGGCGGAATTTGCCCCAACGGGTGCGGGTGCGGTCGGCCAGGATGCCGATGATGGGCGTGAATACGAACGCGCCGAGCAGGCCGACCACAAAGATCAACGTGGCCGCTGCGCTCGCCGGGATGCGGAACACATCGGTATAGAAGAACGCCAGAAACGTGACCAATGTCTGGAAGATCAGATTGGCGGCCAGGTCGCCCAGGCTGTAGCCGATCTTTTCGCGCACGGAGAGCTGCTGTGACCGATCGTTCATGAGGTGCGGCGGGCTCGAAGAGTGCTGCGGAAAACGCCGCGGCGCGCGCTACGCCGCTGGCCGCGACCTATCTGGATCGCGACCGCGGGCGCAGCAGCTGAAGTGTCCGGTAAAACATCGTGCGCCGTCGTGCACGCAGCAAAGACGGCGCACGCGCTGCGCGCTGCACGCGAAGAGCGTGTACATCGCGAACATCGGACGCACCCGGCTGCCAACGGCGAGCTCGTTTCGATGGTCACCGTCAAAATGTGCCGCGGATGCCGAGCATGACGGTGCGCCCCGGTTCGTACAGGTCGTAGGTGGCGTTGGGCCATGCATAGGTGGTGCGCAGCGGCTCGTCGGTGATGTTGGTGACGTTGAGGGTGAGTTGCGGCTTGGAGGGCAGCCAGTCCAGCGCGTAGCTGGCCGATAGATCCAGCTGGCCGCGCGCGTCGGCATTGAGGCGCGCGTACGGGATGCCGTTCTGATTGGCGCCGGAGATCACCATGTCGTCGTTCCAGGTATAGGACAGGCGCACCGACGCGGCGTTCTTTTCCCAGTACACGGTGCCGTTCCACAGGTTGGGCGCCACGCCGACCGCCACCGCCGGGATGCCTTCGCCTTCGGAGGATTGGGTGACATGCGTGTAGTTCACGCTGAAGCCCATGCCATCGACCAGCTTGTCCAGCGGCTGCACCCAGATCGCTTCGGTGCCGCGGATGTTGAGCACGCCATCGGCATTGACCTGGGTCTGCACGTCCACCGTGGCGGCATTGGGGCCGCCGCGCTGGTCCAGGCCGGCCTGCTGGATCGGCAGCAGGCTCTCGTACGGCACGCCCAGATCGTTGAAGGGAATGCGGCGCACGCCATTGACGGTGAAGCCGCTGATGCGCTTGTTGAACAGCGTCAGGCCCACATAGCCTTCGCCGCCGGTGTACCACTCGCCGCCGAAGTCGACATTCGTGGACAGGTACGGCGCCAGGTTCGGATTGCCCTGGGTTGCGGTCTGCGCGGAGGGGTCGCTGAAGTTTGTGTTGGGCAACATCGCGCTCGGGTCCGGGCGGGTGAGCGTGCGCGAGCTGGACAAGCGCAGCACCACGTTGTCGGCCACGTCCCAGGCTGCGTTGAACGAGGGCAGCGTTTCCTTGTAGTCGGAATCGAGCACCTGCACGCGGCGGATGCCGTTGATGGTGACCGGGCCGGTGATGGTCTGGTCGGTGGTCACGTAACGCACGCCGGCGTTGAAGCGCAGCGTGCGGTTCCACACTTCGGTTTCGGCGTTGGTTTCGATGTAGAAACCCAGGTTCTTTTCGCGGATGCCGCCGGCCGAGGCGCCGGTGTTGGCCGAGTTGGTTTCCGGCGCAGAGTCGCGCAGCGCGTAGTAGTTGGTGTCGCCGAGGAAGCGGTTGAAATCGGCGGTGATGAAGCCGTCCGGGCCGGGCCGCAAATAGCCGGCCAGCGCCGAGTTCGGGATTGCCGAACCCGGGCCGCCGTTGCAGATGGTGCCGCCGCCACCACGGCAGACCACCTGCTCCCAGGCGATGCTGTTGTCGAAGCCGCGGATGGTGCGCTCGGCCTGGTCGTAGGCGGCGCCGATCTTGATGTTGCGCTTGTCTTCGCCGAACTGCAGGTCGGCACGTGCGCCGCGGGTTTGCGTCACGCGCTTTTCGTTCTGAATATTGACCCGGCCCCCGTTCCAGCCCCAGCCCAGGTTGGGGTCGTTGAGATCGAGCGGGCTGCTGATCGACGGGCGGTCGCCGCCTTCATTGCGGTAGTCGACGGTGGTGAACGGCGAGGTGACCAGGATGCTGGGCGACTCGCGGTCCAGCCAGCTGCGCGTGGCATTGGCCTGCACATTGAGCTTGATGTCCTGGTCGGCGCCGAACAACAACTCTGCACCCGGATTGACGCTCCAGAACTTGACCTCCTCCCGGTACGGGCGCGCTTCCAGAAAGTACTGCGCGTTGGCGAAGGTGGCACTGGTGACCACGTTGTTCTGGTCCAGCTGCATGCCCAACGGAATCATGTTGCCGTTGCGGCCGATCAGATTCATGCTGATCCGCTCGGTGGTGCGCTTGGCTTCGGAATACAGCGTGTCCAGGTAGAAGTGCATGCTGTCGGAGGGGCGCCATTCCAGCGACATCACCGACGCATCGCGGTCGCGATCGCCATTCATGTAGACCTGGCGGCCAAGGCGCGGAATCAGCGCGTCGCTGATCTGGTCGATGCTCAAGCCGGGGTTGCGTGCCAGCAGCCACGCCGCGTCGATGGTCTCGCCGGTGGTCAGGCCGCTGCCGGCGGTGGCCGGCACGCGGTCGGGGATGCGCCAGTTGCCACCGCCATTGACGTTGCACGCCGTTGGTTGATTGGTGGCTGGTGTGCCCGCCGGCGGCGTGAGGCCGCATTGGGTGTAGGTCAGGCCGGGGTTGGTCCAACCCACGCTCTCGAAACCGCGCACGCCCAGTTTGCTGCGCACCGAAGCCACGCCGAACAGCGCGCCGAGGGTGCCTTCCTCGTTCGTCCAGCTGCCCATGAAGGCGCCACGCGGGGTGGTCTTTTCGCTGGTGCTGTTCCAGTCGGCCTGCGCCTGATAGGTGAAGTGCACACCCGGGCGATCGAACGGGCGTGCGCTGCGCATGTCCACGACACCGGAGACGCCGCCTTCGAGCATGCTGGCAGTGGGAGTCTTGCTGACGGTGAGCTGGGTGAAAAATTCCGTAGGAAACAGGTTCAGGTCGACTTCGCGATTCTGGTTTTGTGCATTCAACCCGATCGAGGCGGTGGCGATGCTGGCGCCGTTGAGCGTGGTCTTGGTGAAGCTGGTGCCCAGGCCGCGAATGGCGATGTTGAGGCCTTCGCCATTGACGTCGCGCGACAGCTGCACGCCGGGGATGCGGTTGAGTGACTCGGCGATGTTCATGTCCGGGAACTTGCCGATGTCCTCGGCAAACACGGTGTCGGCAAAGCCCACCGAGTCGCGCTTGGCATCGGTGGAAAACTGGATGCTGCGTCGGTAGCCGGAGACGGTGACGGTGTCGAGCTGGGTCACTGCGGCGTTGTTGCTGGCTGTGGCCGGTGGCGTTTGCGCGGCGTTGCTTGCGTCGCTGGACTGTGCCCAGGCGGCAGTGCTGGCCATGCCCAGCAGGATGGACCCCAACGCGCAGGACAACGCGGTTCGTGCGTAGCTGTTCTTCACCGTAATCCCTTCCCTAACAGGTGAGCAGACGTCCCACGCATCGCCCCTGCGCAGGAAGTGCCGCTGCCGGGGAGCGGCGCGGCGATGATGCGATGGGGGAACGGGCGATCAGTGGCATTGGATGTTAGCGCTACCAAATTCAGAACATCACGCTGCATGGCAGCATAGTTGCCGGGGCATAGCGCGCCGGCGTTGTCGCGCTTCCCCAGCATTTGGACGAGCGGCTGCGGCGTGCTGCACTGCGCGATGGATTTATCGCATTGCCGTGGTAATGGTAGCGCTATCACCCGTGGCGCAAGGCCACCTTCGTGCAGGTGCAGTGGTCGATGATTCGAACCGGACAACGCGCAGGCGAGCTGCATGCGCCCGTCGATGCTGCGAGGTACCGCAGCAATTGCCAGCGCACATGCGCGGCGGTTGTGCGCTTGAAGGACGCGCGCGCATGAGCGATGTGCCTGCGGTCGACGCTGCCGGGCCCGGGGCGCGCCTGGGACGGGTGCGCTGGCGTGTGTGTGCGCTGCTGCTGGCCGCAACCACCATCAACTATGTGGACCGCCAGGTGCTGGGCGTGCTGGCGCCGTTCCTGCAGGCCCAGATCGGCTGGAACGAGATCCAGTACGGTTACATCGTCACCGCGTTTCAGGCCGCGTATGCGCTGGGACTGCTGTGCAGCGGCGCGGTGATCGACCGCTTCGGGACGCGGCTGGGCTATGCGTTGGCGATCGGCGTGTGGAGCCTGGCGGCGATGGGGCATGCATTGGCCACCAGCGTGGTGGGGTTTGCGATTGCGCGTTTTTTTCTGGGCCTTGGCGAATCCGGCAATTTTCCCGCCGCGCTCAAGACCGTGGCCGAATGGTTCCCGCGCCGCGAGCGCGCGCTGGCGACCGGCATCTTCAATTCCGGCTCCAACATCGGCGCCATCGTCGCGCCGTTGCTGGTGCCGGTGATCGCCACCGCGTGGGGCTGGCAGGCGGCCTTTCTGTTCACCGGCGTAGTGAGCGCCACCTGGCTGGTGGTGTGGTGGTGCAGCTATCACCCTCCCGAACAGCAACCCGGCCTGTCGACCGCAGAACTTGCGCATATCCGCAGCGATGCGCATGAGCCGGTGCAAACGCGTCTGTCGTGGCTGCAAGTGTTGCGGCATCGCCAGGCTTGGGCATTCGTGCTGGGCAAGTTCATCACCGACCCGATCTGGTGGTTCTTCCTGTTCTGGCTACCCAAATTCCTGCACGCCGAATATGGCTTGAGTTTGCTGCAGCTGGGAGCGCCGTTGATCGTGATCTTTGTGCTGGCCGACATCGGCAGCATCGCCGGTGGCTGGATGGCAGGGCGGTTCATCGCGCGCGGCTGGAGCGTCAACCGCGCGCGCAAGACGGCCATGTTGATCTGCGCGATCTGCGTGGTGCCGATCGTGTTTGCCGCGCGCGCAGACAACCTGTGGGTTGCGGTGGGGCTGATCGGGCTGGCCACCGCCGCGCATCAGGGGTGGTCGGCCAATCTGTTCACGCTGCCCTCGGACATGTTCCCGCGGCACGCGGTGGCCACCGTGGTGGGCATCGGCGGTTTTGCCGGCGCGGTGGGCGGCATGTTGATCGCCACCTTCATCGGGTTCTTATTGCAGGCCACCGGCAGCTACGTTCCGGTGTTTCTGATGGCCGGCTCGGCCTATCTGCTGGCGTTGGCCGTCGTGCATGCTCTGGTGCCGCAGCTGCTGCCGGCGCAGCTGCCTGCAGCCAACCCAACGCCTTCAACATCTTGAGGAGTCACCATGTACCCGCACACCGCGAGAATCGGGCTGTTGCTGGCGGCAAGCATCGCATCGGTGGCGCAGGCCGCGCCGCTGGCAGCGGGCACAGCCAAGTTTCTGGGTAGCGCTTACAGCCCGCAGCAGGCGTCGGGCTTTGCGCAATACTGGAACAAGCTCACCCCGGAAAACGGCGGCAAGTGGGGCACGGTGGAAGCGGTACGCGACCAGATGGACTGGGGTGCGTTGGATACCGCTTACCGGTTCGCCAAAGCCAACGGCATGCCGTTCCAGATGCATGTGATGGTGTGGGGCAATCAGCAGCCGGAGTGGATCAAGACCTTGCGCCCGGCCGAGCAGCGCCGCGAGATCGAGCAGTGGTTTGCCGCCGTGGCCCAGCGCTACCCGGACATCGACCTTTTGGAAGTGGTCAACGAACCGCTCAACGACCCGCCGAGCAAGGACGATACCGGCGGCGGCAATTATCTGCAGGCGCTCGGCGGAAACGGCGACAGCGGCTGGGAATGGGTACTGCAGTCGTTTCGACTCGCGCGGCAGCATTTTCCCAATGCCAAGCTGATGATCAACGACTACAGCATCACCAACAGCGCACAAAGCACGCATAAATATCTGCAGATCGTGCGGTTGCTGCAGCGTGAGCAGTTGGTGGATGCCATCGGTATCCAGGAGCATGCGTTCGAGACCACACCGAACGTGGCAATGTCCGTGCATCGCACCAATCTGGATGCATTGGCCGCCACCGGCTTGCCGATCTACATCACTGAGTTCGACCTGGATGGGCCAAGCGATGCGCAGCAGCTGGCCGATTACCAGCGCGTGTTTCCAATTTTCTGGGAGCACCCGGCGGTGCGCGGCATCACGCTGTGGGGATTCCGCCCCGGCTTGTGGCGCGATAAGGAAGCCGCCTATCTGGTGCGTGGCGACGGCAGCGAGCGACCGGCGATGCGCTGGTTGCGCGATTACGTGGCCGCCCACCCCGGCACGCCTGCGCCCTGACGCGTGCGCTGCCTGACCCATCCCGTCTTGATCGGTGCCCCGACCCCATGCCCACACCCTTGCCACTGACCCTGCACGACGACCGCCTGTTACCGGCCGACCCCGGCACGCGCGCGATCGCGCGCCGCTTGTATGCGCAGATCGCCACGCTCCCCATCATCAGCCCGCATGGCCACACCGACCCGGCCTGGTTTGCGACCAACGCGGCGTTCGCCAATGCCACCGAGCTGTTGCTGGTGCCCGATCACTACGTGTTCCGCATGTTGTACAGCCAGGGCATCGCGCTGGATGCGCTGGGTATTCCGCGCGCCGACGGCACGCGCGCGCCGGTGGACCCGCGTGCGGCCTGGCGCGTGTTTGCCGAACACTTCGCGCTATTGCGCGGCACGCCGTCGGCGTTGTGGCTCAACCATGTCTTCCATGCCGTGTTCGACCTGCGCATCCGGCTGGATGCGGCCACTGCCGACCATTATTACGACCACATCACTGCCGCACTGCAGACCCCGGCATTCGCACCGCGTGCGTTGTTTGAGCGCTTCAACATCGAGGTGATCGCCACCACCGAGTCGCCGCTCGACAACTTGCAGCATCACGCCGCCATCGCCGGTAGCGGATGGACCGGACGCGTGCTCACCGCGTACCGCCCGGACCCGGTGGTGGACCCGGAGCATGAGCAGTTCGCCGGTGCGCTGCAGCAGTTTGGCGCGCTCACCGGCGAGGACGTGCTGACCTGGCCCGGCTATTTGCGCGCGCATCGGCAACGCCGCGCATTTTTTGCCGCACACGGCGCCACCTCCACCGATCACGGCCACCCCAGCGCCGCCACCGCCGACCTGTCGCCGGGCGAGGCGCAGCGCCTGTTCGAGACCGTGGTGCGCGGCGCTGCAACGCCGCAACAGGCCGAGCTGTTCCGCGCGCAGGTGCTGACCGAAATGGCCGCGATGAGTCTGGACGACGGGCTGGTGATGCAGCTGCATCCGGGCTGCTTTCGCAATCACAACCAGCCGCTGTTCCAGCGCTACGGGCGCGACAAGGGCGCCGATATTCCGATGCGCACTGACTATGTGCATGCGCTCAAGCCCCTGCTGGATCGCCACGGCAACGACCCGCGCCTGCGCCTGATCGTGTTCACCCTGGACGAAACCAGCTACAGCCGCGAGCTGGCGCCGCTCGCGGGGCATTACCCGTCGCTGCTGCTGGGTCCGGCGTGGTGGTTCCATGACGCGCCGGAGGGCATGTGGCGGTTCCGCGAGCAGACCCTGGCCAGCGCCGGCTTCTACAACACGGTGGGTTTCAACGACGACACGCGTGCGTTCCTGTCGATCCCGGCCCGCCACGATGTAGCGCGGCGCGTGGATAGCGCGTTCCTCGCCAAGCTGGTGGCCGAGCATCGGCTGGAGGAGGACGAGGCTGCGGAGATCGCGGTGGATCTGGCCTACCGCCTGCCCAAGCAGGCCTACAAGCTGTGAGAGCGGGCAAGCGCATCACGTGCGCGCAGGCGGCGACGGGCGCATTGCAGGCGGCATGCGTCGTGGGAGTGAGCGGATGACACCTGCAGCTGCACAGCGTCACGCGCACGCAGCCAAGACGGGTGCGAAGACGTGCGATGCGCCTATGTCGCTACCGCGGGCCTTGGCTAGGCGGGCTTTGCTGTCTCGCCTTGGCAGGCGCGCCCGTGACCCGGGCCCGGACATGCGGCAGCAGCACGTCCGGCGCGCTCTGAGTGCGGGCCTGGTCGCGCTTGTCTGCATCGTCAGTGCAGCAGCGGTAGCAGATGCAGCGGCAGCAACGCCAGGCAGCGCGCCGCGCGAGCGGGTGTCGCTGGACGCGGGCTGGCGTTTCCAGCGCGGTGATCCGCCGGGTAACACCGCGGAGCTCGATTACGACGTGCGCCCGGAGGTCGTTCGCAGCGAGGATGGCAAGGTGGCCGACGCGCGCCCGGATCAGGCGCAGCAACCGCAGGTATCGTCGACCGCGGTGCTCAAGCCGTGGATCCTGCCAACCGCCAACGCACTCATTGCCGACCCGGCGCAACGGCATCGACGCCCACCCGGCAATCCCGGCAGCAACGTCGCGTATGTACAGACAGGCTTCGACGACAGCCGCTGGCAACCGGTGGACCTGCCGCACGACTGGGCCATCGCCGGGCCGTTCCTTGCCGATGGTCCGTACGGCGGCATGGGCCGGCTGGCGAGCTGGGGTGTGGGCTGGTATCGCAAGACGCTGGATATCCCTGCCAGCGACCGCGGCCGCTCGCTGTTTCTCGATCTCGATGGCGCGATGTCCTATGCCACGGTCTGGCTCAACGGCACGCTGGTCGGCGGCTGGCCATACGGCTACAGCTCCTGGCGCGTGGATCTGACGCCGTATGCGATTGCCGGTGCGCGCAACCAGCTGGCGATCCGTCTGGACAATCCACCCGACTCGGCGCGCTGGTACCCCGGTGGCGGGCTGTATCGCCATGTGTGGCTGACCAAGACCGCGCCGCTGCATATCGCCCAGTGGGGCACGCAATTGACCACGCCCCAGGTGTCGAAGGCATCCGCACAGGTGCAGTTGGCTGTGACGCTGGACAACGCTGCGCATACCCCAGCGCAAGCGCAGGTCAGCACGGCCATCTATGTGCTCGACCCAGCAAGGGATACGCCTGGCGGCGAAGCGGTCGCGCAGATCCCCGCAACGCAGATTGCGGTGCCCGCCGGCGGCAGTGCCCGCGTGCAGGGCACCGTGCAAATCGAGAGCCCGCAACTATGGGGACCACCGCCCACCCAGCAGCCGCATCGCTACGTGGCGGTGACCGAGGTGCGCCAGAACGGCCAACTGGTGGACCGCTACAGCACCCCGTTCGGCATCCGCGGCATCGTGTTCGATGCCGACAGGGGCCTGCTGGTCAACGGCGAGCACGTGCCGATTCGCGGGGTCAACAACCATCACGACCTCGGCGCGCTCGGTGCCGCGTTCAATGTGCGTGCCGCCGAGCGCCAGCTGCAGTTGCTGCAACAGATGGGCGCCAATGCCATCCGCATGAGCCACAACCCGCCTGCGCCGGAGCTGCTGGAACTCACCGACCGCATGGGCCTGCTGGTGGTGGACGAGGTGTTCGACAGTTGGGAGATGAAGAAGACGCCATTGGATTTCCATCTGGTGTTTGCGCAATGGCACGAGCCGGATCTGCGCGCGATGTTGCGGCGCGACCGCAACCATCCGTCGGTGGTGGTGTGGAGCGTGGGCAATGAAGTCGGCGAGCAATACACCGGCGAGCAGGGTGCGGCAATCGCGCGCAAGCTGCATGCCATCGTGCACGACGAAGATCCCAGCCGCCCGGCCACGGCGGCGATGAACTACGCCTCGCCCGACATGCCGTTACCGGCTGCGCTGGATGTCATCAGTCTCAATTACCAGGGCGAGGGCATTCGCGATACGCCTGAGTTCGAGGGCACCGAGCGCATTCGCAAGCAACCGCAATATCCGGCATTCCATGCGAAGTTTCCGCACAAGGCGATCCTCAGCAGCGAAACCGCCTCGGCATTGAGCAGCCGCGGGGTGTATCTGTTTCCGGTGAGCCCGGACACCAGCGCACCGGTGCGCGAGGGGCGCGGCGGCGATGCGGTGGCGCATCAGGTCAGCGCCTATGAGTTGCATGCAGTGGACTTCGGTTCCAGTGCGGACAAGGTGTTCGCCGCGTTGGACCGGCACCCGTACGTGGCCGGCGAATTCGTCTGGACCGGCTTCGATTACCTGGGCGAGCCCACGCCGTATTACAGCTCGCGCAGCTCCTATTCGGGCATCCTGGATCTGGCGGGGTTTCCCAAGGATCGCTACTGGCTGTATCAGGCGCGGTGGCGCCCGGAACTGCCCATGGCGCATCTGCTGCCGCACTGGAGCTGGCCCGGCCGCGAGGGCCAGGTGTCGCCGGTGCATGTGTTCACCTCCGGCGACGAGGCCGAGCTGTTCGTCAACGGCATCTCGCAGGGGCGCAAGCGCAAGGGCGCGCTGCAGTACCGGTTGCGCTGGGACGATGTGCGCTATCAGCCCGGCGAGCTGCGCGTGCAGGCGTACAAGGACGGCAGGCCGTGGGCCAGCGATCGCGTGCAGACGGCCGGCCGCGCGGCGCGCATGCAGCTCACGCCAGACCGCAGCCGCATCGACGGCGATGGCCGGGATCTGAGCTTTGTCACCGTGCGGCTGCTGGATCGCGATGGACGTCCTGCGCCCACTGCCGGCGACCGCCTGCGGTTTCGCATCGATGGTCCTGGCGAGCTGGTCGCCACCGACAACGGCGACCCCACCAATCTGGAGTCGTTCGGCGCGTCGCAACGCAACGCCTTCAATGGGCTGTGCCTGGCGATCGTGCGGGCCAAGGCGGGCGCACGCGGCACCATCACGCTGCATGTCGAATCGGATAGCCTGGATGCCGCGCAGGCGCAGATCGTGGCGCAGTGATGGCAGTGCGCACGCCCCGTCGCCTGCGGCACCTCACCTTGGAACCTGCCATGCACAAACACGTTCCCGCCCTTGCGACCCTGTTGCGCAGTGCCACCGTGGTCGTTGGCGCCATCGCGCTGCCTGCTTTCGCGCGTTGCGACACCGCCGGCACATCGCTCAAGCATGCGTATGCGGATGCATTCCTGCTCGGTACCGCGGTCAATGCCGAGATCGTCTCCGGCAAGGACGCTGCGGCCGCAGCGCTGGTGGCCTGCCACTTCAACGCGGTCACGCCGGAGAACGTGATGAAGGCCGAGGTCGTTAGTGGTTCTTCGTGGATGCCCAGGGCGCGCCCAACACCTCGGCCGCGCAGATCGAGCGCATGCGCGCGCATATCGCAAGCGTCGCGGGGCGCTATGTCGGCAAGGTGCAGGCCTGGGATGTGGTGAACGAGATCATCGACGAGGACGGCGGCTACCGCTCCACCAACTGGGTGCAGCGCGTGGGCGATGGCGACGTCGTGGTGCGTCATGCCTTCACCTTTGCGCAGCGCTACGCGCCGGATGCGGAGCTTTACTACAACGACTTCAACGCATGGCGGCCGAGCAAGCGCGACGGCATCGTGCGCATGGTCAAGATGCTGCAACAGGCCGGTATCCGCATCGACGGCGTTGGTATGCAAGGGCACTGGGGGCTGGACTACCCCAGCTTGCGCGACATCGAGGACGCCATCGACGCCTACGCCGCACTCGGTATCAAGGTCATGATCACCGAGCTCGACGTGGATGTGCTGCCGCTCACCAAGGAGGGCCAGGTCATCGGCACCGGATTGGCGCACAAGCAGTTCCAATTGCCGGAATTCAAGCGCTTTCTCGACCCCTACCGTGATGGGCTGCCGCCCGCTGTGCAGGCGCAACTGCGCGATCGCTATGCGGAGTTGTTCGCGCTGTTCTGGCGTAAGCGCGACAAGCTTGCGCGCGTGAGTGTGTGGGGCGTCAGCGACGGCATGTCGTGGAAGAACGATTATCCGGTGCCCGGCCGCACCAATTACCCGCTGCTGTTCGACCGCAATCATCGGCCCAAACCCACACTGGACGCGGTGTTGGTCGTGCCTGCGAGGGCTGGTCGATAGTCGCGCTCGCCAGGACGCGCGCGAAACCTGCACGCAAGATGGCATGATGCACCCACCTGGATTTTCGGACGTTGCGATGCGCTTGCCGCCCTACCTGTTGTTGGCCGTTCCACTGTTGGCGATTGTCGCTGCCTGCACCAAGAAGGATCCGCCACCACCGCGCTTTCCGGCCATCGGGCATGTGGAAACGTTCGATCGTCGCTTCGGCGATGTGGTTGCCGCCGACGCGCGCATCGAAAAGCTCACCGAAGGCTTCACCTGGTCCGAAGGCCCGGCATGGGTGCGCAACGGCGGCTACCTGCTCTTTACCGATGTACCGGAAAACAAGCTGTATCGCTGGTCCGAAGAGGCCGGCCTGTCGGTGTTGCTGTCGCCCTCGGGCTATGTCGGCCCGGAGCAGGCCACGCTACGCGAAGCCGGTGCCAACGGGCTGTATGCCGAGCCCGGCGGCACCGTGTTGCTGGCCGACTCCGGCACCCGCATCGTCGCCAGGCTCGACCCGGCCACACGCACGAAAGCGCCGCTGGCAACCAGCTTCGATGGCAAACGCTTCAATAGTCCCAACGATGTCGTCCGTCGCGATGACGGCGTGGTGTTCTTCACCGACCCGCCGTACGGCTTGAAGGATCTGAACGACTCGCCGGTCAAGGAGCTGCGCTTCAACGGCGTCTATCGCTTGGACACCGATGGCAGCGTGCATCTGCTCGCCGACAGCCTGAGCTTTCCCAACGGCATTGCACTCTCGCCCGATGCGCGCACCCTGTATGTGTCCAATTCCGACCCGAAACGGCCGATCTGGATGGCGTACGCGCTCGACGCCGGTGGCGCGGTGACCGGCAAGCGTGTGTTCGCCGACGCCTCGGATCTGGTCGCCAAGGACGCTCCCGGCCTGCCGGACGGCATGGCGGTGTCGGCCGACGGCCACCTGTTCGCCACCGGCCCCGGCGGCGTCATCGTCTTCGATCCAGCCGGCCAGCGCCTGGGCCGTATCGAAACTGGCGAAGCCGTCTCCAACTGCGCGTTCGGCAACGACGGTCATACGCTCTACATGACCTCGCACGCGATGCTGGCACGCGTGCGCGTCAAGTCGCTGGGGTTGCAGTTCGTGCGTTGACGCGTCCGACGCATGCATGCGCGGCTTGGTTGCGTTCGCAGGCATCTGCAACTGCACTGTCCGAGCCGCAGATGCCATGGGTTAGAGCAGCCAGCACAACATAGCGAGTGTGGCGGGTGCGGACGGGCCGGAGTGCACACGTGGCACATGCCGCATCGAGCACCGGCCGCGCGCGTCTGAGCACCGTCCTTTTGTTAGCTGCTCTACTCTGCCAGCGTTCTCGCATCCAGCATCAGCAAGTCATCCAGCTCCGGGCTGCCGCCGCGGTTGGCGCTGCCTGCCGCCAGATACAGCTGACCATCGATGCTGGCCGCCTGCGTGCCATGTCGCCCCTGCGGCAGCGGCGCCAGCGTGTTCCAAACCGCAGTATGCGGGTCATAGGCTTCCACCTCGTCGTGCGCCTTGACCTGGCGCATGCTCTCGCCGCCGATGATGAGCAGCTGGCCATTGCGTGCAATTGCGGTGGCGCCCGCACGCTGTGTCGGCAAGGCCGCCGGTGCCACGGACCAGGTGCCGTGTTGAATGTCGTAGATGTCCACTTCCGGAATCGTCTGCGCCAGCGTATTGCCGCTTTCATGCGCGGACCTGCGCCCACCGGCGGCATATAGCTTGCCGTCGATCACTGCCGCATGAAAATGGTCGCGCGCATGCGGGGCATCGGCCAGCTGCGTCCATTGCTGTGTCCTGGTATCGAAGGCATCCAGCCATGGCACATAGCCGCTCATGTGCCCGCGGGTGTTGCCGCCCACAAGATACAGCTTGCCCTCGTGCGCAACCGCGCCTGCCGCACCACGCCGACGGTGTGCGGGAATCTCCGGCCCCACCTGCCAGCTGTCTGTCTGCGGGTCGTAGATCAGCATGTGGGTCAGCGAGGCTTCCTCCGGATAATCGCCGGTGAATCCGCCTACAAAATACAGCTTGCCCGACAGCGCGACTGCCTGCGCGTGGCTCACCATCAGCGGTGGTGCACTGCCTTGCGACCAGCGATGCGTTCGGGTGTCGAAGATCTCCAATGGCCGCTGGTCGCGCCCGCCGATCAGATACAAGCGCTCGCCGATGGCCACCAGACTGTTCTCGTGACGCGCGTGCGGTTTGCGATCGGTGCGGATCTGTTTCCAGATCCCGTCCGCATCGGCTTGATCATGTGAGGGCCGCTCTGCGGCACGCGCTTCATCGATCGGCAGTGCGAGCGGGGGCGCGGCTAATGCGAGCGCGGTGATGACGGCCAGTGCTGACAGTTTCAAGGACTCTTCCATCCGATGACCACGTGGGAGAGAGTGTATCGGCGCGCCGCCGCCGCGTCTTCGTTGCGAGCAGACTGATCCGCAGGTCACCGATCACGTACCGATGCGTTCTTTGATTTGGTCAGCTTTCGCGTACATGCAGCCGCTTGTATTGGTGTCATCATTTCAGGATGCTGCAATTCAATCGAGGACGTGCGCGATATACCGCATGCGTGCAGTAGTCGTCGGTACCCATCATGCATCGTCGACGCATGCCACTGGCGAGCACGCACCACTTTTTTGCGATTAGCTGATTGGCTTTGCGCGGGCAGTCAATACAGCGGACACGGGTGGACGATGGCCGGCCGCGGCAGGCCTTCACGTTGACTGCATCGCGGATGCGAACACTACCTGTCACGCTTCCTATCAGGACTCTTCGCATGGCGCGCACTGCGACAAGCCACACTGCCGATCTGTCACCCCCGAAGAACGTCGCGCAAGCGGCCGCGCGCGGCCCGAAGCTGCGTGAGCAGCATGGTCGCGGCGGCACCGCAATTGGTGTGGCGCGGGCGCGCGATCTGTCCGCGCGGAAGTCGCTATCTGCACAGACGATCCGCCGCATGCATTCGTATTTCGCGCGTCACAGCGTGGACAAGCAGGGCAAAGGCTGGGCGGACGCCAAGGCACCGTCGGCTGGGTACATCGCCTGGCTGCTGTGGGGCGGCGATGCCGGGCAACGCTGGGCAGAGAAGGTGCTGCGGCAGCTGGACGAGCGCTCCGCCACCAAGACGGCCGCCTCACCGAAGCGGGGCATCAGTAGTACCGCTGCCGGAGGCACGAAGGCAGCGACAACGGCTAGCGCAGCCAAGGCAGGCGCACCTAAGAAGGCCGTCAAGAAGGCCGTTGCGAAGAGGACCGCCACTCAAAAAACGGTGAGCAAAAAAGCGCTTAGCAAAAAGGGCGGATCTAATGGCGTAGCGAGGAAAGCTGTAAAGAAAGCAGCCAGTAAGAAGACAGCAGCCAAGAAGGTGCCTGCCAAGCAAGCTGGCGTCCGCAATAGCACTGCAAAGAAACGTGTTACCGCGCGTGGCTCAAGTCCGAGCGGCACGAAAAAATCAGTGCCTTGGGCCAAGCCCAATCCGGTCAAAAAGTCGGCCTCAACATCGCTGTCTCCTGCTCAAAAGGCCAAGGCCAAAAAGCGCGCCAAAGCCGCAGGCCGGTCTTATCCGAACCTGGTCGACAACATGGCAGTGGCCAGCAAACGCAGAAGCACCACGCTTGCGAGCAAGCCGGGTGCCACGAAACGAACGGCCACAAAGCAATAGCCACGGCCGGCGGAACTCCCTCATCGGGCCACGCTACGCCAGCGTCAGAAGCGTGGCCGCAATGGAGCAGCGGCCTTATCAGGCCGGGGCCCAGAAGACATTGCCAGCAGTCAGCACCCAGGCGTCTACGGCGGGTACAGCGCGGCGCAACTTAAGCGGACGCTTGCGACATAGCGATCCAGACACCGACCCTGCCTGCTCGCCGGCGGCGCACGCGATAATCCAGCGCGTTAAGGCGCGGGTCGGTGCCGCTTGCTATCGCCGCGGCATCGGTCCGAGCAGTACTTCACTTCGTGCCACACCTTCTCCCACTTCTTACGCCAACGGAATGGCCTGCCGCATTGCACGCAAGCCTTCTCCGGTAGATCCTGTTTTTTGCGTGCTGCCATTTCGAAAGTGGGTAACGCATATCGTGGTACACACGGAGGTCAAGCATGTCACAGGTATGACCTACAAAAAATGGCTAGCTGAGCTTAAGGGAGGTAGGTCAATTAAGAGAGATATTGACTTAAATTAAGAAGCAGCTACGCCTCTTGCGGTAGATAAGCGGCAACCGCTTCCTTGATCTTGTCGGCCAGACCATAAATATCGTCAATCGAGCTGATATCGATCTGTTCCTCTTCCTTGTTCTGATTGAATACGCCAATCCGCAATTTTTGAAGATTATTGAAGCGGATTCTGCAAATCGGTTTTCGGTTGTTGTCATCAAGAAGAACCGCGCAATAGCTTTGGGCATCTCTCATGAACACTCGCTTTCCAGGCACGAGTTCACGAACGATAGCGCGCACAACATGAAATCCCTCGATTTCCTCTGGGGTGGTAATAACCGTGTTGTCAGATGAGAGATTTGATGCTGCCGATGCAGCTTGCTCGGAAACAATGCTTGGAGTGTACTCATGGATAGAGATTGCTTCGGGCGCCATCGCACCCTTCAGTCTTTCATTTATCCTCTCGCTGACTAGCTGCTCAAAGGCTCTGCGTGTAATGGTGGTGAACTGTTCTCGAATAGCGGGTGTGAAACGTCGACTTCCAATAAGTTCGGCCGAGACCAGTTTGACGAAGTCTTCGGTTGGCTGATGCATCAATTCCGTAAGTCGTGTCTGAATAGCTCGAGTGTATTTTAATTCATTCGCAGTCGTCAGGATCGTCTGAAGATCAAAAGCTGACTTAGCAAATTTTTTCAGTTCTTCAACGTCCCGATCCTTGAAGTCCAGGACGTTGAACTCGAAGAATGGCTTTTCGTCCATCTTGTTCGGTTGCTCCAGATCTGTAAAGAACCGATAGACCAGACCGTTTGTGAGAACTCCAAAGCGTGCTGCTGTAACATGGAAATAACGGAAAAGTTGGCTGGCATGATTAATGCTGAGCTCTGCTCCAGCTTTCTTGCATTCAAATAAAATAATGGGTTTGCCATCGCGAAGAATTGCGTAATCTACTTTCTCTCCCTTCTTCGTTCCAACATCGGCCACGATCTCGGGTGTGACTTCTAGAGGGTCAAAAACGTTGTAACCCAAAATCTGTATAAGAGGCATCACCATAGCATTTTTGGTGGCTTCCTCTGTTTGAATCAATGCTCGCGTTGTGCTTATGCGCGTTGCCAGAACACGTAATTGATCAACAAAATCCATGTAGCTTGCTCCGTTCCCCGTTGTTTTTGTCTTCTACCACAGCCTGTGTTGATATGGGAAGCCGCTACCGTTTGTAATTTTAAGTAGATGAGTTCGCTTAATTCTTTGCCTCAATCATAAAAATGATGGTTCGCCCCTTCTCTATTGAGCAACTGCGCTCCTGAGATGCTCGGCGTTGCCAGCAGTCCTGAAGTTTTGTCATCTGCGGGTGGTGTAGTCTCCATTAAGGCCAACTGCATCATGAAAGAGCAAACCATGATCCGGCTTTCAGAGCACGACCAGACCATCCCAGTCCTTCCCAGCCGCTCCATCGCGCAGACGCTGGCGTTCTATCGTCGGCTTGGCTTCGAGGGCGAGGCGCATCCGCATGACGCGGGGTACGCCATCCTGCGGCGCGGCGATGTGGAGCTGCACTTCTTCGCGCACCCGGATCTGGATCCGGCGAGCTGCTATGCGGGCTGCTATCTGCGGGTGAGCGATGTCGATGCCATCCATGCAGCGATGCAGGTAGCGGCGCTCCCGGCCCGGGGAATTCCAAGGGTCGACCCGGTGGGCGACAAGCCCTGGGGCATGCGCGAATTTGCGATCGTGGACGAGAGCGGCAATTTGTTGCGGATCGGGCAGGTCATCGGCGACCGCTGACCCATGCTGCAATCGCGCGGCGTTCGATCGCAGGTCGGCGCCGCCATTGACGTCATGCGTGGAGCAGCACAGCGAGGATTGCATCGGGCACCCTTGCCGATCGGACGGCCCGATCCCGATGCAGCAACCTGGGTCGAGCGAGCAGCCCACACGCCGGCGGCCATCCTGGCTCCACCACGTGGCTCAGGCACTCAACGCAGCAAGGACCGCGTCCACCCGGCCTGGCGTGGCATCGCCCAGCGCGGTATAGCCGCTGGTCAGCGCATCGATAAAGCGCGGATCCGTAGACAGCGCACCGAACACGGCATCCACCGCGACAAAGCGGGCGATATCGCCGGCTGCATCGCCGGTAGCTGCACGTCCCAGCGCGCTCAGGGCATCGTTCAAGGGGTCGGCCAGGGCCACGCCGTTGCGCGCCTGCCGGCGCACGAACTGCAGCCACGCGGCGACCGGCAAACAGAGGCGGTCGATGGGCCGGCCCGCGGCAAGTGCGTCGTCGATGGTGGCGAGCAGGCGCACCGGAATCTTCTGCGAGCCATCCCAGGCGATCTGCGCAAGCAGATGGCGGATGGCGGGATTGCGGAAGCGCGCAAGAATCGCGTCGCTGTAGCGCTGCGCATCGAAGCCGTCCATCGGCTGCAGTGTGGGCGCGATGTCTTCTCGCATCAGCGCTTCGGCGAACGCCGCCAGCGGCCGATGCGCCATGGCATCGGCAACGGTTTCCAGCTGCAGCAAGCTGCCCAGATACGCCAGCGTGGAGTGCGGGGCATTGAGCAGGCGCAGCTTGGCGCGCGCATGGCCGGCGATGTCGTCGCTGAGCACCACGCCAACGCGCGCCAGGTTGGGGCGGCCGTTGCAGAAATCGTCTTCGATCACCCACTGGCTGTATCGCTCGCGCTGGATCGGCCAGGCATCGTGCAGGCCGGTCTGCGCCTGTACCTGGGTGCGTAGTGCCTCGTCGGTGGCCGGGGTGATGCTGTCGACCATCGAGCGCGGGAAACTGACGTGCTGCTTGATCCATTCTGCAAGCGCTGCGTCGTGCTGGCGCGCCAGCAGCAGTACTGCACGGCGCAGCAGGTGGCCGTTATCAGTGAGATTGTCGCAACTGAGCACGGTGAACGGTGCAAGGCCGGCCTGCATGCGCCGGTGCAGCCCGGCCACCAGATAGCCGACTGCACTGCGCGGCGCGGCGGGGTTGGCGAGGTCGTGCACGATGTCGGGGTGATGCAGGTCGAGCGTGTCGCCGACCAGGCAATAGCCTTTTTCGGTGATGGTGAGGGTGACTAGCCGCACGGCGGGATCGGCCAGGCGCGCGAGCACGGCGGCTTGCTCTTCGGCGGCGCACAGCACCTGGCGGATGGTGCCGATGATGCGCAGTTGCGGGTGCTCATCGAGCAGGGCGAGGGTGTAGAGGCCATCTTGCGGGCGCAACGCGTCGCGCACCTGCGGGCTGTGCAGCGAGACGGCGCAGATGGCCCAGCTGGGATCGTCTGCGAGCAGGTCATCGATGTAGACGGCCTGGTGTGCGCGGTGGAAGGCGCCTGCGCCCAGATGGACGATGCCGATGGTGGTTGTTGCTGGATCGTAAGCGGGCGTTGAAACCGCTGGCGTCAGGGTGGCAAGGGTATCGAGCGAAAGACGTGGGGCTTGCATCGTGGTGTCCGCGCACTAGGGAGTTGGTGGAGTCGCCTGCGCCGTCCCCAACCCCGCTCCGTGCCGCGGCACGCGCGCCAGTGGTGCGCAAGCAGTGCCTTATCGCCCCGAGGGGAGAGGGGCTTAGGGCGATCGCGGCCAGAGGATTTGTTCGCCATGTCCGCAGGGCGAGGGGGTTCTGAAAGGCGCTAGTCGTTGGTGACGGTAAAGCGTTGCTTGCTGCGGATGTCGCTGCTGGATGCGCCGATCTGCACTTCATAGGCGCCCGGGTCCACAGCGTAGGTCTTGCGCTGCTCGTCGTAGATACGCAGCGCATCGGCGGCCTTTAGCGTGAAGGCGACCTCGCGCTGTTCGCCCGGTTGCAGGGTCATGCGTTGAAAACCACGCAGCTCCTTGCCGGCCCGTTCGCGCTTGGGATCGAGCGGATGCAGGTACAGCTGCACCACTTCGTCGCCGGCGCGCTTGCCGGTGTTGCGCACCTTCAGCGTCGCGCGCAACGTGCCATCGGCGCCGAGGGTGGTGCGGTCCAGGCGCAGGTCCGAGTAGGCAAATTGCGTGTATGACAATCCATGGCCGAACGGGTACAGCGCGGTGCCGGTGAAGTAGCGATAGGTGCGCCCGCGCATGGCGTAGTCATCGAAGGCGGGCAGGCGCTCGGCTTCCTTGTAGAAGGTGATCGGCAGGCGACCACCCGGGCTGGCCTGGCCGAACAACACATCGCCCACCGCACTGCCGCCGCGTTGGCCGGGATACCACGCCAGCAGGATCGCCGGTACATGCTGCTGCGCCCAATCCACCGCCAGTGCAGAGCCGGTGGTCAACACCGCCACCACCGGCGTGCCGGTGGCCTGCAGCGCCTGCAGCAGCTCGCGCTGCGGTTTGGGCAGGCGCGTATCGGTGCGGTCGCCACCGGCAAAGCCGGGATAGTTGACGTCCATCTCCTCGCCTTCGACATCGCCGGTGAGGCCGCCGACGAACACCACCACCTCCGCGTTGCGTGCGGCGTCCACCGCTTCCTGCAGCGGGGGTTTGGCGCCGGGCATGCGCCAGGCCAGACGTACACCGGCGTCGCGGGTGGCTTCGTAATACTCAACGCGCAGGTCGTAAGCCTTGCCGGCTTCCAGGCGCACGCTGGCATTGCCGCCGCGCATGCGCGGTGCATCGCGCCACTGGTCGATCAGCAACGTGCCATCCAGAAACAGACGCACGCCATCATCGGCGGCGATCTGCAGGTCGTAATCACCGCTGACCGGCGGCAACAACTGGCCGTGCCAACGCACGCTGAAATCGTCTTTCTCCAAGGCCTGCCCGGGCTGCAGCTCGCCACGGCCCAGCGCATCGTCGGTGGGCGCATTACGGTCCCAGCGGAAGGCGATGCGTGGGTCGATGCGGGTCAGCACCGGTTGCCCGGCCAGGCTGCGCCCCTTGAAGTACTCACCGGTCAGTCCGTTTTGTTTGGCATCGGCGGCCGGGCGCAGATAGCGCGCATCGATCGGTGCGGCGGCGTTGGGGTCTTCGCGTCCTTCCACCAGATCGCTGCCGCGTGCGTACACCACCTCCGCCTGCGGCGCCGCATCGCGGATGCCTTGCAGGATGGTCACCGGCGCGGCGGGTGTGCCGTAATAGTTGCCCAGCAGCGACATCGGGTCATCGGCGGTGGGGCCGACCACGGCGATGCGCTTGAGCGTGGGTTTGAGCGGCAGCAGGCCGTCGTTCTTCAGCAACACCAGCGATTCGCGAGCGGTGCGGCGTGCCAGCGCATCGTGCTGCGGCGATTGATTCACCGAGGCAGGAATCTGCGCCCAGGCCACCTTTGCAGGCGGGTCGAACATGCCTAAACGCATGCGCGTGGTCATCAGGCGCTTGAGCGAGGTATCGATGGTGGCTTCGTCGATCAACCCGGCGCGCACCGCCTTGGGCAATGCCGCATAGGTGTCGCCGCAATCCAGGTCGGTGCCGTGCTTGACGCCCAGTGCGGCGGCGGCCTCGGGCGTGGGCACGATCTTGTGGTTCTGCCAGATATCGCGGATCGCTGCGCAGTCGCTGACGATGTAGCCATCAAAGCCCCAGTCGCGGCGCAGGATGCCTTCCAGCCGCGTGCTGGCCGAGGCGGACTCGCCGTTGACGCGGTTGTAGGCACCCATCACCGCGGCCACATGGCCTTCCTGCACCAAGGCCTGGAACGCCGGCAGATAGGTCTCATGCAGATCGCGTTCGCTGGGGTGCACGTCGAAGTGGTGGCGGTCCGCTTCCGGGCCGCTGTGCACCGCGTAGTGCTTGGCCGTGGCATCGAGCTTTCGGTACGGGCCTTGCTGCGCCTGCAGGCCCTGCACGAAAGTCACGCCCATGCGCGCGGTCAGGAACGGATCTTCGCCGTAGGTTTCCTGACCACGGCCCCAGCGCGGGTCGCGGAAGATGTTGATGTTGGGCGACCAGAACGTGAGCCCCTGATAACGCTTGTGCTCATCGCGTGCCAGAAAGGCGTGGTGCTTGGCGCGTGCCTCGTCGCTGATGGCGGTGGCCACCTCGGCCATCAGCGGGGTGTCGAAGGTGGCTGCCAGCCCGATCGCCTGTGGAAACACCGTGGCGCCACCGGCGCGCGCCACGCCATGCAGTGCCTCGTTCCACCAGTCGTAGGCGGGCACCCGCAAGCGCGGGATCGCCGGTGCGGCGTTCTGCATCTGCGCGGCTTTTTCCTCCAGCGTCATGCGCGACACCAGATCGGCAGCGCGTGTCTCGAATGGCAGTTGGGTGTCCAGATATGGCGGCGGGGGTGTGGCCGCCTGCGTGTTGCCGGCGGCCAGGGCAATCGCCAGCAGCAGGCCGGCGGCCAGGGCGCGGCGTGGGGTGGCGGTGAGACGGGTAGGGTGCGAATGCATGGTCAGTCCTCCTTGGTGCGGTCTGGTTGCAACCGGGCGAAGGGCCCGATCATGCTGCCGACGAAGCCGCCGGCCTGTGCGGTGCTGAGAAAACCGGCATCGTCGTTGCGGCGTAGCGACTGCCAACCGGCACCGTTGGCGTCGTAGTCGAAGCTGTAGGTGCCACCATCGCCGCTGATCTGCAAGCGCAGCTGCGTTGTGGTGGCCGGGATGCGGGTGTGCGCCAGTGTCGTGGTGGTGGTGCCGTCGCGCTTGTCGACAAAGACCTCTAATGCAGCGCCCTCGCGACGCACGCCCAGCGTGTACCACGCGTTGGCGTTCTGGAAGGCGGCCAGCCCGGCCTGCACGCCTGCTTGGGTGGGCACCGCCAGCGCGGTGCTGGCGTAAAAACGCGTGTGTTGCTGGCGGCGTGCAACAAACGCGGGCGTGCCGCTGCCCTCCAGCCCTTGCTCGGTTGCATGCAGAGTCAGCCAACCGGCGCGTGCCTGCGTATCGGCCACCGTGCGCTTAGGCACGCGCAGGGTAAGCCATTCGCGCTGCAAGGCAGTGGCAGTGAAGTCGTCGTGCCAGGTGAAGTTGCCCGACAGCGGCGCCTGATCGGCAGTGGCGGTTGCGCCCGCAGGTGCATTGGCGATGTAGGGAATCGGTGCGCCGGCGGGCAGAATCGACGGCCAGCCATCGCGCCATTGCACCGGCAGCAAAAACGTCTCGCGCCCGGTGTTGTAGCGATCGCCGGAATACGGCCGGCTGGCCAGGAACACCGCCCACCATTGCCCGTCCGGTGCTGCGACAAAATCCGCATGGCCGGCATTGCTGACCGGATGCGCACGGTCGGCAGGCAGATCGCGCTGGGTCAGGATGGGGTTGTGCGGCGAGGGCGCGTACGGCCCCCACACGTTGCGGCTGCGCAACACCACCTGCGAATGTTGCGGCCCGGTGCCGCCCTCGGCGCACGACAGGTAGTACCAGCCGTCGCGTTGATACAGGTGCGGGCCCTCGATCCAGATCGGCTTGCTGGCCAGGTCCACGCCGCCGTTGAGCAACACCTTGCGTGGGCCGATGGGCCGATTGCTGGCGATGTCGAAGCGCTGCATCCAGATCGCGCGGTGGCCTTCGTATAACGGCGTGCCTTGCGGTGGGCCGTTGTTGAGCAGATACGCGCTGCCGTCGGTGTCGAAGAACAGCGACGGGTCGATGCCGTCGATGCCTGGCAGCCAGGTCAGTTGCGACCAGGGGCCGGCGGCGCTGCTGGCGCTGGCGATAAAGTTGCCACCGCTATCGACCGCCGTCCCCACCACATAAAAGCGCCCGTCATGGTGGCGAATACTCGCGGCGAACATACCGCGCGAGACGGTCAGGCCGTCGTAGTTGAGCTGTTCGCGCCGCTCGACCACGTTGCCAACCTGCGTCCAGTGCACCAGATCGCCGCTCTCGAATACCGGAATCGCCGGGAAATACGCAAAGGTGGAATTGACCAGGTAGTAGCGCTCGCCCACGCGTGTGATGCTGGGGTCCGGATAGAAACCGGCCAGGATCGGGTTGCGGTATTGACCGGCCGCCAACGGCGTGGCGAACACCGCATCGTCGCCGCGATAGTCGAACCAATCGAAGGCGACATTGGCTCCGGCGCTGGCCTGCGCCTGCGCCACGACAGGCACAAGCGCGGCCATCAGCACGCTCAGCGCGGCCGGCAACAGCCGCATCACCAATCCCACATCGCGCCGTCTTCCAGGCGTGCAATCGGCAGCTGTTTAGGCACATACGGATACTTGGCGGCCAGCGCCTCGTCGATGTCCACGCCATGCCCCGGGGTTTCGCCGCAATGCAGGCGCCCGTCGCGGAACACGTAGTCGTGCGGAAACACCGCGTTGGCCTCGTCGGAATGGAACATGTATTCCTGGATGCCGAAGTTGGGCACCCAGGTATCGAAGTGCAGGGCCGCGCCCATGCACACCGGCGACAGATCGGTGGCGCCGTGGAAGCCGGTGCGCACCTGATGCAACGCGGCAAAATCCGCGAGCCGTCGCACGTGGGTGATGCCGCCGGCATGCACGATCGTGGTGCGGATGTAGTCGATCAGTTGCTGCTCGATCAGGTGCTTGCAGTCCCAGATCGAATTGAACACTTCGCCCACTGCCAATGGCGTCACCGTGTGTTGGCGAATGATCTCGAACGCACGCTGGTTTTCCGCTGGCGTGGCGTCTTCCAGCCAGAATAGCCGGTACGGCTCCAGATCGCGGCCCAGGCGCGCGGCCTCGATCGGGGTGAGCCGGTGATGCGCATCGTGCAGCAGCTCGATCTCATTGCCGTGATCGCTGCGCAATTGCTCGAACAACTTCGGCACAACGCCCAGGTAACGCGGCGTGGACCACACCGTTTCGGTAGGCAGTTCGCTTTCGGCGGGCTCGTACGGCTTGCCGCCGCTGGAAATGCCATAGGTCTTCTTGATGCCGGGCACGCCGCATTGCGCGCGAATGGCGATAAAGCCCATCTCGCGGAAGCGGCCCACCTCGTCGCTCGTTTCGGCGATATCGCGGCCGTTGGCGTGACCATAGACCAGCGCACCTTCGCGCGAGCGCCCGCCCAGCAGCTGGTACAACGGCAGGCCGGCCATCTTGCCCAGGATGTCCCACAGCGCTACGTCCACTGCGGCAATCGCGCTCATCGTCACCGGGCCACGGCGCCAATACGCACCGCGGTAGAAGAACTGCCAGATGTCCTCGATGCGCCCGGCATCGCGGCCGATCAGGTTCGGTACCAGGTGTTCCTGCAGGTACGCCGCCACCGCCAGTTCGCGACCATTGAGCGTGGCATCGCCCAGCCCGGTGATCCCTGCGCGGGTGCGAATCTTCAAGGTGACGAAGTTGCGCCCAGGGCAGGTGACGATGACGCGCGCCTCGACGATCTCGCGGTCGCGGGCAGAACCTTGCAGCGGTGCAGGGGAGTCGGAAGTCTGTGACATCGGGGTCTCGCTCATGGGGAAGAGGCGGAAGTGATGGGAAGTTCGAACGGGCCGGCCGGCAGGCCGCTGCGGTCGTACAAGGTGCAGACCGGGCTGTCGGCCCAGCAGTAGCGCACGCGGGTGGCGGCGAGGCCGGAAGGAACACGCAGGCTGGCCTCGTGGCCCTGCAGCGTGGCGCTGGTGTAGCGGCAATTGTTGGCTGCCGCAGCGCAGACTTCAAAGCCGATCGGTGCGTCGTTGCCGTAACTCAGCAACGCCGCATCCACGTCGTCGAAGGCAATGCGGATGGCATCGCCATCGCGACGTGCGCTGCGCGGCACCGGGCCGGACGGCGCAATCGCCTCGCCATACACCACATGCCGCGCCGCGCGCGCCAGGCGCCGCCCAAGCTCCTGCTTGTTGGCAGGATGGATGTCGTAGCGGTCGCCGATGTCGATGGCCACCGCCAGGCCCGCATGCGCATCGTCGGCAACGAAGCGGCGCTGCGCTTCGCGCAGCTGCGCCCACCCGCTTTCCACCGGGTGCATGGGCGGCGCGCCGTAGTTGGCAAGCTGCACCACCAGCAGCGGCAGCGTTGCACCGAAGCGTGCACGCCAGTCGCGCTGCCAGGCCTGCAGCAGCGCGGGATAATGCACCGCATCGCCGGCATTGGATTCGCCCTGGTACCACAGCACGCCCCGCAGCCCCAGCTGGCCGAGCGGGGCGATCATGCCGTTGTACAAGGTGGTCAGCCCGGCCGCCGACGACCACGGCGCGCGTGGCGGTGTGCCGAGTTGCGGCGACACGATCTGGTACTGCCACGGCGCATCCAGCGGCAGCGTGCTGCCATCGGCAAACTGCAGCGCACGCGACGATGCATCGCCCAGCAATCCACCGCGGCGATAGGTGTTGAGCACGTTGAGCACGATGCTGTTGCGCCCGGCATGCAGGTGGCCGCGCGGCAGCGTGTAGCGGCGCGGCTGGTCGGCGCCGTAGCTGCTGCCCACGCCGCGCCCATTGACCCAGGTTTGATCCAGCTCGTCCACCGGCCCAAGCAACAAGCTGGCGTCCTGCGCGGCCTGCGCGGCGCTCAGCTCAATGGTGGTGCGGTACCAGACCATGCCATTGAAACCGACCAGCTGCGGTACGCCCCAGTCGTCCCACGCGCCCAATGCCGCCGGCGCGGTTTGCCAGGCGCCGGGCGCATCCGGTTGCCAGGGATCGCCTTCGCCGTGCGCATGCCACCAGCCCTCCCACAGTGCGCCCCAACGCGGCGCGGCCTCCACCGGATCGCGTGCGTAACGCGCCAGCACATCTAGCGCCGGGCCATCGTCGCCTGCGGCACGCAATGCCGTGTCGCCGATCCAGGCCTGCAGCTGCGAGCCGCCCCACGAGGCGTTGATCAGGCCCATCGGCACATCGACGGTCTTCTGCAATTCGCGTGCGAAGTAGTAACACGCCGCAGAAAAGTCCTTCACCGTTTCCGGCGTGGTGAGCTGCCATTCCGACTGGCCACCGAAACGCGTCTGCGGGGTGGGGCTGGATTGCGCAGGCACCTTGAACATGCGGATGGTGGGGTGATCGGCATCGGCAATTTCGCTGCGTGCATCCAGCGTGCGATGCACCTGCAATTCCATGTTGGATTGGCCCGAGCACAGCCACACATCACCGATCAGCACATCGCTCACTTGCTGGGTGGTGCCATCGGATGTGCTGGCCTGCAAGCGGTACGGGCCACCGGCCGCGTGTGCAGGCAGGCGCGCCTGCCAATGCCCGTCACGGTCGGCGCGTGCTTGTACCCGCTGCGTCTCCAGTTGCACGGTGACGCGCATGCCCGGCGCCGCATCGCCCCAGACCTTGACCGGTGCATCGCGCTGCAGCACCACATGGTCTTGAAAGAGCGCGTGCAGCAACGGCGCATCGGCAGCCTGTGCAGCGCTGGACACTATTGCCGCAGACAGCAGTACCGCCAGGGGTGTCATCACGCGCGTGCTCATTTCGGATTTCCTGGTGCGTAGGGAAACGTCAATGCCTGGTAATACGCCAGCGGATGCGCGGGCGGCGCCACGTCGGCCGGTAATGCACGCCCGGACACGCTCTGGAAATAGGCGATGCTGGCATCGCGCCACCACTGCGCCTCGTTCTGCTGGATGGCCAAAAAATCGCTTACCTGCCGATAGCGCGGCGCATCGATCTTGCCAGCCAGGCCTTGCCAGGTCGCGCGCATCGCACGCACTTCGTCCACGCCATGGTCGTAGTGCCAGACCAGCTCGTCCCAGAGCGGCCGTCCCGAGGCCATGCGCCGGTCCCACGACACATGGTGGAACCACAGCAGATACTGCTCGGGCACGCGTTGCACATCGCCGAACACGCGCGCCACCGGCGCTGCGTATTGCGCTACCGCGTTGCTGCCGCTGGCGCTGCGATCGAAACCAATGCCATTGCGATCGGCGCGGTGGTAATACACCGGGTCCCAATCGGGGCGCTCGCTGCCGGCATCCCACGGCGCCGGGCCGTAATGGTGGCCGCGCCCCATCAGGTGATGCAGGCCCAGCGGCGTCATGTAGTCCACCACCGCCTCGCGCGAGCGCAGCATCATGCCCACCACCGGCGTGACCACGGCCGGATCGTTGGACAACGTCATACGCACCCAGTCCTGCGCGATCGCCTCCGGCGACAACGCCGGATTCCACGCCAACCGCCCGTAGGCATACCAGTTGGCCTGATCGAAAATCGAGCCGCTCCAGTTGTGATCGGCACCGATATTGGCCACGCCGGCAATGCCGGTGAGCCGCGCCCGCTTGCCGGAGTTGAACAGCGTGCCGTCCACCGTCTTGGCGACGGTCGAGCCCTTGCCGCGCGCATAGGTATCGGCCTGCAGGGTTTCGGCAAATAGCGTGCCCAGATAGGCAAGGTGGGTGGAAAAGCCCAGGTATTCCTTGGTGATCTGGAACTCAGGCATCAGCGGCGTCTTGCGCATCGCGCCGAACAACGGATGAAACGGCTCACGTGGCTGGAAGTCGATCGCGCCGTTCTTGACCTGCACGATCACGTTGTCGCGGAAGGCGCCATCGAGCGGCACAAACTCGCTGTACGCCTGTTTGGCGCGATCGTCCGGTTGCTCATGCGAATACACGAACGCGCGCCACATCACCACGCCCCCATGGGGCGCCAGCGCGTCGGCCAGCAGGTTTGCGCCATCGGCATGCGAGCGCCCGTAATCCTGCGGACCGGGCTGGCCTTCGGAGTTGGCCTTGACCAGGAACCCGCCAAAATCCGGAATGCGCGCGTAGATCTCGTCGGCCTTGGCACGCCACCACTGCTGCACCTGCGGGTCCAGCGGGTCGGCGGTTTTCAAGCCCCCAATCTCGATCGGTGCACTGAAGCGCGCGCTGAGAAACACGCGGATGCCGTAGGGACGAAACACCTTGGCCAGTGCCGCGGCCTTGTCCAGATACTGCGGTGTCAGACTCCAGGCCTTGGCATTGACATTGTTGAGCACGGTTCCGTTGATGCCCAGCGACGCATTGGCGCGCGCATAGTCGGTGTAGCGCGGATCCAGATAGCCGGGCAGGGTCTGCCAGTTCCATAACGATGCACCGGCATAGCCGCGCTCCACCACGCCATCCAGGTTGTCCCAGTGGTTGAGCATGCGCAGCTGCAAGCGCGGCGATTCGCGTACGTCGAGCGCGCTGACCGGCTGGCCGGTCTGCAGCAGGCGCAGGAAATGAAAGACGCCATACAACGCACCGACGTCGCTGCCGCCCACGATGGCAGTGGCGCGATGCCCATCCACGCGCACGGTCTGGATCAGATACCCCTCACGGCCCAGATCGTCGGTTTTCAGCTGCAATGCGGTGATCTGCGGTGCGCTGGCGGCGCCCAGCAAGATCGCACCATCGGCAGTCACTGTTGCAGCGCTGTGCAGGGCATAGCCGAGCAAGCCCTGCACCCCGCGCGTCAGCTCATCGCGCGCGGCATGCAGGGTGGGCGAGTCGCTGGCAATCACCAAGGTCTGCGCGTTTGCCCGCAACGGCTCGGCATCGCGCACCTTCTGGTAGCGCAACCAGAGCTCGTAACCATCTTCGGCATGTACCGGCGCCGCCGGCAGCAGCACACCGCCCAACAACACCAGCCACATGAGCGCCAACGCACGCGTGCATGCGCGACTGCGTCCCATCGGGCGTGCGCTCATGCCGTACGCTCCGATGCGGTAGTAGCGCCTGTGCGCATCTCCCCGCTCTGTCTGCTTCCCGGTACCATGGCTTGCATCCTCATGCTCGCAGCTGCTGCACGTTGATCGGCAGTACCACGCGTGCTTGGACCAACATTCGCTCGCACTTGAAGAGGCCACGCTTGGAGAAGGTCAGGAAATCGGTCCGCCGCACCAGCCGCGCGACCACCATCGACGAGGTGGCGGCGCTGGCGAAAGTGTCGCCGATGACGGTCTCGCGTGTGGTCAACAACACCGGCAGCGTGCGCGACGCCACCCGTGAGCGGGTGATGCGTGCGGTCGACAAGCTCGGCTACACGCCCAACCTGGCCGCCAGCGCGCTGGCCGCCGCGCAGAGCACGCGCATTGCGCTGATCTACAGCGACCCCAGTGGCGCGTATCTGCGTGAATTGCTGCTGGGCGTGCTGCGGGTCGCCTCGCGTACCTCGATCCAGTTGGTGATCGATTGCTGGGACGATCTCGACGCCGATGCCGAACGCAAGGCTGCACGCAAGCTCGCCAAGGGCGTGGCCGGGGTGATCCTGCCGCCACCGTTGTGCGAATCCCGCGCCGCGGTGCTGGAACTGGTGCGCGCCAAGGTGCCGGTGGTGGCGATCGCGTCCAACCATTTCAGTCCCGACGTGGCCTGCGTGCGCATCGACGAATTCGCCGCGGCCAAGGAGATCACCGAGCATCTGATCGCGCAGGGACATACCCGCATCGGCTACATCGCCGGGCATCCCAACCTGTCGGCCAGCACGCGGCGTTTCGAAGGATTTCAGGCTGCGCTTGCGCACGCCGGCCTGCGTCTGGACAAACATCTGGTGCAGCCGGGCGACTACACCTACAAGTCCGGCTTGGTCGCGGCCGAAAAGTTGCTCGCACGCAAACGTCGCCCCAGCGCGATCTTCGCCAGCAACGACGACATGGCCGCAGCGGCCATCTCGGTGGCGCACCGACGCGGGCTGGACGTACCTCGCGATCTGTCGGTCGTGGGCTTCGACGACACCTCCGCAGCCACTGCCGTCTGGCCGGAACTCACCACCGTGCAGCAGCCCATCGCCGCCATGGCCGATGCCGCGCTGGACATCTTGTTGAAGACGATTCGCGCCAAGGAACGCACGTCGAAGATGGTCGATCATGTGGTCGCGCACCTGCTGGTCAAGCGGGATTCGGTGGCCGCACCGATCGCAATCGATCCGACCGAGTAAGAGCGGCTAACGCACCACAGTGTCGCTGCAAGATGGGCGCTAGCTGCCTATTCCTGTCGCACGCATGCGACGTGTTGTCGGCGCAGCGATCCCCCTGATCGCAGCGCTATGGGTCACCCATCTCGATACCTCACACGCTCGCTTGCAGCGCGCTGTGGCCCTGCAAGCGGGTGTCATGCACGCGCAGCGCGATACGGCGCGCGTGCATGACACACATCAACGCGTCAGATACTGATTGATCAGGTTCTCGTAGGCTTCCTGGCGGCCGCTGACCTGCGTGGGCACATTCCCGGCGGCGTAGGTGGCCAGGTCCGCCAGGGTGCTCTTGCCGGAGGCGAAGTCCGCACCGGCGCCGCTGTCGAAGCTGGCGTAGCGCTCGGCGCGCCAGGTTTCCAGCGGCGAGGCCGTCAGCAGCGCATTGGCCACTTCCAGTCCGCGTGCGAATGCGTCCATGCCGCCGATGTGGGCCAGGAACAGATCCTGCGGGTCGGACGATTCGCGCCGCACCTTGGCGTCGAAATTCAGGCCACCCGGTGCCAGCCCGCCCTGCCGCAGCACCACCAGCATCGCGCCGACAGTGTCGTACAGGTCGGTCGGGAACTGGTCGGTGTCCCAGCCGTTCTGCGGGTTGCCGCGGTTGGCGTCGATGCTGCCCAGCAGGCCGGCATCGGATGCCACCTGCAGATCGTGCTCGAAGCTGTGGCCCGACAAGGTCGCATGGTTGGCTTCGATATTGAGCTTGAAATCCTGGTCCAGGCCGTGCTGGCGCAGGAAGCCAATCACCGTGGCGCTGTCGAAGTCGTACTGGTGCTTCATCGGCTCCATTGGCTTGGGCTCGATCAGGAAGTTGCCTTTGAAGCCGATCGCACGGCCGTAATCACGTGCCAGAGTGAGGAAGCGCGCCATATTGTCCTGCTCGCGCTTCATCTGGGTGTTGTGCAGGCAGGCATAGCCTTCGCGGCCGCCCCAGAACACGTAGTTCTCGCCACCGAGTTCAACGGTGGCATCGATCGCGGCCTTGACCTGCACGGCCGCACGCGCGACCACGTTGAAGTCCGGATTGGTCGATGCGCCATTCATGTAGCGCGGGTGCGAGAACAGGTTGGCGGTGCCCCACAACAGCTTGATGCCGGTGTCGGTCTGGCGCTGCTTGGCGATGCCGACCATGTGCTTCAGATTTTTCTCGTACTCGCCGATGTCATCGGCATCCGGCGACAGGTCGATGTCGTGGAAGCAGTAGTACGGCACGCCGAGCTTGGTGAAGAATTCGAATGCGGCATCGGCCTTGGCTTCGGCGCGGCCCAGTGCGGTATTGCCCGCGTCCCACGGATACGCACGCGTGCCCGGGCCGAACGGATCGGCGCCATTGCCGCAGAAGCTGTGCCAATAGGCCACGGCAAAGCGCAGGTGCTCGGCCATGGTCTTGTCGCCGATGGTCTTGTTGGCGTCGTAGACCTTGAACGCGAGCGGGTTGTCGGAGTCGCGGCCTTCGAAGCCGATCTTGCCGATGCCGGGAAAATATTCCTTCGCGCCGATGTAAACGGTGTTGCTCATGGGGTGGACTCCTGCAGAAAGGGGGGCGTCACGGGGGAGAGGGATGGCATCGGCACACCGCAGCGATGGAATGCGTAGGGGCCGGTGGCGCCGCGTCGCTGCAGCACATGCAGCGGATCTGTGCATGCGTGTTCTGCGTTGCGACGCAAAAAATGTTAGCGCTACCAAAAAGCCGACTGAAAAAAGCCGCGCCATACAGCGAAGCCGAAGGTGTCATGCCGATCCCAGCTGAAACGGTCCTGCGGACTTTACCCAGCCCGCCGTCGAAAGGCTTGCTGCGCTGCGAGATGCGAGCTGTTCCATGGCCGGGCGAGGGATATGCTTTGGGCCACGCGGGAACGTGCAGACCTCGCCTGCCATGGGGGGGGCACCTTATGCATGCGGCCACAGACACGGCCGGACAGGCCTGCAAGCAGGCAATCACAAAAACCTGCAACGCAGACCAGTCGCGCAACGGCGACCTGCAGCGCAGACGGCCCATCAGGAGGGTCCGTGGGTAGACGGCCTGCCGGAAGCCTTGCATGTGCGAGGAAGAGCCAGCGAGAGAAGGACCAAGCCAGGAAGCATCAACAGCAAACCAGGATTGCGGCGGGAGACGCATCTCCGGCACATCCGACCCAAGCCTGGCCCGCGCACCGGCGCCCAGCGCTTCCCTCCAGACTGCGTCAGCCAGCCGGCCAGCCGATGCGCTGCGGCCACGTGGGGGACCGGACAACGAGCAGATATGGCCACACACGGACCCAACGGCTGCCCGCCGGTCACCCGGCCACCCCGGCCGCTACAATGGGAGGCTTATGACCGCTGTCCTGCCGCTGCCGCAACCCCTGGCCGACCCCGCGCCGCGCGACCCGCGCCAGCGGTTGCAGCGTGAGCAGCTGCGCCTGGGCAAGCGGCTGCAGCGCCAGGTGGGCCAGGCGATCGCCGATTTCGGCATGATCGCCGCCGGCGACAAGATCATGGTGTGCCTGTCCGGCGGCAAGGACAGCTACACCTTGCTGGACATGCTGCTGCACCTGCAGCGCAAGGCGCCGGTGCCGTTCACGCTGGTGGCGGTGAATCTGGATCAGAAGCAGCCGGACTTCCCGGCCCATGTGCTGCCGGCCTACCTGCGCGAGCTGGGCGTGCCATTCGACATCGTCGAGCAAGACACCTACTCGGTGGTCAGCCGGGTGATTCCGGCCGGCAAGACCATGTGTTCATTGTGCTCGCGGCTGCGGCGCGGCGCGCTGTATGCCTATGCGCAAGCCCATGGCGTGACCAAGATCGCGCTCGGTCATCACCGCGACGACATTGTCGCTACGTTTTTCATGAACCTGTTTCACCATGCGCGTCTGGCTGCGATGGCGCCCAAGCTGCGCAGCGACGACGGCGCGCACGTAGTGATCCGCCCGCTGGCCTACGTGCGCGAGGCCGACATTGCCCAATACGCGCAGGCGCGGCAGTTCCCGATCATTCCGTGCACCCTGTGCGGCAGCCAGGAAAATCTGCAACGCCAGCAGGTCGGCCGCATGCTGCAGCAGTGGGACCACGAGCAGCCGGGCCGGGTCGAGCAGATTGCGCGCGCGCTCGGCGACGTGCGCCCCGAGCAACTGGCCGACCGCGCACTGTTCGATTTCATGCGCCTGGGCCGTGCGCCCGATGCCCCCACCTCTGCGCACGATTCCACCGCCTGGTTCGCCGCCGGCGATGCCACACACGACAGCGACTGACGCGCCCGCCCGGTCGCCGTCGGTCTTTCACCTCCACGTTTCTCTTCTTCGGTCTTACGCATGTTCTTTCGCAATCTCACCCTGTTCCGTTTTCCCACCACGCTGGACTTTTCCGAAATCGAAACGCTGCTGCCGCAGGTGCAGCTCAAGCCGGTCGGCCCGCTGGAAATGAGCTCGCGCGGCTTCATTTCGCCGTTCGGCCGCGATGAGCAGGAAGTGCTCTCGCACCGTCTGGAAGAGTTCCTGTGGCTCACCATCGGTGGCGAGGACAAGATCCTGCCCGGTGCGGTGGTCAACGACCTACTCGAGCGCAAGGTCGCCGAGATCGAAGAGAAGGAAGGCCGCCGCCCCGGCGGCAAGGCCCGCAAGCGGCTCAAGGACGACCTGATCCATGAGCTGCTGCCGCGCGCCTTCGTCAAGAGCTCGCGCACCGACGCGATCTTGGACCTGCAGAACGGCTACATCGCGGTCAACACCTCCAGCCGCAAGAGCGGCGAAAACGTGATGAGCGAGATCCGTGGCGCGCTCGGCAGCTTCCCGGCGTTGCCGCTCAATGCCGAAGTGGCCCCGCGCGCCATCCTTACCGGCTGGATCGCTGGCGAGCCCTTGCCCGAGGGTTTGAGCCTGGGCGAAGAATGCGAGATGAAGGACCCGATCGAAGGCGGCGCGGTGGTCAAGTGCCAGCACCAGGAACTGCGCGGCGACGAGATCGACAAGCATCTGGAGGCCGGCAAGCAGGTCACCAAGCTGGCGCTGGTGCTGGACGACAATCTGTCGTTCGTGCTCGGCGACGATCTGGTGATCCGCAAGCTCAAGTTCCTCGACGGCGCGCTGGACCAGCTGGAACACAGCGACGACGACGGCGCACGTGCCGAACTCGATGCCCGCTTCGCGCTGATGAGCGCCGAAATCCGCCGGCTGTTCCTGCTGCTGGAAACCGCGCTGAAGCTGAGCAAGGCCGAGTAAGCGCAACGTCGAGCGATGGCGTTGTGTCGTCGCGATCGGATGCTTGAGTCAAAAGCCTGACGAGTCGAGTGCGCGGCATCCATGCCGCCACACGGTCCCGCAATCGGTGAGGCACCGCACCAGAACGTTTGCTGGCTGTTTTGTTAAAAAACATGCGTACCGAGCAACTCGATTGGTCCTTGCCCGCTCACCGTCGCGGGACCTTACGCGGCATGGATGTCGTGTAAGAGCCTACAGGGACGGACTTGCGGCGTGTCCTGCGATGGTGGGCGGGCAAGGGCCCTGCAACCAGGCCGCAATCCGCCGCTCTGCAGCTGTTCCATTCGCGCTATCCAGGACTTCGGAGTGCGACGCCCAAAGCACAGGACTTGGCCGTGGTGAGCGGGCAAGGACCCTGCGGCCAGGTCGCAACTCTAGCGACGTCGGCTGCGCCCATCTGGCGGTGTGCAGCGTCGTTTGCCAACCACTCGAAGAAGTCGCGACAACATCGAATGCATCAATCGCCCATCTCACCACCTGACACATCGCAGCGCTATCCTGTGCCCATGTTCAAGCTCGTCCGCCGCCTCGTTGCGCCCGCCCCGCAGGTTGTCGAACGCGACTGTGTGCGCGTGCAACTGGAAGGCCGCGACATCGACGTCCTGCGCGTGCGCGACCCGCGTGCGCGGCGCATCAAGCTCAGCGTCGACGAACGCGGTGCGCGTCTGACCTTGCCGCTGCGGGCGAGCCTGATCTCCGGCGAACGGTTCCTGCATGCGCACCTGGATTGGCTAGGCACGCAGCTCTCGCGGTACCAGCAGGTCGATGCGTTTCCTGCATTGCAGCGTGGCGTGCCCGGGCTGCTGCCGTTGCGTGGCGTCTTACTGCCGCTGCACTGGCACGAGGGCCGTTACACGCGCATCGAGGTCGATGAGGCGGGCGCGCATTTCCACGTGCCGTCCCGGCTGGGCGACGCCGGCCTGCGTCGCGCGCTGAAAGAGTTCTACGAAGCGCAGGCACGCGCCGATGTCGGCCGCTGGTTGCCCACCTATCTGCCCGGATTGCCGCGCCCACCGGCGCGCCTGCGGCTCAAGGTGATGTCGTCGCAGTGGGGGTCGCTTGCGCCGGATGGCTCGATGGCGCTGGACCTGGCGTTGGTACTCGGGCGCCCCTCCGCGTTTGAATACGTGCTGGTCCACGAGCTCTGCCATCTGCTGCAGGCCAATCACTCACCCGCCTTCTGGGTCGAAGTGGAACAGCGCTTCCCCGCCTGGCGCGACGAGCGCAGCTACTTCCACGAACACGGTCGTCAACTCAAGGCGCAACTGCGGCGGTTGTTGCAGGCCGAGTGACGCAGGCCTCGTTGCCAGTAACCACGGCTCCCGTGGCCCTGTAATCATCGGTAGGCGTGTTGCATCCGGCAATGGCTCAACAACACGGCGCCGCATGCCGATCAGCCCTGATGTCACATCTTGGTTAGCGCCACGCGTATGAAGCAGCTCTGGCAAGTTGCCGGCAGGCCTGCGGCGGCAGCCAGGCAAAGCGCGTTGTCAGGGCACTCTCCGTTGCCGCTGCCCCTGCATCCAGCGCAGGGCTCGACGTCCAGCGCTCGGCGTCACACGCCACCGACCACACCTGCTGCAACAGCAGGCGATCCTCCGCAGTCAGCTGTGGCGTCGCGTGCACCGTGTCGAAAAACGTCCACGGCGCACTCCACCGCTCGAAGGATTCAATCGCAGTGACCACACGCAAGGGATCCGCCATTGCGCCGACTTGCCTGCCGATCGCACCTGCTTGCATCACGGCTGCGGCAGCGTCGCCAAAAACCCATTGATCACCGCCGCCACCGCCTGCGGTGCCTCCATATGCACATGGTGGGCGCCCGGCAGCAGGTGCAGGCGCGCGTCCGGCACCATGGCCACACGATGATCGCGCAGGGCGTCGGAAAAATACGGTTGGCCCGGCGTTGCGAAGATGGCTTGGGTAGGGCACACGATGGAGGCCAGCAGCGCATCGATTTGCGCTTCGGTCATGCGGATGGCGGTGGGCAAGGTCAGGCGCGGGTCGGTGCACCAGCTGTAGCCGCCTTCGACCACGCGCAGGCCGCGCTCCACCAGCAGGCGCGCTGCCGGCTCGGTGAGTTGATTGGCCATCATGCGTGCGCGCACTGGCGCTTCCATCGAGCTGAAGACACGCAGCGGCCGTTGCGGCAGGGTCCGGGTCGAGCGCACGGAGTCGCGCAGCCGCTCTGCGGTGCTTTCCACCGGTTCGGCCAATGCACCCAGTGCTTCGATCGCCACCAAGGCCTCGACGCGCTCCGGCGCGGCGGCAGCCATCAAGCTGGCGACGCCGCCACCCAGCGAGTGGCCCAACAAGGTAAAGCGGTCCCAACCCAATGCGTCGGCCACCTGTAGCAGGTTATGAATTGCGCTGCTCAGCGTGTATTCGGCGCCTGTCGGCAGCCAGGCACTGTGGCCGTGACCGGGCAGGTCGAGCAACACCAGATCCAGATCGGGCGCGCGCAGGTGTGCACTGAGCGGGACGAAGCTGGCCGCGTTATCAAGCCAGCCGTGCAATGCCAGCACCCGGCGTGGCCCGCGTTCGGTGTTGCGCAGACCGGTGACGCGTCCAATGGCCAGCTCGCACGCAAACGGCTCCAACCTCACGCGCGCCGCGCCACTGCGGCCAGTGCCTGCGCATGCGCCGGACTGGCGTTGAGACACGGGATATAGCTCAGTGTGGCGTTACGCTCTGCCAGCGTTTCGGCAAAGCCCAGCGCCACTTCTTCCAGCGTCTCGAGACAATCGGTGGCAAAGCCCGGGCACACCAGATCGAAGCTGCGCACGCCGCCTTCGGCCAGCGCCCACAGCGTCGGTTCGGCATACGGCTGCAGCCAACGTTCGGCACCGAAGCGCGACTGGTAGCCCATCTGCCACTCGTCCGCGCCCAGGCCGAGCGCGGTGACGATGGCCTGCGCGCTGCGCTCGCATTGCTGCGGATACGGGTCGCCGGCATTGGCCACGCGTTGCGGCAGGCCATGGAAGGAGAACATCAGCTTCTCGCTGCGCCCGTGCACCTGCCAGTGCGCACGGATGGAATCGGCGATCGCCGCCACCCAGCCGGCGTCCTCGCAATAGTCCTGGATCACGGTGACCTCGATCTCCGGCGCGCTGGGCCGCCATGCATCCACCACGTCCTGGATCGAGGCGGTGGTGGTGGTCGAATATTGCGGATACAGCGGCAGCACCACGATGCGCTTGATGCCGCGTGCGCGCAGGCCATCGAGCGTCTTGCGCAAGGCCGGCTCGCCGTAACGCATGGCCCATTCCACCTGCCAGTCCGGCATCGCCTCTTTCAGGCCCTCGGCCAGGCGGCGCGTGTAGACCGCTAACGGCGAGCCGTCAGGCAGCCACACCTTGGCGTATTTTTCCGCCGACTTGGGGCCACGGATCGGCAGGATCACCCCGTACAGCAGCGGCTTCCAGAACAGCGGCGGGATCGCGACCACGCGACGGTCGCTGAGGAACTCGGCCAGGTAGCGGCGCACGGCCGGGGCGGTCGGCGATTCGGGGGTGCCGAGGTTGACGACCAGCAGGGCGGTATCAGGAGTGGTGTTCATGCCGGCCATTCTGGCAGAGCCGGGCAGGACTGCCGAGGACAGCGCATCAATCGTCCCGATCTGCGCCGTCTTGCCGCCGGATGCGCTCACCACCGATTCATTGCGCCAGCACTAACGTCGCGGCATTGCTATCTTTGACGGATCGTCCTTTGGAGCTTGTCATGCCTCGTTTGTCGCGTCTGGCCCTGTTGTTGTCGCTGACCTTCGCCGCCGGCCATGCCGTCGCCGGCCCGGAAGAAGACCAGCGCGCACGTAATGCGGTGCGGGTGCTCAACGAGATCATGAAGATTCCCGAGCAGTCCATTCCGGACAAGCTGCTCGACGAGGCACGCGCCATCGTGGTCATCCCCGACACGCTCAAGGCCGGCCTGGTGATCGGTGGCCGCCGCGGCCACGGGTTGATGTCGATGAAGAACGCCGACGGCAGCTGGTCGCAGCCGGTGTTCGTCAAGCTCACCGGCGGCAGCATCGGCTTCCAGGCCGGTGTGCAGTCCTCCGACGTGGTGCTGGTGTTCCGCAACGACCGCAGCCTGGACAACATCGTCAACGGCAAGTTCACCCTTGGCGCCGACGCCGGCGTGGCCGCAGGCCCGGTAGGCCGCAACGCCGCCGCCGCCACCGATGGCCAGCTCAAGGCCGAAATCTGGTCGTGGTCGCGCGCGCGCGGCCTGTTCGCCGGCGTGGCGCTGGATGGCGCGGTGCTGCAGATCGACGATGCCGCCGACCTCAACGCCTACGGCGGCGGCGCCACCCCGCGCATGATCTTCGAAGGCCGGACCAACGAGCGCCCGTCCACCGACGTCATCGCCTTCCGCGACCGGCTGGAAGAAGTCACCTACACCGCGCGCACCAATCGCACCAGCGATGGCGACAGCGACGAGACCGCGCCACCGCCAGTGGCGCGCGCGCCAAGTGCGGCTCCGGCAGCGCAAACGGCCCCGCCGCCGCCGGCCAACGAGGCCAGCACGGTGCCGATGCAGCCCAGCACCACGCCGCCTCCACAGCAGGGATTCCAGCCGGTATCCGATGGCGAAATCCGCACCGAATCACTAGACGGCAACCGCTGACCGGCTGTCATCCCCCTGCGCGGTGCGCTGGGGTATCCTGAGCCTTCCTTCTTTTCAGCAAGCGAGCAGATCATGGGCGGTTTCAGCATTTGGCACTGGCTGATCGTGCTGGTGATCGTGTTGCTGGTGTTCGGTACCAAGCGGCTCACCAGCGGTGCCAAGGATCTCGGCAGCGCGGTCAAGGAATTCAAGAAAGGCATGCACGACGACGACAAGCCGGCCGGCAAGCTCGGCGACGACTCCCGCACTGCCGAGCAGGCGCGTGAGGCGCAGGCCGAACGCGACCGCGACGCGCGCTGATCCGGAGCAGCGTCGGTGTTTGACATAGGTGTTGGCGAACTGACGCTGATTGCGATCGTCGCCCTGGTGGTGCTCGGTCCCGAGCGTTTGCCCAAGGCGGCCCGTTTTGCCGGACTGTGGGTGCGCCGTGCGCGCATGCAGTGGGATTCGGTCAAGCAGGAGCTCGAACGCGAGCTGGAAGCCGAAGAACTCAAGCGCAGCCTGCAGGACGTGCAGGCCTCGCTGCGTGAGGCCGAAGGGCAGCTGCGCAGTACTCAGCAGCAAGTCGAAGAAGGCGCGCGCGGTTTTCATGACCAGGCGCGCGACCTGCACGACGAACTCGGCCGCGATATCGACATCCGTACAAGCGCCACCCCGGTGGCGGCACCGCTGGAGCTACCCGCCGACGCGCCGGTGGTGCTGGAGCAGGGCAGCTTGCAGCCGCATGCCCACGTGCCGGGCCCTTCCCCGGTGATCGCCCAGGCGCAGCCGGTTGCGCCAGCGCCCCGGCAGACGCTGGTGCCGGCACCGCACGGCAGCCTGGCTTCCGCACCGGTGAGCGCGCAGGGCACTACCGCGCCAACGACCGCAAGCAACGGCAGCACCCAGGAGAAAGCGCCTTGAGCCTGTTCGACGACGCACAGGCCGAGAGCAGTCTGATCGAGCACCTGGTCGAATTGCGCGCCCGTCTGGTGCGTGCGCTGATTGGCCTGGGCGTGGTGTTGCTGGCATTGCTGCCGTTTTCGCGCGCGATCTATTCCTGGCTGGCCGCACCGCTGGTCTCGCAGCTGCCGCTGGGGCAGACCATGATCGCGATGAACCCGGCCGGCGCGTTCTTCGCCCCGCTCAAGCTGACCTTCTTCGTGGCGGTGTTCTTCAGCGTGCCGTGGCTGCTGTACCAGGCCTGGGCATTCGTCGCACCCGGCCTGTACCAGCGCGAGAAGAAGCTGGCATTTCCGTTGCTGGCCTCGGCGGTGGCGCTGTTCTACATCGGCTGCGCGTTTGCGTATTTCCTGGTGTTGCCGGCGGTGTTCCACTTCCTGACCACGTTCAAGCCGGACGTGATCGCCATCACCCCGGACGCCAATTCCTATCTGGATTTCGTGCTGGCGATCTTCTTCGCCTTCGGCGCGAGTTTCGAGCTGCCGGTGGCCTTGGTCATCCTGGTGCTGCTGGGCTGGGTCAGCCCCAAGCAGCTCAGCGAGGGCCGCGGTTACGCCATCGTCGGCATCTTCGTGCTGGCCGCCGTGCTCACCCCGCCAGACGTGGTCTCGCAGCTGATGCTGGCCATCCCGATGTGCCTGTTGTATGAGCTGGGCATCATTGCCTCGCGTGCGGTGGGGCCGAAGGCGAGTTAGAGCGCGCCGCAGTACGGCTGCTAGTAGGAGCGCACTCGTGCGCGATGAAGCCTACCGGTAGAGCTGCATCGCGCGCAAGCGCGCTCCTACGGTCGCCGTGGCACGGGTACAAACACACTCCCGGACACGAAGGTGCTGACAGACGCGTAGGCTGCATCCAACCACCAGGTTGGATCGAAAATGCCGAAAACCGCATCGGAGCAGCTGTTCGAGACCTTCTGCGCCCACCATCGTTTGGACTGTCAGCGGATTGCCGAGACGTCCGCAAGCACACCCGACTATCACGTCCAGCTGGGCAGCACGGTGGTGGCCGTCGAGATCAAGCAGATCGAAAGTAGACGGGGAGTCGGTCCAGACGGTGGATGGTCCCGAACCATTGGCTGCAACGTCCGTCACAAGATTAACGAGGCGCGTGCCCAGCTGCGCGCCGCCGCTAGTGCGGGCATGCCGGCCATCTTGTTGATTCACAACACGGTCGATCCGATGCAGTTGTTCGGTACCGAAGAGCATGACTTTCTCAGCGCCATGTATGGCGAGCTGACGGTCCGAATCAATGCGTCTGGTCGTGCGGCAAGCGGTCTTTTCCACGGGCGCAATGCGCGCTTGCGGGAGACTGACAACACGTCTTTCAGTGGCGTGGGGCACCTGCATGCAACGCGCTCAGGTGCGGAGGTGATCGTTTACGAAAACGTGTTTGCAGCGCGTCCATTGCCATTTGGCGCCACACCCGACTGCATCACGACCGTTCGGGTAGAGCTCGACCAAACAGTCTGACGCTGCAGACCCGGATCGAACTTCGTAGGAGCGCACCCGGGCGCGATGGGCTTTGCCGCAAGTCTCGGGCGCCGAGGCGAGCTAGATCCTCCGCGCTCGCCAGAATGGCTTCTGGTAGGAGCGCACTTGTGCGCGATGAGGCCTCACCGGTAGAGCTGCATCGCGCGCAAGCGCGCTCCTACGGATGCTGCGGTATCAGGCCATCAGGCCGCAAACACGTCCGGGCGCGAGGGCGGGGCGGGCTGCGCGGCGGCGCCTTCGTGGGTGAACATCTGCTTCCACGCGGCATAGACCGAGCCGGCGAAGACCGGCATCAGCACCGCCATCAATAGCAGCTGCGCCAGCCACATCGCCACGGTTTGCCCCGCGACCAGGCCGACGATCAGCGCGACGATCATCACCGCGAAATAGATCGCGAAGATGGCGATGAAGGCCAGCACGAAGAACACCAGCATCGCCGGCAGGTTGTGCAGGCTGGCGCGCAGGCTCTCGCGCAGCGCATGGCCGCCGGTGCTGCGGTCGAACATCACCTGCGGCGGCATCACGAACAGCGCCAGCGTCATCGCCGCGAAGGTGGCGATGGTCAGCAACAGCCACAGCAGGATGCGCCCGGCCGGCAGGCTGGCGGCAAGCTGCTCGATCTGCACCGGGTCCGGCTGCGCGCCGGACTGGCTGATCTGGTTGATCTTGATCATCACCTCGGACAGCTGCTGCAGCCCGCTGGAGCCGATCATCACCAGCAGCAGCACACCCAGCAGCAGGCCGGCGATCAGCTGCGGCAGCAGCGAGACCAGCAGGTGCGGCGCGCGGCCGTCCTGCAGGCCGTGCAGCAGGTGCGATGGCTTGGCAATGCGGCCTTCGTCGACCTCGCGGATCGCCCACAGCATGCCGCCCATGAACAACGGGCCGGCCAGCACCAGCAGGAACTGCAGTGCCGGGCCCAGCAGCGGCACCAGCACCGACAGCGACACCACCAGCGAGGCGGCCACGCTCCAGATCACCCCCAGCGAGCCAAGCGCCAGCGGCGCCCGCTTCAGCAGCGAGAAACCGGTCAACAGCCATTCTGCGCCGGCAGATGCCGGCACCTTGCGAATTTCGCTCATTCCCATTCCGGATCGATACGCGCGCCGGACCATCCGGCGTATGGCGATTATCGCTGCTTTTACGTGTGCGCGGCGGGATGAGCGTTCACTGTTTGCAGGCCGCGTGCGTGATGCACGAACCGGCGCAGCAGCTTGCGGGCGACCGGGGCGGCGGTGACCTCGCGGGCGACCGTGCGGGCGCAGTGGCCGTGGCGGGCAATGCACTCGGCACGCGCGCGGACGTAGCCGCGCATGTGGTGGGTGGCGAACTCCGGGTGGAACTGCACGCCCCAGGTGGCCCGGCCCCAGCGAAAGGCGTGGCAACGGTCCTGACGCGAATGCGCCAGCACGATGGCGCCGTCCGGCGCGCGCACCACCGTCTGCAGGTGGGTGGCATGGGCCGGGAACTGCGCTGGAAGGCCTGCAAACAGCGGGTCCTGTTCGGCCGGCGGGTGCAGCTCCAGCGCGATGGTGCCGGACTCGCGGCCGGCCGGGTTGTAGTCGACTTCGCCGCCAAGGGCGTGGGCCAGCAGCTGGTGGCCGTAGCAGATGCCCAGCAACGGCTTGCCGTCATGGGCGGCGTCGCGCAGCCACTGCGCACTGCGCTCGCTCCAGTCGGCACGGTCGGTGACGAAGGCGGCCGAGCCACTGATGATGATGCCGGCAAAGCTGCCCCGGTCCGGCAGGTCGTCGCCATTGGCGACATCGATTACTACCGTCTCGTGCTCGGCGAGCCCGGCCGCCACGCGGATCCAGTGCGGAAAGCGGCCGTATCGCTTCATCTCCGGCACGGGGTGACCGGTTTCGATGATCAGGAACGGCAAAACGGACATGCGCGACAACCCGGACACCACAGATGCCCCCGATTGTAGGCGGCAGTGGCGGGGTTTTTTCAAGCGGCGGCCCAATACGGACGCTGCGGGTCATTGCCGAATGACATGTCCTGATTCCCTCGCAGCTGGATGGCGGTGGTGGTGACGGGCGTTGCCGGCGGTGGCACGCCGTATATAACGGCAGAAAAGCGCATGACTGGACTGACAGGGCCTTGGTGCCGTCGCTGTGGTCAGGTTGACGCAAGGTTCGGCTGGATTGATATGGAAAAACGTCGAATCGTGTATAGCCATCAACACACTGTGCTTGACGGCTGCGGAGCACGTCACGGTGCCGGCGTGCTGCATCCCAGGCGTTCATCCATGCAATGTGCTGGGAGCCACTTGTCCAATACGCAGCGCGTGTCGCACACGTCGTCGATACTTCGTATCGAACAAGTCGCTCGCGGGCAGGTTGACTAAAAATTTTGGGCATGAAAACCCATGCCACCCATCCAACTGCATTCCGCACAAACTCGCCTTACGCTCCTGAAGAAAAGCCCAGGCTAACGAAGGATCAGGCAGCGGCCAGCACCAGCGGCACGCATCAACCCCTTGGACTGCCGCCTAGAAAACGGCGGAGGATGGAGTCGGATGACCGAGGAGCGTCGACGCGCGACAGGCAGCCCCTTACGGCAAGCGCCGTAAAAAAAGAGCACACCGATGCCAGCGAAGGCGCATGGGACAGGCGCTTTCGGCACTGGCAGCCCCCGGCCGTAAAAAACGAGCGCATTAAAACCGAGCGGTACCCCGACAAGGTGAGCGCCGACGTCGGCGCCTCTTCATCGCATCGTCGGCCCCAACGACCGACGCAGCATGGTTTGGAAACAAGGGAAAATTTTCGACCTACCGAGCGGCAACCCGAGCGAATCGTAGGAAAACGATCGCGCGAAGAGCAAGAACCCGATCGCCAGTCAAAGCGCTCAGGCCATGGCACGCGGCTGACAGCCGAACTGCGCAGGGCCGAAGATCATCTGGACGTGGCGGCACAAAAACGGCTACAGGCGCAGCGACAGCAACAGCGGCGACAGTTGAGCGAGCCTCACGGAATCGGGCGGAACCACAACGCCGGCCTGTGCGTATCGATGGCATGCGACAACGAGCTGGCCGATCGCATGCGCGGCGGGATGGCGTTGCCCTTCCTGGAAGAGAGTTTGCATGCGCAAGTCAACGCCAGTCGGCTCGACAAATACCTTCAGCTGGTTGCCAATGCACAGCGGGTAACGCCCCGCGATCTCGATCGTTGCACCGAGCTTGCAGCGCAGTACCTCTACCAGACCGGGTGGTTCGAAGGCACATCGCTGAAGCAGCTGGCGCATGTGGGCAACAAGCTGAGCAAGCACCCGCACCAGCCCGCGTGCATGGAGGCAATCGCGTGGATCGCAGGGCAAGTCGATCAGGCCGATGATCTTGTGGGGCTGGGTAGCTACCCGTCCGCTCTGCTCCTGAACGCCTTCGCAAAAAATATCGACAGCGGTCGGTGTGAACGCGCGGTGGCGCGTGTGGCACGTCACCTGCTGCGTGATGACCACGCCTGGCAGTCTCTGAATGGGCTGCAGATCAGCCTGGCACTCAATACCTTCAGCAAGTGGTCCGATCATCCGGATTGCCAGGTCGCGGCGCATCGGCTCGCCGCGCGTGTTGCAAGCGACAACCGCTTGCGTCATACGATGGATGCCCAGGGCGTGGCAACCACGCTCAACGCCCTGAGCAAATGGCCCGACACGTCGGTCTGTGGAGCCGCCGTCGGCGCGCTGGCCGAGCGGCTGGCCGACGAACCCGAGTTGCGCGAGGACCTCAGTCCGCAAGAACTGACCAATGCGCTCAATGCCCTGAGCAAATGGCCCAATTCTCCGGTCTGTGCGGCCGCCGCCAGTGCGCTGGCCGGGCGGCTGACCGACAAGCCCGCGTTGTGCGCGGCCTTGCATGGGCAAGGCGTGTCCAATGTGCTCAACGCCCTGAGCAAATGGCCCGACGACGCGGTCGGTGCGGCCGCCGTCGCTGCGCTCGCCAGGCAGCTCGCAGACGATCCCGAGCTGCGCGAAGACCTGGACCCGCAAGGCGTGTCCAACGTACTTAACGCCCTGAGCAAATGGCCCGACGACGCGGTCGGTGCGGCCGCCGTCGCTGCGCTCGCCAGGCAGCTCGCAGACGATCCCGAGCTGCGCGAAGACCTGGACCCGCAAGGCGTGTCCAACGTACTTAACGCCCTGAGCAAATGGCCCGATACGCCGGTCTGCGCAGAGGCCGCCAGTGCGCTGGCCGAGCGGTTGGTCGACGATCCCGAGTTGCGCCAGGCCCTGGACCGCCAAGGCGTGGCGAACGTGCTCAACGCGTTGAGCAAATGGCCCGATACGCCGATCTGTGGGCAGGCCGTCAGTGCGTTGGCCTGGCGGCTGGCCCATGAGCCGGAGTTGTGTACGGCCCTCGACGCGATCAACCTGACCCAAGCGCTGGGTGCCGTGAGCAAATGGCCCGACGACCAGGTGTGTGCGTCCGCCGGCAGCGCGCTGGCCGCGCGGCTGGCATGCGAGCCCGATGTGTGCGACGCCCTGAAGCCGCAAGAAGTGGTCACCGCGCTCCATGCCCTGAGCAAAGGGCCTGACAATGAGGTCTGCGCGTCCGCCGGCAGCGCGCTGGCCAAGCGGCTCACCGATCCTGCTGTGTGCGCGGCGCTCGATCCGCTGCTGATGGCCGTCGCGCTCAAAGCCTTGAGCAAGTGGTCCGATAATGCGAGCTGTGCGTCCGCCACCAGCGCACTGGCCCAGCGGCTGGCATGCGAGCCCGATTTGCGCACGGCGCTCCACCCGCAAAGCGTGATCGTCGCGCTCAACGCCCTATCCAAATGGCCCGACATGGCCGATTGCGCCGAGGCCGTCAGCGCGCTGGCCGAGCGCCTGGCTGACGATCCCGGCTTGCGCGAGGCACTCAACGCGGTAGACCTGACCAACGCGTTGAATGCCTTGAGCAAATGGCCAAACAACCAGGCCTGTGCCGAAGCCGCCAGTGCGCTAGCCAGGCGCGTTGTCGACGATGGCCTGTTGCGCACTGCCTTCAATTCACTGGACGTGGCCAATGCATTGAATGCCTTGAGCAAATGGCCCGACAAAGCGGACTGTGCGGCCGCCGCCAATGCGCTGGCCGGCCGGCTGGCCGACGATCCGGAGTTACGCACGGCCTTCAATCCATTTGACGTGGCCACCGGACTCAACGCCCTGAGCAAATGGCCCGACAACGAAGATTGTGCGGCGGCGGCCAGTGCACTGGCCGCACGGCTGGTCGACGATCCTGGGTTGCGTAACGCCCTGGATCCGCAAGCCTTGGCCATCACGCTCAACGCCCTGAGCAAATGGCCCGACACGACGGTCTGTGGCGACGCGGTCAACGCATTGGCCGCGCGGCTGGCATCCGAGCCCGATGTGCGCCAAGCGCTCAAGCCGCAAGAGGTGGCCAACGCGCTCCATGCCCTGAGCAAATGGCCGGACAACCAGGTGTGTGCGGCAGCCGCCCGCGCGCTGGCCGAGCGGCTGGCCGACGACCCTGGGTTGGTCCAGGGGCTGGACCCGCAAGGCGTGGCAAGCGTGCTCTATGCCCTGAGCAAGTGGTCCGACACGCCAATCTGTGGGGCCGCCGTCAGCGCGCTGGCCAAGCGGCTGGCCAACGAGCTCCGGCTGTGCAAATCCCTGGAGCCCCACCACGTGGCGAGCGTGCTCAACGCCCTGAGCAAGTGGTTCGGCACGCCTGTCTGTGCGGCTGCCGCCAGTGCGCTAGCCGGGCGGCTGGCCGACGATCTGGAGTTACGCCAGGCCCTGCCCCCGCATGGCGTGGCGAGCGTGCTCAACGCCCTGAGCAAATGGCCCGACACGCCGGTCTGTGGTGACGCGGTCCACGCGCTGGCCGAGCGGCTGACCAACGACCCCGAGTTGTGCGGGGCCCTCGACTTTTCCAGCGTGCCCCTAGTGCTCAACGCCCTGAGCAAATGGCCCGACACGCCGGTCTGTGGCGACGCGGTCCACGCGCTGGCCGAGCGGCTGACCAACGACTCCGAGTTGTGCGGGGCCCTCGACTTTTCCAGCGTGCCCCTAGTGCTCAACGCCCTGAGCAAATGGCCCGACACGCCGGTCTGTGGCGACGCGGTCTACGCGCTCGCCGCGCGGCTGGCCGACGATCCCGGGTTACGCCATGCCCTGGACCCGCAAGGCATGGCCAATGCGCTCGGCGCCATGAGCAAATGGCCCGCCGACGAGAGCTGTGCAGCAGCCGCCATGGCGCTGGTCGCGCGGCTGACCGACGATCCGGACTTGCGCGAGGGCTTCGGCCCTATCGACGTGACCCAAGCGCTCAACGCCCTGAGCAAATGGCCCGGCTCCCCGGCCTGCGAGACAGCCACCGACCTGTTGGCTGCGAAGCTGGCCAACGAGCCCGGCTTGCGCAAGGCCCTGGACGCGCAAGGCGTGGCCATCGCGCTCAACGCGCTGAGCAAATGTCTCGCCAGGCCGGTGTGCCAGTCGGCATTCGTGCTGCTCGCCGAGCGCGCAGGCTCGGCCGAGCAGCCGTGGCGGCAGTTCCAGATGCGTGGGATCGCGGTGATGGCCAACGCGATGTCCCGGCTGTTGCACCTAGACGATGAGGACGATGAGGACGATGAGCAGTTCCGGACGTTGGGTGTCGCCAAGCTGCAGGCGATGGCCGGACACCTCGACCTGCACCGCGAGCGGTTTGCGTCCGCCTCGGCCGCCGAAATCGGCGTGCTCTTCAAGGCCCTTGCATCGGCGGGGCTGCAACGCCAGATGCGTCCGCTGGGGGAGCCGGCGCTGGAGCGGGTGTCGGCCCTCATCGGGGACGATGGATTACGCCAGACCAGCCTTGAGGGGATCGGCAGCCTGTGCATGGGACTGTTGCCGCTGATCCGCAGTCCGGAGCTCAGGCCCCGCCATCGGGTCCAGGCATTGCGCGTGTTCGATGCGTTGCAGCCCATCGTCGCACGCAAGATCGACCTTTATCTGCGTGGCGGCGAGGAGGGCGCGTCGGCCGACATCGAAGAACATGCAACACGCTGCCCGGCGCTGACCTTCTACCAGGTGCTCAAGGCCTACGCGGTGGTGAGCCGGCAATGGAAAGCGCGCCATCTTGACGGCCCGCGCAAGCAGCTGCGCCAGCGCCGCGACGAGCTGGTGAAGTGGGTGGACCTGACGCTGGCGCGCACGCGCGAGGCGATCGAGGTGGACCTCGGCGAGATGAGCTGGAACCTGATCGCGCAGATCGAGGCCGGCGAGCAGGTGTTCGACGCCCTGGACCTGCGCATGGCCAAGGAAGCGCCGACGATCACCCAGGCCCATCCACCGACCCGCTTCGACCTGGACAGTGGGCGCTTGAGCATGTCCACGGTTCCCGGTCGGCCGGTGGCGCCGGCGCCCGGCCGCGGCAGCACGACCCATGTGGTGGTCGATCTGGTGGGCAAGGAGCTGTCGACCAATCGGTCCGAATCGGACAAGCCGTACTCGCTGTTTGCACGCCTGACCGGGCTGCCGCTGGTGGAGGTGCAATTGCCTGGTGACCTATCGACCTTCATGCTCGCGCGGACGTTCAACTACAACGGCGAGCCCTGGCGCTTCGACCTGTTCGGCGGCAGCCGCGCCGCGCGCAGCAAATCCGGTAGCAGCAGTCTGGTGATGTCCCAACGCAAGGAGTCAGCGTCGCTGTTGCCGGCATTCCGCTATGCCGACACCGCCCCGGGCAGCAGCCTGATGCAGCTGGCCGCCAAGCTCGCTCCGCAACGCGAGGACTGGTCGCGCATGCAGCGCTCGCTGCTGGAGATGGTGCCCAGTGGCCATGTCGTGGAGGGCACGCTGCGCCTGGGCGTGTTCGATGACGTCGAGGGCCCTGCGCATCCGTTCAAGCCGTTGGCGGTGGATGGCACTGCCCTGGCGCTGTGCCCCAACGATGGCTGCGGTTTCCTGAAACTGGAGGTGGCCTTGTCCATTCCGGCCTTCCGCAAGCACTACGATGCCTGGCACGCAGTGCAGGCGAACCAGGCCACCGAGGAGCAGCGCGAGCTGGTGGCCAAGGACAAGGGCCCTTCGCTGATGCCAGCGCAGGCGCTGCACCATTACCCGCGCGATGCGGCGGCACTGGAAGAGGCGCACGCGGCGATGCAGGACCGGCTGCAGACACTGGAGCCGACGGGCGATGACCCGTTATGGGTCTACAGGCCGCTGATCAGCGGCGGCTACCAGGGGCAGCGGGTGCGGGCGGTGCCTTCGGCCGACGACAAGGTGCATCTGCCGCTGCAGCGCAGTCAGGCCTTCGACCTGGCCGGCGGCCCGCTGCTGCTCGGCAAGCCCCCCTACGACAAGGAGAATCTGCTGCCGGTGCCGGAGCAACGCATCGCCACCGTGGCCAAGGGCGACGCCACCGCCGCGTTCCTCTCGCGGTGCTTCGGCATCCAGTACAGCTACACCGGTTTCGATGATCGTTCCGGCGCCGATCCGCAGATGCTGCACAGCAAGGGCATGCTGGTGGTGGTGCCCGAGCAGCAGTGGCCGGCCGCGTTCAGCGACACCGACCTGGCCTGCTCCAAGGAAGATCTGAAGACGCTGTCGTGCTGGACGAGCGGCCGCGACCGCGGTGCCTTGCCGCGCGACATCCTCAGCACCGGCAGCCTGCGGCTCAAGGACATCGTGGAGCCTGGGCGCCTGGGCGCACTGCCGATTGACGAGTTGCGCAAACGCAACATGGATACCGACGGCGACGATGCGTTTGTCTACGCAGGCTACCCCAAGCTGGCGGCGCTGATTTCGCGGGTGATGGTGGATCGCCAGGCCCAGCGCGGTCGGCAGCAGTCCTTCAAACCGCCGAAGACGGCCACGCCGGCCATCGACACGGTCAGCGGGCACTACCAGCCCGGGCGGCTGTCGGAGATCATGTCCCTCAAGCGCGGTCAGCGCATTACCTCGGCGGCGGCCACGCTGGCGTCGCGTTTCATGGCGCAACCGGACGCGCTGCGTGAAGCGATGGCGCGCGACATGATGTTCGGCACCTACGATGGCATCGAGCGCGAGTTGCGCAACGGTTTGCGCGAGCTGCTCGAAGAGCAGGTCCGCGATCCAGTGGTGTTGGCCACTCTGCGCGTGCAGGCGCGCGATGCGATCGAGCGCGCGCATCTGCCCGAAGCGCGGGAAGCGGCCGCATTGCTGCACGCGCAGCTGCTTGCGCTTGAGACGGGCTCGGCCGCCGACAGCGCCGCGCCGGCGTTGCCCGAGGCCTTGGCCGAGGCGTTTCCCGGCCTGGCCAAAGCCTACGCGGCCGCCTCTGGCGTGCAGGCGCGCATCCACGCCATCCTGGACAACTACCCGGTGTGCCGGCTATCGCATGCGCAGTTCCCGGATGGGCAACCCGGGCTGGTCCCCGGCGAGCCGGAACTGACCATGCGCAACCTGTTCACCATTGCCATCAAGGTCGGCACCGATGCGCTGAAGTCCGACACCGGCACGGCGTTGTTCGCCAAGATCGTGGAGGCCTGCGAACGGTCCGAGCGCAGCTTCGCCGAGCGGGTCCGCGTCCCGCCATACAGCAGGGCGACCGCCCGGGCCATGCAGGACGGGCGCTTCGATCCCGAACAGACCAAGCTGCTGCTGCAGCGCATGCCATCGATGGCCGCTGGCGTCATGGAAGACGCGCTCGAGGCGCTACAGCAGGCCGGCTGGATCGCCCGCTCGCAGCCGCCGGCCGAGCGGCTGCGCGCCGTGCAGCCGCAGGACATTGCGGCTGAGGCACAGGCCTTGCTCGGGCGCGCTCGCCAGATGGAGCCGCAGGTCACCGACATGCTGCAGCGCATTGCCGCCCGCCACGGTGGGCAACTGGCCGGCACGCAGCATCAACTGAAGTCCTACGGCTCGTTGCAGGAAAAGCTCAAGCAGCGGGTGGCACTGAAAAAGCAGACGCTGGAAGAAGCGGCGGCGGGCGTCAACGATGCGCTGCGCTACAGCGTGGTGCTGGAACCGCAGGACTTCACCACCGGTCTGCGCGCCACGCTGGCTGCGCTGGACGATCAGGGCCATGCACGGGTCAAGCTGACCAATCAATTCATCGATTACCCGCCAGTCTTCAAGGCCATCAATGTCACGCTGCGCAGCCCGGAGGGTGCACTGTGGGAGATCCAGTTCCACACGCCGGAGACCTTCGCGCTCAAGGAGCGCTTCCACGATCTGTACAAGCGCGCCCATGCGCTGGCGGTTGGCGGTGCGTCGCGGGCCGAGCAACGCACCTTGCAGGCGCCTGCACTGGAGGCCTTCAAGCGCGTGGCCTCGCCGCCAGGATGCGAGGAGATCGACAACTGGCAGGAAGAGGCCGTGCCGGCGTTGCCAAGCGCGACGCCCACGCCCGGCGCCGAGCAGACTGCCGGCATTGCAGACCCATCGTCGGCATCCGGTGTGTTCGACACCGCCGCAAGCAAGCAAGCGGCGCTGACCCCTGTGCTCGACACGCTGGCCGAAGGCTTGGGCGCGCGGCTCTGGGGCAACGTGCGCTACGACGCCAAGCAGGGTCGGATCGAGCAGGTGCAACAGGCCCCGTTCCAGAAATCGGTCGCCTCGATCAAGGACAAGATCCGGCACCATCTGCGCGCCGGCATGACTGCCGAACAGGCCGCGCAGAGCGTGGGCGATGCGCTGCGCTATGCGCTTGAGCTGCCGTCCGAGGGTTTCGTGATCAAGGTGCTGGCGGCACAGGACGCACTGCGTCGGCAAGGAATCACGTGCGTGAACCTGAAAAATTACTTCACCTCGGGAGACGGCACCTACCGGGGCATCAATGCCAGCTTCACCGACGCCGAGGGCTACGCGTTTGAAGTGCAGTTCCACACGGCCGAGAGTTTCAACGCCAAGGCGCAAACGCACCTGCCTTACAAGCGGATGCAGTTGGCGCAGAGCAGGCTGGCCAAGGAGCAGCAAAAACCTCAACCCGATCCGGTCAGGCAGGCAAAACTGACGCAGGAGATCGCAGCGCACCAAAAGGCCATGCACGAGATGACCGCCAAGGTGCGCAAACCCGCCGGGGTCGAGCGTCTGGGAGCGCGCGCATGAGGCCAATCCATCTTCCGGAACGTGGACAAGTGCGACAGTTGGAAAGATCGAGCTGCGGGCCAGATGGCGTCTCCACCATGACGGCATGAGCGCCGAGTTGCACTAGTGCGCAACATCGAGCGCGTGCGTCGGTCGCCGTCATCGCGATCGAGCGCTCGGCGTACGAAAACGGCGTGGAAACCGGGCACGCTTCTGCGTGCGTGCCCACCGACAACGTGCCTGAGCGAAAACGGGCGATCGGCAGGGATCGGTCCCACTGTGCGCAAAAAATTCTCTACTCAATCCCCGACCCTCGATGCCTTGCGGCCTCGAGAATCCCCCCGATCATGCACGCGCGTGCCGGTCGCAAACCACGCCCAAGCGGCCTGCTCACCAGCACGGAGGATCCGCTCACTCCCGCGGCGGCAATACCGACAGCACTTCTTCAATGGTCGTCAGCCCGGCAGCGACCTTTTCCAGCCCGGTGCGGCGCAGGGTGCGCAGTCCACCGCCGCGCGCGGCCTGGCTGAAGCTGGCAAGGTCGGTGTCGGCGCGGATCAGGCTGCGCAGGCGCGAGCTGACCGGCAGCAATTCGTACAGGCCCACACGCCCGAGATAGCCGGTGCGGCGACATTCCAGGCAGCCTACCGGTGCATGCACGTTGAGCGTTTCCGGCAGCGCTTCGCCCGGTTCGCGGATCGCCGCCCAATCGTCGTCGCTGAGCGTGTGCGGGCGCTTGCAGTGCACGCACAGGGTGCGCACCAGACGCTGTGCCAGCACGCCGTTGAGCGTGGAGGCGACCAGGTAATGCGGCACGCCCAGATCCAGCAGGCGGGTGATCGCCGATGCCGCATCGTTGGTATGCAACGTGGACAGCACCAGATGCCCGGTCAGCGAGGCCTGCACCGCCATCTGCGCAGTTTCCAGGTCGCGGATTTCGCCGATCATGATGATGTCCGGGTCCTGCCGCAGCAGCGTACGCACGCCGCTGGCGAAGTCCAGGTCGATGTTCTGCTGCACCTGCATCTGGTTGAATTCCGGCGCGATCATTTCGATCGGGTCTTCCACGCTGCACACGTTCACATCCGGCGTGGCCAGGCGTTTGAGCGTGGAATACAGGGTGGTGGTCTTGCCCGAGCCGGTGGGGCCGGTGACCAGCACGATGCCGTGCGGGCGCTCTACCAGTGCACTCCAGCCGGCGGCCTCTTCCGGGCTAAAGCCGAGTTGTTCGATGCTCTTGAACGCCGAATCCGGGTCGAAGATACGCATCACGCATTTCTCGCCGAACGCGGTGGGCATCGTCGACAGCCGCATTTCCACCTCGCGCCCGCCCGGCGAGCGGGTCTTGATGCGGCCGTCCTGCGGGCGGCGGCGTTCGGCCAGGTCCATGCGGCCCAGCACCTTAATGCGGCTGACCACCGCGGTCATCACCGACGGCGGCACTTCCAGCACCTTGTGCAGCACGCCGTCGATGCGGAAGCGCATGCGCCCGGCCTCGCGGCGCGGCTCCAGATGGATGTCGCTGGCCCGCTGCTCGTAGGCGTATTGCAGCAGCCAGTCGACGATATGCACGATGTGGTGGTCGTCGGCGTTGACGTCGCCGGCGCGGCCCAGTTCCACCAGCTGTTCGAAGCTGGGCAGGCCCGCGTTTGATTCAGTACTGCGCGCATCACCACGCGCGCCGCGCACCGATTGGGTCACGCCGAAGAACTCCATCGTGTAGCGATGCAGGTCCAGCGGGTTGATCAGTGCCAGCTCGATGCGGCGGCGGCTCAAGTGCTGCACATCGGCCAGCCACTCCAGCGCCAGCGGCTCGCTGGTGGCGATCAGCACGCGCTCGGCATCCAGGGCCAGCGGCAGGATGCGGTGGCGGCGCGCATACGCATGCGAGACCACCCCGGTGACCGCGGCCACATCGATGCGGGTGGGGTCGATGCGCAGATAGCGTAGCCCGGTGCGGGTGGCCAGCCATTCGGTGAGCCGCTCCAGCCCCAGCTCACCGGCGGGCGCCTGCGCGGCGTGCAGCTTGAGGTTGGCCAGCAGCACCAGTGGATGCACGTCGCTGGCAGTGCGCGCGCCGGCGGCGGAGAACTGCACACGTTCGTGTTCGTGCGGCACCACCATGCCGTCGGCGAGCAGGGCGGCGGCCACCGGGTCGAACATCAGCCGGCCGCGCGGCAGGATCGCCGCTGCGCTGTCCGGGTCGGCGTTGCGCCGCTGTTCCATGCTGGTGGTTCCCCTGCCGCGCTGCTCCCGCGGCAAAGCGCCGCGGGTGGGCCGGTATACTAGCGCACCCCTTTCGCACGGCCCTTGCTGCATGTCCGATTCCCGCCGCGTTCCAATCACGTTCCAGGGCCTGATCCAGACCCTCAACCAGTACTGGGCCGATCAGGGCTGCGTGCTGATTCAGCCGCTGGACCTGGAAGTGGGTGCGGGCACGTTCCATCCGGCCACCTTCCTGCGCGCGCTGGGACCGGAGCCGTGGAACGCCGCCTACGTGCAGCCCTCGCGCCGTCCCACCGACGGCCGCTACGGCGAAAATCCCAACCGCCTGCAGCGCTACTACCAGTACCAGGTGGCGATGAAGCCCAACCCGGACAACATCCAGGACCTGTACCTGGGCTCGTTGAAGGCACTGGGCATCGACCCGCTGGTACACGACCTGCGCTTTGTCGAAGACAACTGGGAATCGCCCACGCTCGGCGCCTGGGGCCTGGGCTGGGAAGTCTGGCTCAACGGTATGGAAGTCACCCAGTTCACCTACTTCCAGCAGGCCGGCGGGCTGGAGTGCAAGCCGGTGCTGGGCGAGATCACCTATGGGCTGGAACGGCTGTGCATGTATCTGCAGAGCTGCGACAACGTCTACGACCTGGTGTGGACCTACGGCCCGGACGGCGCTGCAGTGACGTACGGGGATGTGTACCACCAGAACGAAGTGGAGCAGAGCGCCTACAACTTCGAGCATGCGAATGTGGAAGAGCTGTTCCACCGCTTCGATGCCTGCGAAGCCGAAGCCAAGCAGCTGATCGAGGTCGGCCTGCCGCTGCCGGCGTACGAGCAGGTGACCAAGGCCAGCCACGCCTTCAACCTGCTGGATGCGCGCCGTGCGATCAGCGTGACCGAGCGCCAGCGCTACATCCTGCGCGTGCGCGCGCTGGCGCAGGGCGTGGCGCAGGCATATCACGCGCAGCGCGAGAAGCTGGGGTTTCCCGGGGTGAAGAAGTAACCCAGAGCCCCTCTCCCGCCGGGAGAGGGGTTGGGGTGAGGGTACGGGGCGCAGCCCTAATGCACCCAAGCTCCATCGGCTTCGCCCGTACCCTCATCCGCCCCTTCGGGGCACCTTCTCCCGACGGGAGAAGGGAACACGTAAAGGTCCACGTCATATGAGCGAACAACTTCCCCTGCTGATCGAACTGGGTACCGAAGAGCTGCCGGTCAAGGCGCTGCCGGGTCTGGCGCAGGCTTTCTTCGATGGCGTGCTGGCCGGGCTGGAAAAGCGTGGCATTGCAGTCACCCGCGGCGATGCCAAGCCGCTTTCCACACCGCGCCGCCTGGCGGTGCTGCTGCCGGGCGTGGCCACCGAGCAGCCGGAGCAGCGCTCCGAGGTGCTGGGGCCGTATCTCAACATCGCGCTGGACGCCGAGGGCCAGCCGACCAAGGCGTTGGCCGGCTTCGCTGCCAAGGCCGGGATCGACTGGACCGCGCTGGAGCGCACCAGCGATGCCAAGGGCGAGCGCTTCGTGCACCGCGCGGTGACGCCGGGCGCGCAGACCGCCGCACTATTGCCGGACATCCTGCGCGAGGCCATCGCCGCCATGCCGATCCCCAAGCCGATGCGCTGGGGCGCGCACGATTATGCGTTCGCGCGGCCGGTGCAGTGGCTGGTGCTGCTGTTCGGCAATGACGTCATCCCGGCCGAACTGTTGGGCGTGCGGGGCGATCGGATCACCCGTGGTCATCGTTTCATGCACGAAGGCGAGGTGTCGTTGGCGGCGCCGGGCAATTACATCGACGCGCTGCGCAGCGCGCATGTGCTGGTGGATGCCGAGGCACGTCGCGCGCGCATCGTCGAAGAGGTCGAAGCGGCCGCCAAGCAGGCCGGTGGTAGCGCGCGCATCAGCGACGACAACCTGGAGCAGGTGGTCAACCTGGTGGAATGGCCGTCGGCGGTGCTGTGCAGTTTCGAGCGCGATTTCCTGGCGGTCCCGCAGGAAGCGCTGATCGAAACCATGGAGATCAACCAGAAATTTTTCCCGGTGCTCGATGACGGCGGCAAGTTGACCGAACAGTTCATCGGCATTGCCAATATCGAATCCAAGGACGTGGCCGAAGTGGCCAAGGGCTACGAGCGGGTGATCCGTCCGCGCTTTGCCGACGCCAAGTTCTTCTTCGACGAAGACCTCAAGCAGGGCCTGGAAGCGATGGGCGCGGGCCTGGCCAGCGTGACCTATCAGGCCAAGCTGGGCACGGTTGCCGACAAGGTCGCGCGCGTGGCTGCGCTTGCCGAAGCAATTGCGCCGCAAGTGGGTGCCGATCCGGTGCAGGCGCGTCGCGCCGCGGAGCTGGCCAAGAACGATCTGCAATCGCGCATGGTCAACGAATTCCCGGAACTGCAGGGCATTGCCGGGCGGCATTACGCCAAGGCCGCCGGCGAGCCCAGTGAAATCTCGTTGGCGATCGATGAGGCTTACCAACCGCGTTTTGCCGGCGATGACATTGCGTTGTCGCCGTTGGGTAAGGTGCTGGCGATTGCCGAGCGTCTGGATACGTTGGCCGGTGGATTTGCAGCCGGCTTGAAGCCGACCGGTAATAAGGACCCGTTTGCGCTGCGGCGCAATGCGTTGGGGTTGGCGCGCACGGTGATTGAGAGTGGGTTTGATCTGGATTTGAAGGGACTAATTCAGCACGCCTACAACTTAGCAAAGCAGTCGGCGTCTGAAGTTGTGCTGCGGCAGAAGAAGGATGCTGCAGACAAAATACGTGCGATAGGTGTAGATGCTCCCACGTCACATGCGAGTCAGCGATCGCTGCACCATGAAGAACTGACTGAACTTTTTGACTTCATCCTCGATCGCCTACGCGGCTACTACGCCGACAAGGGCGTGCCGGCAACGCATTTCAACGCTGTGGCCGCGTTGTTCTCCGTCGCGCCCGAAGGCACTACTGCACCGCACGGCGTAGGAGCGCACCTGGGCGCGATCCACGGCTCCCTCTACGACTTCGACCGCCGCATCGATGCCATCGGCATCTTCGCCACGTTGCCCGAAGCCGAAGCCTTGGCCGCGGCCAACAAGCGCATCCGCAACATCCTGCGCAAGGTCGATGGCGAGATTCCCGGCGACATCGACACCGCGCTGCTGCGCGAACCGGCCGAAGAAGCATTGGCCGAAGCGGTGGAAGCGGCCATCGGCGACACCGGCGATGCGCTGCACCGCCACGACTACGTCGCCGTGCTCGCGCGCCTGGCTCGTCTGCGCCCGCAGGTGGATGCGTTCTTCGACGGCGTAATGGTCAATGCCGATGACCTGCAGCTACGTGCCAACCGCCTGGCGCTGCTGAAGAAGCTCGGCGACCGCCTCGGTAGCGTTGCCGCCATCGAGCATCTGTCCAGCTGATGTCCACCGCTGCGGGCGCGACGCAGTGGCAGAGCGCCCAGGCCGCGCTGGCGCGCCGCGACATGGCTGCGGCGGCGACTGCGTTGCAGGCCGTATTGGCGGTGGAGCCAACGCATGTGTCGGCCCGCGTGCTGTTGGCCGGCACCGTGCTGGCGAGCGGCAAGATGCGCGAAGCGGTCACGCAGCTACGCTTGGCCGCGCGCGATCTAGGCGACGATGTGACGCTGCGTTGCCGTGTGGCGCAAGCGCTGCTGCGCGTTGGCGAACATCGGCCGTTGCACGCGCTGCTGCGGCATCCATCGGTATTGCAGTGTGGCGATGGCGCGACGCTGGCCTTGCTGGCGCATGTGCACCAATCCCTGGGCGAACATCCCGAAGCATTGGCGATGATGCAACGCGCGCAGGCCTGCGGATTCGATGGGGCGGATTTCCGCTTTTTCCTTGCCGTGCAATTGCAGTTCAATGGGCATCTAGATGCGGCAGCGCAGGCGCTGGAGCAGACATTGGCGCAGAAGCCCGGCTACGGCCGTGCGGCGCTGACGCGTGCGCGTTTGCACCGCCAGAGCGCGAGCAACAACCATGTCGCGCCATTGCGCCAGCAGTTGCAGTGCGCTGCCCCCGGAAGCGAAGACCGTGCCGGGCTGGCGTTCGCGCTGTACAAGGAGCTGGAAGATCTGGGCGATATCGATGCTGCCTGGGATGCCTTGCAACACGGCAATGCGGTCATGCACGCACGCTTGCGCCATGATGCCGACGCCGAGGCGTCGCTGTATGCGCAGTTGGGCGCATTGTCCGATCAAGGCGTCTTTGCAGCCCAACCAGCCGATGCTGTACAGGGCCCGCAACCCATCTTTGTGCTCGGCCTGCCACGCTCGGGCACGACAGTGCTGGAGCGCATGCTGGGCAACCATTCGCAGATTGTTTCTGCAGGCGAACTGAGCGACTTCGGCCATCAATTACGTTGGGGCGCGGACCAGGCCGGCCGCAGTCTGCTGGATGCAGGCCTGTTGCAGGCCCTGCCCACGCTGGACTACGCACAGGTCGGGCAGCGCTATCTGGAGCAGACGCAGTGGCGTGCAGGGTCGGCCCGCTGGTATATCGACAAGTTGCCTGCCAATGCGGTGGCGATCGGGCCGATTGCACGTGCCTTGCCCGGCGCGCTGATCGTACATCTGGTGCGCGAGCCGATGGCGGTGTGTTTTTCCAACTATCGCGCGCTGTTTGGCGATTCCTATGCCTACAGCTACGACCTGCAGACCTTGGCGCGCCATTACCAGGCCTATCACGGTTTGATGGCGCATTGGCGCGCCGCGCTACCGGGTCGGGTGATCGATGTGGACTACGCGCAGATGGTGCGCGATCCATCTGCGGTGTTGGAGCAATTGATGACGCGCTGCGGGTTGGCGATAGAGCCAGGGCAGATCGACATCACCCGCAATGCCGCAGCGTCGGCCACGCTGAGCAGCGTGCAGGTACGCGAGGGCGTGCATGCACGTAATGTGGAAGCGTGGCGCCGCTACGCAACGCACCTGGAGCCGTTGAGGCAGGCTTTGTTGCAGGCGGGCATGCTCGAAACAGCCGCTCGCACTAAGCCCGGCTGACAGAACGCGTGCTCGCGGCCAGGTGGACGCGGCCTGCTGTTTGATCCTCATCCGCACACCGCCACTTAGGCAGGTGCGATGTCCTCCCTGCTTGCGGGACCCTGTGGCCGGATGGATGCGGCGTGAGAAACCCGAGTAGACGGATGCACGGAGTGTCCTGACAGGCCCAGGCGATGGCGAGTAGGCGCTGTTCTTGCGCAGGCCCGCATCGTCGGGTGGGTGCACATCGGCCGCTCGTTGCGACAAAGGCCGGATTCGGTGCGGTGAACGAGCCATTGGTCTGGGTCTGGCCAATTTGCGCGACTTGGCCTACCAGCGTTTATTCAAGCACCGTAGATCGCTGCTCCAAGTCCAATTCAGGCGTACCCGCGTCGGCGGGATGGATAAAAAAGACCGGCAGTCATGATGACTGCCGGCCGTTGGTCACAACCGATGACTCACTGCGCGCCGAAGCGCCAGTTCAACTCCAGCATGTAGGAACGGCCGTAGCCGGTGTAGTTGAAGATGTTGTAGTACGGGTAGTCGGTGTAGGTGCGATCGCGCGGCGGACGCTCATTGGTCAGGTTGTTGACCGTGGCCGTGAGCGAGATGTCGTCGTTGATTGCATAGTCCAGCGTCGCATTGAAGGTAGTCCAGGGGCCGACCTTGCGTGCGCCTTCGGCCGCATAGCCATCGGTGCTCTGGCCTGCGGTGAAGTTGGGCGTACGGCCGTAACGCTGGCCGAACAAGGTGGTGGTCCACGCATCCTTCTGCCAGGTGATCGAGGCATTGGTGATGCTGCGGAACTCGGACGAGAAGAACGGCTCGCTCAACAGGTCGCGCACCGGGTCTTGCGGGAACTGCTGGCTTTCGTGCTTGAGGGTCAGGTTGTACTGCGCATCGAACACAAACAGGCCCCATGTCTCGGTGGCCAGGTTGTAGGTCGCCTTGGTCAGCATGCCGGAGATTTCCTCGTTGGAAATATTGACCGGATTGATACGGATGTTGCTCAGGCGATTGGGTACCGGCGCATCGGTGGCCGTGCGGTCGATGCGCGACAGCGCGTCCACGCACGTCGGCGAGTTGATGTCCAGCGCGCCGAGTCGGCAGGCCGATTCGTTCTGCAGCAATGCGTCGGTGCTCAGGTCGCTGACCTTGTCATCGATCTTGATGTTGTAGTAGTCGGCATTGACGCTGAAGCGTGCGTTCGGCGACCACACCACGCCGGCACCCCAGGACTTTGCGGTGATCGACTTCAGGTCCGCATTGCCGGACCGACGGCCCTGGATGCTGGTGCCGGCATAGGTGCAGTCAGAGATCGGCACGCCGGGTTCTTCGACCGCGCAGCGGTAGTAGTCGTTGACGCCCTGGAAAAAACCGCTGTCGCCAGCGAACGAGAACGCCATGTCCGGTGCCTTGAACGCAGTGGCGTAGTTGCCGCGGAACAGCAGCGAATCGATCGGACGGAACTCCAGCGCAGCCTTGTAGGTGAACTTGGAATCGCCACCGCCGCCCTGGTTCTTGTAGTCGTCGTAGCGACCGGACAGGTTGGCGGTCAAGGTGCTCAGGATCGGCACCCGCATTTCGAAGGCCGCCGCCCAGTTCTCGCGCTTGCCGCTGCCCTGGGTGCCGGTCAGCTGGTAGAAGTCGCCGGCAATCACACGCGGGTCGGTCGGATTGGTCCAGTACTGATTACCGGCCTGCAACACGCCGGCAACGCCGACCGCACCAGCCGGCATGTTGAACAACTCGGTATTGGTCAGTTGCAGGTTGACGTTCTGGGTCCAGGTCCTGGACTTGGTACGGATCTCGTCGTTGAAACTGCGGTACTGCGCCGGCGTCAACGCGCGATAGAAGTTGGCATCGTTGGGAGAATAGATCGGGTAGCCGTAGTACTCGCCTTGCGGCGCGCCAAGGAACTGTTCGCGGAAGAAATCTTCGATGCGGTCAGCCAGCGGCCACTGCTGACGGCTTTCGATGCGGTATTCCGAGCGTGCGTAGTACGCATCGTAGGTCCAGTTGCTGGCCCCCAGGCCGCCTTTCAGGCCAAGTGCGATGTTGTAGGAGTCGGCGGTCTGGCGGTTGTTGTTGAAACCGTTGTCACCGGTTTCTTCCGGTGCAAAAACGCGCTGATAGCCTTCGAGCTGCTGGCTGTCCTGGTTGTAGAACAAGCCGCCAGTATCGGAAGAGGTCTGCCAGAAGCGGGGTCCGCCATTGACCTCGACCTTGGTGCGATTGAGCAACAGGGTCGAGTACAGCTCGACGTTGTCGTTGAACGCATAGCTCAGGTTGGCATAGCCGCTGGCACTGCGTTCCTTGTTAAGGATGCTGGCGTAGCCCGGCTCGGTACGGCTGCTGCAGAAGTTGCCACGGTTGACGCGGTTGTCGTATTGCACCGACCCATTGAATAGCGCGCCCAGCGCAGCGCAGTTGTCTGCACCTGGATCGACATAAGTGGCCGGGGGGCCGGCGAGGTTATGCAGCGCGATACGCGAGCCGTAACGCAGCGTCGGGTCCGGATTGTCGTTGGTGGAATCGAAATCGCGGCGCTGATAGCCGTAGATCGGGTCCTGGTTGTTGAGCTGCAGGCCCCACACGATATTGGCGCCGCCGATCTCGTTGCCGCCGGTGAGCTGAAAGCGCTGGTTGTTGCCGCCACCGCCGTCATAGGTGCCCATGCGGTAATTCATCTGCACGCCGTCCATGCGCTTTTTCAGGATGATGTTGACCACCCCGGCGATCGCGCTCGAGCCGTAGATCGACGACTGGTTACCGGGCGCCACGTCGATGCGCTCGACCATGCCTACCGGCACGCTGGCCAGATCGACGAAGTTGCTCTGGCCGTTGTAGAGCAACGGGTAGTCGGCCATCGGCCGGCCGTCGATCAGCACCAGGGTGAAGCCGGGATCCAGGCCGAGCAGGCTCAACGACTTGGCGCCGGCGGTGAAGCCTCCGCTGAATTGGCCATCCTGCACAGAGCCGGTCGCCATCGGTTGCGAGCGCAGCACGTCGTAGACGTCCTTGAAGCCGCGGCGTTGGATGTCCTGGGCGGTGATCGAGAACACCGGGGTTGCGGTTTCGACCTGGGAACGGGGGATCAAGGACCCGGTCACCGTGACCTTGTCCAGTTGAGTGACTTCACCTTGCTCTTGTGCCATCGCAAGCGATGGCATGGTCAGGGCGGTGCAGACGGCAGTAACCAGTAGATGACGCTTCATGAAACGAACCTCTCTCTCCAAAGGTACGGACGGGCGTGCGACAAACGGGGGAGCCGCGCGCAATGGGTGTCAACGAAACGTTAACAACGCACCGACTGTACGAGTTCCTGTCGGTGCCGTATAGGCGTGTTTCCTCAGATTTTTTGTCCCTTCACGCCCAGGCTGGGTATCCTTTGCCGATGCTTAAAGCCGTCTTTGCTCTCTCCCTGCTGTGCACCCTGTTCGTTCCGCTGCAAGCGGTGGCCCGGGCAACCATCGACAAGATCGAGATCAAGGGCTTGGACGAGGGCGACGATGCCGAGATGATCGAGAACATCGAGGTCTCCCTGTCTCTGTACGAGGCCGTCGGTAAGGAGCAGGGCGAGTCGCGATTGGAGTACTTGCTGGCGCAGGCGGAGCGGCAGACGCGCGAGGCGCTGGAGCCGTTCGGTTACTACTCGCCCACCATTGAACTGGCCGCGCCGCGCAATGGCGACAAGGTGACGGTGGTGATCACGGTGAACCGTGGCGAGCCGGTGCGGGTGCGCACCTCGCATATCTCCATCACCGGCTGGGCCGAACAGGACCGGTATTTGGGGCAAGACCTCAAACAGTTCGAGCCGCGCGAGGGCCAGGTGTTCAGTCATCCGCAATACGAAGCCAGCAAGGTGCGCATCACCCGGCGCCTGGCCGAGCGCGGGTACTTCGATGCCGATTTCACCCAGCGCCGGGTCGCGGTGACACGCGCCGAACACGCTGCCGACATTGACCTGAATTGGGATAGCGGCCGCCGCTACGACATGGGCAAGGTGCGCTTCGACTACGATTATTTTCGCGAGGGCCTGTTCGACCCGCTGGTGTATTGGGACGAGGGCAGCTACTACCACGAAGGCAAGCTGGACCGATTACGTGAGTCGCTGACCAAGCTGGATTACTTCAGCACCATCGATATCCAGCCCAAGCCCGAAGAAGCCGATGCCGATGGCCGCGTGCCGGTGGACGTCAAGCTCACCCGCGCCAAGCGCACCATCTACACTTCCGGCCTGAGCTACGGCAGCGAGAGCGGCGCCGGTGTGCGCGGCGGGGTGGAGCGGCGTTATGTCAATTCGCGTGGCCACAATATGGACACGCAGCTGGACTACGCGCAGAACCGCAAGAGCCTGACCACCAGCTACCGGGTGCCGGCGTTCCGCTGGCTCGATGGCTGGTACACCGCCTCGGCGCGGCTGTACGACGAACAGACCGAGTACATCGATCTGCGCAACGTCAAACTCACCGGCAGCCGCAGCGGCCAGATCAACGAGCGCTGGAGCGCCATCGCCTCGATCAATGCCTTGCGCGAGCGCTGGCGCTTCAGCAGCGGCAACGATTTCGAAGGCGCGGTGTACGAAACCTCCACGCTGATCTATCCGCAGCTGCAGGCCAACTACGTCAATGTCGACGACCGGCTGTTTCCGCGTCGCGGTGTGTCGGGCCAGGCGTTGATCCGAGGTGGCGCCGAAGGTGCGGGCTCGGACACCAACTTCGGCCAGCTCTATGGGCAGCTGCGCTGGTTTCTGGGTGCCGGCGACAACGGACGGGTGATCCTGCGCGGCGAAGGCGGCACCACCTGGACCAGCGATCTGGTGGCGATGCCGCCCAGCCTGCGGTTCTTTGCCGGCGGTGCTAACAGCATCCGCGGCTACGCCTTCCGCGAAGTGGGTCCACGCACGCCCAAGCCGGACGAATTTGCGCTCGGTGCCAAAAACGTGGTCACCGCCAGCGCCGAGTACGAGCATTACCTCAAGGGCGGCCCCTGGGGCGGGGCGGTGTTTGTCGATAGCGGCAGCGCCTTCGACGACCGGCCCGACTGGCATACCGGCATCGGCTTCGGCGTGCGTTGGCGCTCGCCAGTGGGGCCGGTGCGCGTGGATATCGCACACGGCTTGAACGATCCGGACTCGCAGTTCCAGCTGTACATCGATATCGGGGCCAACCTGTGAGCACACCCACGCCGCCCTCCGCACCGCGCCGCGCGCGTTTCTACCGGCGGCGCCGGTTCTGGGTGGGCTCTGGCTTGACCGTGCTCGGGCTGGTGCTGCTGGCCTTGATTGCGATCTATTGGTTGCTGCAGACCGTGGCCGGGCGCGACGTGTTGCTGGCGCAGGTGGTTGCGCGCCTGCCGGTGGGTGCCAGTTTTACCTATGGCAGCGTCGAAGGCCCGGTTGCCGGCCCGCTGACACTGCGCAATGTCGACTTCAAGTATCAGGACATCCACTTCACCGCCGAGCGCGTGTATCTGGAGCCGGACCTGCGCCCGCTACTCGGTCGCAAGCTGCAACTGGACGCGGTGCAGGTCAGCAACGCGACATTGAATCTGGGCAAGAGCGACGAACCGTTCAAGCTCCCCAGCTGGCCAGAATCGCTGCCGCAGATCAACGTGCCGCTGGCGATCCAGGCCGACAAGATCGATGTGCAGAATCTGCGCATCACCCGTTTGCAGCAACCGATGATCGTGCTGCGCAAGATGCAGGGCGGGCTGGAAGTGGCGACCGGCGAACTGCGGACGCGCGATCTGGTGATCGATACCGACATGGGCGATTTCCGCCTGCATGGCGATTACATCCCCAACGACGATTACCACGCCGATCTCACCGCCACCGCGGTGCTGCCGGCCGCACGCGGCCGCACGCCGGCCAGCCTGGGCCTGGTCGCGCGCGGTGACCTGGACAAGATGGAAGTGGCCATCGCCGGCCGCGCCCCGGCCCCGCTGCAGGCCAGCTTGGTCTTCACCGGTCGCGACGACCCGACCTGGGCGTTCAGGGCCGTCACCGAGGCACTGGATACCTCACTGTTGATGCCGCCCGCCAACGGGCAGTACGCCGCACCGGCCACCCCGATCGCGTTGAACCTGAGCGCGTCCGGCAAGGGCGGCAAGGCAGACCTGCAAGGCAGCGTCAAACAGGGCGAATTGAGCGCCACCTTGCAGCCGTCGCACATCAGCCTGCAGGAGCAGGTGTTGACGGTCGAACCGTTGGTGATCGACACCTTCGAAGGCCGCACCCAGTTGCGCGGCACCGCCGATTTCCGCGATACGCAGAATCCGAGCTTCCGTTTTGCGGTCAATGCCAATGGCCTGCGTTTCACTCCCACGCCCGACCCGGCCACCCCCGATGCACCGGCGGTGCCGGTGGAATTGCTCGATGCGCGCCTGGGCGTTGCCGGCAATCTGAAGGCATGGGCGGCGATCGGCCGCGCCACCGTGGAGCGCGACGGCCAGCAGGCCGCGCTGGTGTTCGACAGCCGCGGCAACGACCAACGCGCGCAGCTCAAGCAGGTGCAGGCCACGACCCCGGGCGGCTCGCTGGATGTCACCGGCGAAGTGGGCTGGGCACCGGAGTTGCAGTGGGATGTCACCGCGCAGCTGGCCAAGTTCGACCCGGGCTATTTCGCGCCGGGCTGGAACGGCAATCTGTCCGGCAAGATCGCCTCCAAGGGCCGCCAGCTGCCGGCGCCGGCCGGCAGCGTCTCGCCAGGCTTCGAAGCCACCGCCGATATCCCGGCCCTGACCGGCCAGCTGCGCCAGCGCGCGCTGTCGGCCAACGGCAAGTTCGCCCTGCGTGGCGAACAGGGCGAGGGCGAACTGCAGCTGTCGCTGGGCAATAGCCGCGTCACTGCCAAGGGCAAGGTCGGCGACCAGTTGGACATCGCCGCGCAACTGCAGCCGCTGCAGCTGGACGACGTGCTGCCTGGCGCCACAGGCACCGTGCGTGGGCAGTTGCAGGTCAGCGGCAAGCGCGACGCACCCGACATCACCGCCGACATCGCCGGCAATGGCCTGCGCTGGGACACCTACACCGCGCAGAGCATCAGCTTGCGTGGCCGCCTGCCATGGCGCGGCAGCGATGGACAGCTGGCCTTGCAGGGCACCGCCATCGACGCTGGCGTGGTGCTGGACAGCGTGCGGGTGCAGGCACGCGGCGCGGTGGAAGCCCTGCGTCTGGACGCCGACATCGCCAACAGCATGGCCAGCGTGGCGCTGCAGGGCGATGTCAAACGCAATGGCGAGCGCTGGCAGGGGCAGGTCGCCACGTTGCGGATCACACCGTCCAAGGGCGATGCCTGGGCACTGCGGCAGCCTGCGCAGTTCAACACCGACGGCGCGGCCTTTACCTTGTCCGACACCTGCCTGGGCGCAGCCACCGGCGGCGCGCTGTGCGCCAGCGCCAACTGGCCCCGCGAGGGCATGGTGGTGCATGGCGACGCCTTGCCGCTGTCGCTGGTGCAGCCGTGGTTGCCCAAGCAGGAAGGCCGGCAGATCTATCTGCGTGGCGAGCTGTCGCTGGACGGCAGCTTCAAGCCGCGCGGCAACGCGTGGGAAGGCAGCCTGCGCATTGCCTCCCCCGAAGGCGGCATCCGCCTGGGCGAAACCCGCTATGCAGCGGTGGCCGGCAATCCCAATCGCGGCGAGTTGTTGCGCTACGACCAGTTCAGCGTGCAGGCCGATTTCACCCAGCAGCAGATCCAGGCCAAGCTCGGTGTCGGCTTCCAGGGCGCGGGCTTTGTCGATGCCAAGTTCAATACCGGGTGGGATGCCTATGCGCCGCTCAACGGCGAGCTGTATCTCAATATGTCGCGGCTGTACTGGCTGGAGCTGGTGGTGGCCGATGTGGTGCGGCCCAAGGGCCTGGTCGAAGGCCATGTGAGCCTGCGCGGCACCCGCGACAAGCCACTGCTGGGCGGCGACGCCACCTTGAGCGATTTCACTGCCGAATACCCGTCGATGGGCCTGACCCTGAGCGAGGGCAAGGGCCGCTTCGACGCGCTGCCGGATGGCTCGGCCAAGATCACCGCCGCGGCCAAGTCGGGCGAGGGCACGCTCACCGTCGATGGCGGGCTGTCGTGGTTCGGCACCAGTACGCCGCTGCTGCTCAACATCCGCGGGCAGAACGTGCTGGCCTACAACACCAGCGAGTTGCGCGTCATCGCCAATCCGGACATGCAGTTCGGCATCACCGACAACACCATGCAGTTGCGCGGCAAGGTCACCGTGCCCGAAGCCGATATCGATCTGGAACGCCTGGATCGCGGCACCTCCGTGTCCGAAGACGTGGTGGTGCTGGACCCGGTCGACCCGGAAGCCGCGCCATCCTCGCTCTTGGATATGGATCTGGCCATCGTGCTGGGCGACAAGGTCAACATGAGCGGCTTCGGCCTGAAGGGCGGGCTGAGCGGGCAGATGCAGATCCGCGCGCGCCCGGGGCGCGAAATGACCGCCAATGGCGGGCTGGATGTGCGCGGCCGCTACAAGGCCTACGGCCAGGACCTGACCATCAGCCGCGGCCAGCTGACCTGGAACAACAACATCGTCTCCGACCCGCGCGTGAGCCTGCGCGCCGAGCGCAAGATCGGCGATGTCACCGCCGGTATCGACGTCAGCGGCCGTGCCGAATCGCCACGCGCCGATGTGTGGTCGGAACCGGCGATGTCGCAATCCGAAGCGCTGTCATACCTGGTGCTCGGCCGCGGCCTGTCCACTGCCAGCAGCGACGAAACCCAGCAGGTCAGCGCCGCCTCGGCCGCACTGTCGGCCGGCAGCAGCCTGATCGCCTCGCAGATCGGCGCCAAACTCGGCCTGGACGAAGCCGGCGTCAGTCAATCCAGCACGCTGGGCTCGGTGGTGGGCTTCGGCAAGTACCTCTCGCCCAAGTTGTACGTCGGCTATGGCGTGTCGATGATCGGCGGCGGCTCGGTGCTGACCCTCAAATACCTCCTCAGCCGCGGCTTCGACGTGGAGGCCGAATCCAGCACGGTGGAGACCAAGGGGTCGATCAATTGGCGGCGGGAGAAGTAGGGTAAGGGAGTTAGGCGGCGCAAACTATGTCTCTCTGCGTCTCTGCGGCATCTGCCGCTTGTAGCTGGTGGGCCTCATTGCGTGGATCCAAGGCTACGCTGCTTGCATCGGCATGGAGCTTCCGAGTGATTGTGAGAAGGCTCCATTCGGACAGGCTTCTGTCTGACCTTTAAGTCGCATTGCACATTGATTTTCAGGTATTTCAGGCGAGCGAGCACGGCACGGCGGCTGCGAAAAGAAGATGGCTAGAAGGTTTCTCGTCTTTAAGGTCGGTTACATCATCTTTTTTTCCGGTGTTCTTTCTGATGCTTCCGCGATCTGGAGTGGACTCGGCATTGGCCAAAGCAGCAAAGCTGGTTTTCTTCTCGGAGTTATTGCTGCTGGTGGGGCCGGCAATCGCCTATGCGAAAATGCGTAGGCGTTAGGTGCGAACTTTGCATGATCAGGGTTTCACGCCATAAAAGCTTTTCAGCCTCATGTGCGCTGAACATCGCCATCGATGACGTGTCGAGCTGTGACGGACAGCCATTACGCACTCTTTATGCCCGCCCAGTAGCGCGCGAATAGTGCCTTTATGCCAGCCAGGGCTACCTTGGCACTCCCGCACAGCAGTGCGTTGAGCCAAACACGATGTGTATCCTGATTTTGCGAGGTCCTCAGGCCGATCCGGCGCCGTTGGTGCCGATGCAGTTGCCCGAGTGTGCTGGCCGTGCGTTGCGCACGCTGGCGTGTGCCGATGTGGATTGCTTGATCGCCGAGTTGCATGCGGCAGCTAGCGACGCCGAGGTGGAGCTGGTGTTGCTGGATTCGGGCGATCTGCCGTTGTTCGAGCGCAGCTGCGCCCGCGCGTTACGTGCTGCGGTGGATGCATTGCCCACGCCGTATATCGAGCTACATACCGATTCGGCGCAGGAGCTGGAGCCGTGGCTGCATCCGCAGCATGCGCCGTTGGCGGTGGTGATTGCCCCGCACGATGCGTCGCGTGCGTATGCGATGTCGCTGGGGATCGCGGCGCGTTGCCTGCCGTCGTTGCACGCGCCGTTGCGCGTGGCTGCCTGAGGCCGCCAGCATGTCGATCATGATCGTACGTGGGCCGGAAGCATCATCGCCGCTGGTGCGTGGGCCGCAGCCGTTGCCGAGGGCGGTGATCCGCCAGCTGGTGCAATGCGCCGGCGATGCAGGCAAGACGGTGGCGCTGCGGGCCTGCGGGTCGGAGCAGGAATTGCTGGATGCCTTGCGCGTGGCCGGGCAGGCGCGGATGGAAATTGCGCTGATCGATCCGGGCAGCTGCGTGGACAGCGTGCGGCTGCACCGGGTGCTGGCGTCGTTGCGCTATCCCTATGTAGAAACGCACGACGATAGTGCCGACCGGCCGGAGCGCTGCCTGCCCGCCGGCTTGGGCGAGTGCGTGGCGACGGTGCGCGGTTATTGCGCGCAGAGCTACCTGCTCGGGCTGGAGATCGCGTTGGAACATCTGGGCTGTACGGAGATTCAGGGCGATGTCCACGTCGGTACCTGAGCCGCGCCAGCTGCATTATTTCGCCGACTACGAAGGCTATTGCGATGGTCGGCCGGTGTTGTGGGGGCAACTCGCCCACAGCGTGGAGGTGCCCGCCGATGGCGAGCTGGATGCCGCCGGACTGGTGTGCGCGTTGCGGCGTCGCGCGGCCGAGGCGCATGGGCTGGAAGCGGGGCAGATCCGGTTGTGTCAGGTCACGCGCTTGTAGCGATCATGCTGCGGCCGCACGTTCCGGCAGCTGCGTCGGTGTCGCGGCCAGCACAGACACACGTTGCGTCCGCACACAACGGCGCCACCCGAAGGTGGCGCCGTCGTTCTGCTGTCACTGCGCATCACTCAACGCAGCGCTTGTGCTGGCCGATTACTTGGCCGCGCCGCTGTCCGGCACGAACTTGATCAACTGATTGCTGGTCGCAGCGGTGCCGAAGTTGAAGCGGCCATAGCCGGCGCCCCAGTACAAGGCACCATCGACCACTGCCGGCGAGCTGATGACCGAGCCGGTGGCGTCATAGTTCCACAGCGTGGCGCCGGTGTCGGTGTCGAGGGCGACCATGTTGCCGGCCATCGAACCGGCATACAGCAGGTTCGGCGACACCGTCAGCGAGCCCTGGCCGCCGGCCGGCACGGTCGGATTCACGCGGTTGATGCCGGGCACCTTGACCTGCCACTTGATCTTGCCGGTAGCCGCATCCAGCGCTGCCCACGAGCCGCCGTTATGGCTGACGGTGTTGTCCGGTCCCAGGGTGTAAGTGGCGTTGGAGCTATTGTTGATGGCCACATAGACCTGCGATTTGTACGGGTCGAACGCGGTGCCCCATTCGACGCCGCCGGTGGTGCCGCCGGGACCGACCTGGGTGGACCACACCTTGGCGCCGGTCTTGGCATCGAACGCCCAGTAGATGCCGCTCTTCTGCCCTGCGCCAACCAACTGCTGCGGCTTGCCGTTACGCCATACAGTGAACAGCTGGACGCCGGCACCGCCGAAGTCGTAATCAGGCCCGGTCAGGTTGGTCGCCTGCGTATTGGGGCACAGGCCGTTGGTGGGCGCCACGATGCACGACAGGTTCCATGCGTCGTAGCCCTGTGCGCGATCGGCCCACACCAGCTTGCCGGTGTCCATGTTCAACGACACCACCGAGTCGACGTAGTTATCCGGCGCCATGCAATTCAGTTCGTCCTGCACGGTGAGCTCGCTACCGCGGTACGAACGCGCATTGGAGACGCAGTTACCGACGCTTTGCGGAATGTTGTAGTTGTTGCCGGTGCCGAAATACAGGCGGCGGCTGATCGGGTCGATCGCCACCTGGCCCCACACCGAGGCGCCGGTGTAGCCCTCGGGCACGTTGTAAAACTGCCACAGCTTCTTGCCGGTGTTCAGATCCAGCGCCACGACGCTGCCGCGGAAGCTGAAGGTGTGGTTGGGCGCCAGATTACCCCAGTCGCCGGAAGAGATCCCGACGTAGATGCGGTTGCCGTAGATCACCGGCGAGGAGGTGATGCGCGCCTGCGGGTTGGCTTCGGCGGTGGTCTTCCACAGCAGTTTGCCGGTCTTCTTGTCGATCGCCAACACGGTGCCGGCAGCCTGGTCGCCGACGATGATGCTCTTGGCGCTGATGGCGGGGGTGTTGCGCGTCACCGAGGCCGCGTTGCCGGTGTAGTCGGACAACTTGGCTTGCCAGTTCGGCTTGCCGCTCTGGGTGTCCACGCTATACAGGGTGCCGCCCCAGTCAGGCACATACAGGGTGCCGCCTTCCACGCTTGGCGTGGCCGAGATGTCGCCGGTGGTGGTCAGGGTCCAGGCCGGCTTGAGGCCTTTGACGGTGGTGCGGTTGATCTTCCACTCACCCGGCGCGAAGCGAGAATTGAAGTAACCGCCACCGGCGGTGGGCCAGGTGGTAGGGCTCGCGAACGGGAGGTTGCTGCCGAAGGCGCTCCACACCTGGCCGGAGCGCGCGAATGCCTGGGCATCCAGGGATGAAACCGACTGTTGTGCGGTAGCGGAGCCGGACTGGGCGAAAGCCACTGCGCTGGCAAGCAGGCAGGGAATGAGCGTCAAACTGCGTAACCGCAAGCGGCGATTGGAGTTGGTCATCACGGCATGTCCATTGGTGGAAGGAAGCGCTGGATCCCCCCGGATCTGCGTGGTGCAGATCGCCGATTGCGGTGTCCACGCAACACACGCACACCCCTGTGTTCATGCAACGGTTGGGACCGTTTGCATCTGGTGGCACCAGCTTGAAAAATTTGCGTTCAATATGTGCGCTGATCGCACAAATAGTGATGATTCATCACTATTACGCGTCACTGCGATAGAAAAAATGATTCAGTGCAACGGGGCCTAATCCTGACGCAAATCATTGGTTTGCAAAAAGTAACCAGGAAATCTTGCGCCACCTTGTGCGGCTGATCGTAGTTGGATAAGGCGCTGCCGGCGCCACAGGCAGCGCGTCACGGAGTCTCGGTGGGCGGCCACCCAATCAGTGGGACGATGACACCGCTCCCTCCCCCGCGGGAGAGGAGTTGCGGTGAGGGTATGAGGCCAAGCCCTGATGTATCCCCGCGCAAGGCTCCCAGGACCTTCATCCGGCGCTTCGCGCCACCTTCTCCCGGTAGGAGAAGGAAGCATCCAGTGCCTGCGCAGCGGTGGGCGCTACCAGCGGTGAATTCGGCGCGTCACGCGCGTTGAGGCGCATGCGCATCTGCATGCACTGCTGCGGGAGCGATCAACTCCAGCTGCGCGATCGCATCCCGCACCACCTCAGGCACCGTGGCATCCACATCGACCGACACGACGTCGGCCTCGTCCAACGGCAGTTCCAGCGTCTGCAGCTGGCTGTCGAGCAGGCTGGGCGGCATGAAGTGGCCGGCGCGTGCGCTCAGGCGTGCGGCAATCACATGCGGTGCCGCATGCAGGAACACGAAGCGCATCGGCACGCCGCTGCCGCGCAGCAATTGGCGGTGCGTGCCGCGCAATCCTGAGAACGCCAGCACCACCGATTCGCCGGCATGCACGCAGTCGCGCAAGGTGGCGGCCAGCAGTTCCACCCATGGCAGACGCATGGCATCGGTCAGCGGTTGGCCGGCCGCCATCTGCGCGCGCGCAGCCACGCTGTGGTAGTCGTCGGCATCCAGAAAACGGAAGCGGTAATGCGCGGCGAGCGCCTGCGCGATGGTGGTCTTGCCGCTGCCCGAAACACCCATCACAACGATGACCAAGGGCGAAGCGGACGCGGGCGTGGCAGGTACGGCGGTGTCCATCACGTCAGGTTATATCTCCGGATCGATTCGGCATTTGAGCCGATTTGACGTTGGCGGCAGCCGATGCGTGGTGTAGCGTCGGCGCTCCTTGCCAGGTCAGCGGGCACCCAGCGTAACGGCGTGCCCGGCCGGGTACAACGCATCCGAAGGTCTGTCGATGACGTCAACACCCGCACCGTCTCCTGCATCGGCGCGCCTGCGCTGGCGCGAAAAGCTGGGCTACGGCGCCGGTGATCTGGGCCTGAATCTGTATTGGGCCAACATCTCGGCGTTTCTGCTGATCTTCTATACCGACACCATGCATCTGCCGGCCGCAGCGGTGGGCACGATGATCCTGCTGACCAAGATCGCCGATGCGATCGCCGACCCGGCCATGGGCGCCATCGCCGACCGCACCCGCAGCCGCTGGGGCAAGTTCCGCCCGTATCTGTTATGGGGTGCGGTACCGATGGCGCTGACCGGCGTGCTCGCCTACACCACGCCGGATCTGGACCAGAACGGACGCATGCTGTGGGCCACGGTGACGTTTCTGGTGATGATGCTGGCCTACACGGTGGTGAGCATCCCGTACTCGGCCTTGTCGGGCGTGATCACCGCCGACAGCAAGCAGCGCACCGGCCTGATCAGTCTGCGTTTCATCGGTGCGTTTGCAGGCACCACCTTGGTCAATTACTTCACGATGGATCTGGTGCGCTGGTTCGGCGGCGGCAACGATGCGCTGGGATGGCAGCGCACGATGATGCTGTATGGCGCCATTGCGGTGGCGCTGTTCGTCAGCGTGGCATTGACCACGCGCGAGCGCGTGCAGCCGCCGCCGCAACAGCGCACGCCGGTCCGCCGCGACATCGCCGATCTGCTGCAGAACAAGCCGTGGTGCGTGCTGTTCGCGCTGTCGTTGATCATCATGATCACCATCACCATGCGCGGCGGTGCAGGTGTGTACTACCTCAAGTATTACGTGCAACGCCCGGATCTGGTCGGCTTGTTCTTAGGCTGCTATTCGGTGGCGTTGGGCGTTGGCGCGGCAATCACGCCGCTGCTGACCCGGCATTGGGACAAGCGCCGGCTGATGTGCGGGCTGATGGTGCTTGTCGGCCTGCTGAGCTGTGCGATGTTCTTCGTGCCTGCCGATGCGGTCTGGGCGATCTTCGGGTTGAACATGCTGATCGGCCTGGCCCTGGGGCCGAAGTCGCCGCTGGCGTTTTCGATGTACGCCGATAGCGCCGACTACACCGAATGGCGCACCGGCCGGCGCGCGACCGCGATGACATTCGCGGCGGCGACGTTTTCGCAAAAGCTCGGCGGCGCGCTGGCCTCGGCCGGCATCGCCTGGGTGCTGGCCGGGATGGGCTATGTCGCCAACAGTGCGCAGTCCAGCGGGTCGTTGACCGGCATCGTGCTGTTGCTGACGGTGATCCCTGGGGCGGTCGCGCTGCTGGCTGCCTGGACCATGCGTTTTTATCCGCTGGACGATGGCTTGCTGAGCCGGATCCAGCACGAACTGGCCGCGCGCAAGCGCAACGAACCGGAGCACCCCTGACCGTGTCTGCAACGCCCACTGCCGCGTCCGACCCACTGTCCACCTTGATGGCGCCCAGCGCCGATGGCACGCGTTACGCGCTCTACAGCCCGACCGCCATGCCCAACGCCGGCGGTTTTTTGTGGAACCGCCGCATGATGTTGCAGCTGACCTGCCGTGGCTACGCCACCGGCCAGTTCATGCAGCCGGAGCCATCCAAGTACGCGCATGCGCCGGTGCTGGAAGCGCGCAATTTCATGATGCCGGAACAGCCGTACTACGCGCACCACCCCGGGCGGTTCTTCTATCTGAAGGATGAAGACAGCGGTGCGCTGTACTCGGTGCCGTACGAGCCGGTGCGCGCGCAGCCGCAGGCCTTTGAATTCTCCGCCGGCAAGCACGATGTGCGTTGGCGCGTGCAGCATGACGACATCGTGGTGGAACTATGCGTGGCCCTGCCTACCGACGATGCGGTGGAGCTGTGGGAATGTCGCGTGCACAACGCCTCCGCGCGTGCGCGGCGATTGAGCCTGTATGTGTACTTCCCGGTCGGCTACATGTCGTGGATGCATCAATCCGGCGGCTACGAGCCGGCACTGGGCGGCATCGTCTGCCGCAGCGTGGCGCCCTATCAGAAGGTGGACGATTACTTTCGTCAGCGCGACTTCAAGGACTGCACCTTCCTGCTGCATGAGCAACCGCCGGTAGCGTGGGAGGCGCAACAACTGGCATTCGAAGGCGAGGGCGGGCTGCATGCGCCTTCTGCCATCCAGGCCGAGCAGCTGGGCAACAGCGAGGCGCATTACGAAACGCCGGCCGCCGCGTTGCAATATCGTCTGCATCTGGAAGCCGAGACGGCCAGCGTGTACCGCTTCGCATTCGGGCCGGCCAAGGACGATGCAGAAATCGCCGCGCTGCGCGCACGCTATCTCTCGCAGGAAGGCTTTGCCGAGGCGGCACGCGCGTACGCGCAGTATCTGCAGGCCGGCCGTGGCTGCGTACAGATCGCAACGCCCGATGCGGCGCTGGACAACCTGGTCAACCATTGGTTGCCGCGGCAGGTGTTCTATCACGGCGACGTCAATCGTCTGACCACCGATCCGCAGACGCGCAACTATCTGCAGGACCATATGGGCATGGCTTATCTGCAGCCGGCCACTGCGCGTGCGGCGCTGCTGCATGCCTTGTCGCAGCAGGAGCCCAGCGGCGCGATGCCGGACGGCATCCTGCTGGTGGAAGGCGCCGAGCTGAAGTACATCAACCAGGTACCGCACACCGATCACTGCGTGTGGCTGCCGATCTTCCTGAGCGCGTACCTGGCTGAGACCGGCGATGCCAGCATCCTGGACGCGATCGTGCAAACCCATGACGGGCAGCGCCTGAGTGTGGCCGAGCGACTGGATGCGGCCATGCAATGGCTGCTGGACGCACGCGACGCGCGTGGCCTGAGTTTCATCGCCCAGGGCGACTGGAACGACCCGATGAACATGGTCGGCTGGCGCGGCAAGGGCGTGTCCGGCTGGCTCACCGTGGCCACTGCCTACGCGCTGCGGCTGTGGTCGGACATCTGCGTCGCACATGGGCGCACGGCGCAGGCCGAGACCTTCGGGCAGGCGGTGGGCACGGTCAACGCCGATGCCAACCGCGAACTGTGGGATGGCAATTGGTACGCGCGTGGCATCACCGACGATGGCGTGCGCTTCGGCATCGCCGACGATGTGGAGGGCCGCATCTATCTCAATCCGCAAAGCTTTGCGCTGTTGGCCGGAACCGCCAACGCGGCGCAACGCGCTGCGCTGCTGGAGGCGGTGCGCGAGCAACTGCACACGCCGTATGGCCCGGTGATGCTGGCCCCGGCCTACACCCGCATGCGCGACGACGTCGGTCGCCTCACTCAGAAGTGGCCGGGCGCTGCGGAAAACGGCGCGGTCTACAACCACGCGGTGGCGTTCTATCTGTACAGCCTGTACCAGATTGGCGAGGCCGACCGCGCCTGGGAAATTCTGCGTGCACTGCTGCCAGGGCCGACCCGCGAGGATGTGTTGCAACGCGGTCATCTGCCGGTGTCGCTGCCCAATTACTACCGCGGTGCCTGGCACCAGTATCCGCGTACCGCCGGGCGGTCCAGCCAGTTGTTCAACACCGGCACGGTGGCGTGGGTGTATCGCTGCGTGCTGGAAGGGTTGTTCGGCCTGGTCGGCGAGGGCGATGCGTTGGCGATCCGCCCGCAGTTGCCTTCGCACTGGCCGCACGCGCAGGTGACGCGCCAGTTTCGTGGTGCGCAGTTCGATGTCGTGCTGACGCGCGAAGCGGGTCGCACGGCGATAGAGGTGCTGGTGGATGGCGAGGTCTGCACCGACCAGCGGGTGCACGGCGTCGTCGCTGGGCGGACGTATCACGTGCAGGTGAGTTTGCCCCGGCTAGAAGCGGCTAACAAAAGGTAGCGAGGGCCCGCCTGGGCAGTGCAGTGGCTCTATTCGCTGCATCTTCCTGGATGCACTCAAAAGCTCAGCTGGTCGAACGCGCGGCGCCCTCACCGCTCGCGGGACACGCCGTTAACCCGTCCATGGGGGCTCGATGGCGGCATCCATGCCGCCAACGGTCCCACAAGCGGTGAGGGCACCGCGCCAGACAGTTGGCTGGTTCTTTTATTGAAGAACGAGGACACCGCACCAGAGCGTTGATGGTTGCTCTGCTGAAAATTTGCACACCGACCATCGTGACTGGTCCTTGCCCGCCGACCATTGCGGGACCTTACGCGGCATGGATGCCGCGTAAGAGCCTACACGGACGTACTTGCGGCGTGTCCTGCAATGGTCGGCGGGCAAGGGCCCTGCAGAAAACTTACGGCGTCGAACGCGCGGCGCTCTCACCGCTCGCGGGAAACGCCGTTAACCCGTCCATGGGGCTCGATGGCGGCATCCATGCCGCCAACGGTCCCACAAGCGGTGAGGGCACCGCGCCAGACAGTTGGCTGGTTCTTTTATTGAAGAACGAGGACATCGCACCAGAGCGTTGATGGTTGCTCTGCTGAAAAATTTGCACACCAACCATCGTGACTGGTCCTTGCCTGCCGACCGTCGCGCGACCTTACGCAGCATGCATGCCGCGTAAGAGCCTACAAGGACGGACTTGCGGCATGTCCTGCGATGGTGGGCGGGCAAGAGCCCTGCAGCCAAGCCGCGGGCCAGCCGCTCGGCAATGGATCGGCCTGAAGGCGGCTTGTTGGCCGCTCCAGGGACGACGCATAAGATGGCTGAGCGCCCCGCCAATCCGAGGTGTTCCGCTGTTGCGATCCCCACTCGCAACTCCCACTGCGTAAACTCCCAGGCTCGCATCGCGCCGCCTGGGAACGCCCCTTGGTATCAAGCTGGATCCTGTTGCTGGTCTCCGTCGGCTATGCCGCGCTGCTGTTCGGCGTGGCGTGGTGGGGTGACCGCCGGCCGATGTATCCGGAGCGGCCATGGCTGCGGCCGGCGGTCTACAGCCTGGCGTTGGCGGTGTACTGCTCGTCGTGGACGTTCTACGGCGCGGTGGGCTCGGCGGTGCGCAACGGCATCGGTTATCTGCCGATCTATCTGGGCCCGCTGCTGTTGCTGCTGTTCGGCTGGCGCATCATCGAGCGGCTGGCGCTGATCGCACGCGCCGAAAACACTGTCTCCATCGCCGATTTCATTTCCTCGCGCTACGGCCGCTCGCGGCGGCTGGCCGCATTGGTGGCGGTGATCGCGTTGGTGGGCATCGTCCCGTATCTGGCGCTGCAGTACAAAGCGGTGGCGATGAGCCTGGAGGTACTGACCGGGCATAGCAGCGCCGGGCGCGGCATCTTTGCTGATCCGGCGTTGTATGTGGCGCTGTTGATGGCGTTGTTCGCCACCTTGTTCGGCACCCGTCAGGTGGATGCCACCGAGCATCACCATGGCATGATGCTGGCCATCGCGCTGGAGTCGGTGATCAAGCTGATCGCCATCGTGGCGGTGGGGCTGTTTGCGTGGTTGTGGCTAAGCGATCACCAGCTGCACATTGCCGATTCGGCGCGCACATTGTTCGAGCACACCCCGTCGGTCGGCTTTATCTCGCAGACCTTGCTGAGTTTTCTGGCGGTGATCTGCCTGCCCCGGCAGTTCCATGTGGCGGTGGTCGAATGCAGCGATGTGGGCGACATCCGCCGCGCGCGTTGGTTGTTCGGTGCGTACCTGGTGATCATCTCGGCGATGGTGGTGCCGATCGCCTCGGCTGGCATCGCGCTGTTCGGCAAGGGCAGTGCGGTGGTGGATGATGCGGTGGTGCTGGCGCTGCCGCTAAGCCAGGGCAACACGGTGCTGGCGCTGGTGGCGTATGTGGGTGGGTTTTCGGCGGCCACCGGCATGGTGATCGTCGCCAGCATCGCCCTGGCCACCATGGTCAGCAACGACCTGGTGATGCCGGTGCTGCTACGCCGCCGCGGCAGCGCCGACGCACGTGCAGCGGTGGCCTCGCGCGTGCTGTGGATCCGCCGCGTGGCGATCCTGCTGCTGGCGCTGGTGGCCTATGGCTATCACCGCAGCGTGGCCGACGACACCACGCTGGCGGCCTACGGATTGATGGCGTTTGCGGCGGTGGCGCAATTTGCGCCGGGCGTGATCGGCGGGTTGTATTGGCGTGGTGCCAGCCGCAAGGGCGTGGAAACCGGCATGGTGCTCGGCTTCATGACCTGGATCTATACGCTGCTGCTGCCGGCCGCCACGCGTGCGGGCTGGCTGCAGCCGGACTGGTTGGTGGAGGGTCCGTTCGGCATCGAATGGCTTCAGCCGCAGCAGTTGTTCGGCATGCGTGGCTGGGACCCGCTGGCGCACGGCACCTTCTGGTCGCTGCTGATCAATGTCGGCGCGATGATGCTGGTGTCGGCACGCTGGCGCCCGGGTGTGGACGAGCGGTTGCGCGCCGCGCCATTCCTGGACCCGTATGCGCAGCGTCCGGCGGTGGCCGGCGACTGGCCTGGCCATGTGCGCGTGGCCGACCTGCAGGCGTTGGCCGAGCGCGTGGTGGGCGAACGGCATGCGCACCGCGCCTTTGTCGACCAGGCAGTGCTGCTGGAACGCGAGCTGCAACCGACGGTGGTGGCCGATCGCGCCTGGGTACAGTTCACCGAGCGCCTGCTGGCGGCCTCCATCGGCGCGGCGTCGGCGCGGCTGGTGTTGACCAGCCTGTTGCGTGGCTCGGGCATGGAGCTGGGCGAAGTGGTAGCGGTGCTGGACGAAGCCGGCCAGGAATTGCGCTTCAATCGCGAGATCCTGTCCACCACGTTGGAAAACATCAGCGCCGCGGTCAGCGTGGTCGACCCGGAGATGCGCCTGACCGCGTGGAATCGGCGCTACCAGCAGCTGTTCGGTTATCCGGACGGCATGTTGTACGTCGGTCGCCCGGTGGCCGACCTGATCCGCTACAACGCCGAGCGCGGCGAGCTGGGCGAGGGCGATATCGAAGACCAGATCGATCGCCGCATCCGCCACATGCGCGCCGGTTCGCCGCATGTGTTCGAGCGCACCCGCAGCGACGGCAAGGTGATCGAAATGCGCGGCCAGGCGCTGCCCGGCGGCGGCTACGTCACCAGCTACAACGACATCACCGACTACAAGCGCGCCGAACGCGCGCTGCTGGACGCCAACGAAAACCTGGAGCAACGCGTCGCCGACCGCTCGCGCGAAGCCGAGCTGGCGCAGCAGTCCAAGACGCGTTTTCTGGCCGCCATCAGCCACGACGTGTTGCAGCCGCTCAATGCCGCGCGGCTGTTCGCCTCGGCCTTGCGCGAGAGCCATCAAAATAACGAAGAACAGCGCCATCTGGCCGAACGTGTAGATGCGTCGCTGCGTGCGGCCGAGGAATTGCTCGACGGCCTGCTCGACGTCTCGCGCCTGGATGCCGGCGGGCTGCGGCCGACGGTGGAGGATTTCGATGCCAGCGCGTTGATGCACGAGCTGGCCGCGCAGTACGCGCCAGTGGCGTCCAGCCGCGGGCTGCGTTTGCAGGTGCATAGCCGGCCGATCTGGGTGCGCAGCGACCGCCGTCTGCTGCGGCGGGTGATGCAGAACTTCCTGGCCAATGCGCTGCGCTACACGCGGCAGGGCCGCATCGTGCTGGGCATGCGTGGGCGCGGCGCGTTGGTGGAGTTGCAAGTGTGGGACACCGGGCCAGGCATCCCCGAGCATCACATGCGGCAGATCTTCGAAGAGTTCCGCCGCTATCAGCAGCCGTTCGATTGGGGCGAGCAGGGCCTGGGCCTGGGCTTGTCGATCTGCCAACGCATCTCGCGCCTGCTCGATCACGATCTGAGTGCGCGCAGCCAGGTCGGCCGCGGCAGCATGTTCTCGATCCTGTTACCGCGCGTGGCGCCGGTGCCGGCAGCGCCGTTGTTGCCGGTGCCGGCCGCGCGCGCGCGACCCAATGGCGAATCGCTGGCCGGCCTGCGCGTGCTGTGCGTGGACAACGACCGCGAAATCCTCGATGGCATGCGCGCGCTGCTCGGTCGCTGGCAGGTGGAGGTGATCACCGCCAGCACCGTGGATCAGGCGCTGGAATGCGCGCGCGAGCAACCGGATGTGATGCTGGTGGACTATCACCTGCACGACCGGCTCGATGGTCTGGACACGCTGGATGCATTGCAGGCCGCCGCATCGACCCCGATTGCCGGCGCCTTGCTGACCGCCGATGGTCGCGACGAACTCAAGCAACTCGCACGCGAACGTGGCTACCGCCTGCTGACCAAGCCGGTGAAACCGGCGTCGTTGCGTGCGTTTCTCAGCGCGTATCACGACGCGAAAAAGCGCTGACGGGCCCCAGAGCGGCTAACTACACGATTGCGCGGCCGCCAGGCGGGCGTGGTCGGTGCTCGGAGCCGATAGGGACCACGCGTATACCGGTTCTGAGCGCGCCGCTCGCACTCTTGATGATCGCTCGCTACGTCGTGTCAGCCACATGATCGGATGGCAGCAGCGTGCCTGCGCGCGGCGGGCATGCCGGTAACGCCTCGTCGCGCTCATGCGCGCTCCTACAGACAACAGTCGAAAGCGTGTCGTTGAACAGGGCGCTTACGCCGCGGCGCTGAGGTGTTCGTACAGGATCACACTGCCGACGATCACCAGGATCACGCCGCCGAGGATCTCGGCGCGTTTGCCGATCAACGCGCCCAGCGCGCGACCCAGCATGATGCCGGCGGTGACCATGCTGAAGGTGCACAGCCCGACCACCACTGCCACCACGCCGATGTGCACATCCAAAAATGCCAGGCTGACGCCCACGGCCATTGCATCGATGCTGGTGGCAAAGCCGGTGGCGGCCAGTGCAAGCAGGCCGTTTTTCTTGGGTGCATCGCTCTGATCGTTATCGTCGTCAGGATCGGCACGCATGCCGGCCACGATCATATGCACGCCCAGTGCGCCCAACAGGCCGAACGCAATCCAGTGATCGAACGCCTGCAGATGGCTGGAGGCCGCCCGGCCAAGCAACCAGCCGATCACGGGTGTGATCGCTTCGATGCACCCAAAGATCAGGCCGGCGCGCAGCGCATCGCGCCACTGCGGTTTGCGCATCGCCGCGCCCTTGCCGATCGCTGCGGCAAACGCATCGGTGGACATCGCAAAACCGATCAACACAATGGAAAAAGGAGACATCGACACTCTCGGGCTGGGCACGGTCACAACGGCATGCGCCCGCGCCAACCGTCGTCGTACGCGCATGCCGCTGGTCTCGCCAAACCACGATTGGTTGCCTGCACCACGGCGCAACGGCCGAGTATGTTGATGCAGGCGCTTTCGATGGACGAAAGCAGGCTACTCCCCAAGGGGCGCGCAGTGTAACAACGCAAAACCCGCTTTCGGGCATTTTGCCCGCACGCGAAGGTCGGTCTGATCTTTATAGCCATTGCTATTGCGGCCGGGGCTGATGCGGTTCTTCAGTGTTTTGAGGCGTCAAAGCCAGAGAAGCATGTGCAGGCAACGGACCGCTGCGGCGTCCGATAGCCTTGGCTGGGTGACGAACCGTCGCTATGCCAGTGAAGCAAGCAGTAAAAAGCGCGGGAGAAGCCGTAGATGTGGAGTGCTGTCAGCAGTGCGATATGGAACTTTATGCTTGGACTCGCGTGCATGACCCAGCGCCTGCTTGGTGCTGCCTTTCAAGCGGTCGATGCAGGGATGCAGCGAGCAGCACCGATGCGGCGCTCTGTAGAGCGCTTCGATTTGCGCGGCTTGCGACGTGGAAGGGCTGCATGCGAAGCCGCGGCGTCGAGTGCGATGGTGAGATCGGCATCGCAGCCTGCGGAAAGATCACGCAGTGCTGTACGTAAAAAGGCAAGCCAGACACCGGGAGTCAGCCGCCGGAGGCGTGCAACACCGGCACCGACTCAAGCTCCCAGCGCGGACTGCGGCTACGGCAACGCTGCGGAGATTTCCGCCGTCGCCGCACACAAGGCCTGCAGCGCCGCGTGCGGGCCGACCAGTTCCGGGCGGCGCGCGATGAACGGCACCGTGAGCGTGTAGGTCGCACTGCCGCGTTGCAGGATCGGCGCAGTCAGATCGACTACGCCCACCACCGCCTCGCTGGGTTGCATGGCGTAGCCATCGTTGCGTGCCTGCGCTGCGGCGGCCAGGAACGGCGCACGCTCGAACGGCACCTCGCTGGCGTCCAGCATGTCCAGCCAGCGCGCCTGCACCTCCGGCTGCTGGAAGGCGAACAGCACCAACCCGGAACTGGAATGGGTCAATGGGCGGCGGTGGCCCGGGCGCACCACCAGGCCCAGGTCGCTGGGCACGTCCATCTGCGCGATCACCACGATCTGGTCGCCGGACGGCGCCGCCAGGTGGCAAGGCTGGTAGATCGCATCGGACAGGCGCCGCATCACCGGCAACGCGGCCTCGCTGATGCTCTGCACGTGCGGCTGTTGCATGCCGAGCATGAACAGGCGATTGGTCAGCACGTAGTCGCCCTCGCCGTCGCGGGTGAGGTAGCCGCGTTCCTCCAGCACCTGCAGCATGCGGAAGATCTCGCCGCGCGAGCGGCCGATGCCCTGTGAGATCGCGCCCATGCTCATCGGCTGCGCCTGGCGGGCGAGCAGCTCCAGGATATCCAGTCCCTTGTCCAGGGCCGGCGCGCGGTACTTGGCGGGTTCGGTGCTCATCCGTTTGCGGGTTCCAGGCAAGGTGCGGCGCGCCAGGGTACAGGCAACGCGGGCAGGGGTCAGCGGGAGACTGTGCGTGCAAATATAAACAAAGATTTTATATTTGCATGGCGTGGGCGCGCGCAGTACGCTCGCTCGATTGCAACGCAAGCGCCACAGCCTTGGGAGGGGAACGGTCGCATGCATCACAGTGACATTGCCGCGTCACCGCGCGGCAACCTGGCGCGTACCGCCCTGGTGCCCCTGGTGTTGATCGTCAGCCTGTTCTTTTTGTGGGGCATGGCCAACAACCTCAACGACATCCTGATCAAGCAATTCAAGAAGGCCTTCGAGCTGACCGACCTGCAGGCCGGGCTGGTGCAGAGCGCCTTCTACATGGGCTATTTCGTGTTTGCGATGCCGGCGGCGATGTTCATGCGCCGCTACAGCTACAAGGCTGCGGTGGTGCTCGGCTTGCTGCTGTACGCATGCGGGGCGTTCCTGTTCTATCCGGCCGCGCAGGTGCACACCTACTGGCTGTTCTTGCTTGCTTTGTTCGTCATCGCCAGCGGCCTGGCGTTCCTGGAAACCACGGCCAATCCACTGGTCACGGTGCTTGGCCCGGCTGATGGCGCGGCGCGGCGCCTGAACCTTGCGCAGGCCTTCAATCCGCTGGGTTCGATCACCGGCGTGCTGGTGGGCCAGCATTTCATCTTCTCCGGCGTGGAGCACACCCCGGCCGAGCTGGCGGCAATGGCGCCGGCTGCGCGCGATGCGTTTTTCGCGACCGAATCGTCTGCCGTGCAGATGCCGTACCTGATCATCGGCGCGGTGGTGGTGCTGTGGGCGATCCTGATCGCGCTGGTGCGCTTTCCCACCGGCGCGCCGGAGAGCGACAACGGCGTGGCGCCCAAGCGCGCACGCTTCGGCGAGCTGCTACGCAACCGGCGCTTCATGTTCTCGGTGGTGGCGCAGTTCTTCTACGTGGGCGCGCAGGTCGGCATCTGGAGTTACCTGATCCGCTACCTGCAGGATGCGGTGCCGGGTACGCCGGAAAAAACCGCTGCTACCTATCTGACCATCTCGCTGGTGCTGTTCATGGCCGGCCGTTTTGTCGGCACCGCCTTGCTACGGTATCTGGCGCCGGCAAAATTACTGGCCAGTTTTGCCACGATCAACCTGGTGTTGTGCGCCGTCGCCATCGCGTTGCCTGGCTGGACCGGGTTGTACGCGCTGGTGGCCGCCAGCGTGTTCATGTCGGTGATGTTCCCGACCATCTTTGCGCTGGGCCTGGATGGCATGCACGACGATGCCCGCAAGTTGGGCTCGTCGTTGCTGGTGATGTCGATCATCGGTGGCGCACTGCTCACTGCGGTGATGGGTGCGGTCTCCGACATGGCCGGTATCCACTGGGCGATGGTGGTGCCGGGTGCGTGCTTCGCAGTGATTTTGTTGTTCGCGTTGCGTGCACGCCGTGCAGCGCCCGTTATTGCGGGAGCCTGAGCATGCCGCGTCTTTGCTATGTGTTGGACCTGCACGACGATGCGGACTTGATCGCCGAGTACGAGCGCTGGCATCAACCCACCGAGGTATGGCCGGAAGTGGTGGCCTCGCTGCAGCAGGCCGGCATCCAGGAACTGGAGATCTTTCGCAGCGGCGACCGGCTGGTGATGCTGATGGACGTGAGCGAGCACTACGATCCGGCCGCGAAGGCGGCGCGTGATGCGGCGGACCCGCGTATCCAGGCGTGGGAGCAGTTGATGTGGCGATTCCAGAAACCGCTGCCCGATAGTGCGCCGGGCGAGAAGTGGCGGCAGGCCGGACGGATCTTTGCGCTGACTGAGGCGATCGACGCGCAGCGCTAGGCCGCGCCCTCATCCGCCTGCGGGCACCTTCTCCCGCAGGCGGGAGAAGGGCGTGATCTGACACGGGCGGAAGAGGGGCGTGATTCGGTTTGGCTCGGTCGTGTTGGGACGGCTGCGCCATGGACCCACCGCCGGGCATCTGCAGCGCCCTGCGGTCAGCTGTTGGCGTTCCGCGACGTCGGAGACCTATGACCCCCCGTCCCGGACGAACGACGCCTTCCTTCTCCCGCACGCGGGAGAAGGTGCCCGAAGGGCGGATGAGGGCGCCGGTCAGCCCTGTCGATTGGCTGCCAGGTCTTCCACCCAGAAACGTCCATCCGGGTAGCTGAATTCCGCAATCGAAGACGCGTGCATCTCTGCGGAAAAACCCGGGACTTCAGGGGCAAGATAACGGCCATGCTGGATGCGTACCGGGTCCAGGAAGTGCTGATGCAGGTGGTCGACGAATTCGATCGCACGGTCTTCCATCTGGCCGGTGATGGCGACGAAGTCGGCCATGGCCAGGTGCTGCACCAGCTCGCACAGACCCACGCCGCCGGCATGCGGGAACACGCGCACGTTGAACTTGGCGGCCAGCAGCAGGATGGCGAGGTTCTCGTTGACGCCGCCGACGCGCGCGGCGTCGATCTGGATCAGGTCCACCGCGGCGGCCTGCAGCAACTGCTTGAACATCACCCGGTTCTGCGTGTGTTCGCCGGTGGAGACCGGCACCGGCGTAATGCCCTGACGGATCGCCGCGTGGCCGAGTACATCGTCCGGGCTGGTCGGTTCTTCGATCCAGGCGATGTCGAATTCGGCGAGTTGGCGCATCCAGTCGATCGCCGGGCCCACGTCCCAGCGCTGGTTGGCGTCCACCGCCATCGCGATGTCCGGGCCGATCGCTTCGCGTGCCAGGCGGCAACGACGGATGTCGTCCTGCACGTTGGCGCCGACCTTGAGCTTGATGGTGCGGAAGCCATCGGCCACCGCCTCCTTGGCCAGGCGCACCAGCTTCTCGTCCGAGTAACCGAGCCAGCCAGGCGAGGTGGTGTAGGCGGGATAACCCTGTTCGATCAACTGCGCGATGCGTTGCGCACGGTGTGGTTGCGCCTCGCGCAGGATCGCCAGCGCTTCGTCGCGGGTGAGTGCGTCGGTGAGGTAGCGGAAGTCGATGGTGTCGACCAATTGCTCGGGCGTGAGCTCGGCGATATAGCGCCATAGCGGCTTGTTCGCCGCACGTGCGGCCAGGTCCCAGGCGGCGTTGATCACCGCGCCGATGGCCATGTGCATCACGCCCTTTTCCGGGCCCAGCCAGCGCAGCTGCGAGTCGTTGGTGAGCCGGCGCGCAAAGGCGCCGAGATCGGCGATGACCTCCTCGACCGACAGGCCGACCACATGCTCTGCCAGTGCTGCCACCGCGGCGGTCTGCACATCGTTGCCGCGGCCGATGGTGAACACCAGGCCATAGCCGGCCAGGTCATCGGGGGCATCGGTGCGCAGCACCACATAGGCGGCCGAGTAATCCGGATCCGGGTTCATCGCGTCCGACCCATCGAGCTCGCGCGAGGTGGGGAAGCGGACGTCGTGGGTTTCGAGGGCGATGATGGTGCGCATGAAAATCCTGGGCGGTGAAAGATGGAATAAGAACGGACCGACAAGAACGAAAACAGGGAATTGCTTTAGCCCTTCTCCCAACGGGAAAGGGGTTGGGGTGAGGGAACGAACGCGTAGCGTCGGCTGGTTGACGCATGGCAGGGCCCGTGCGCTTGCAACTCAAATCACTGAATCGAGTGCACGACCAACTGCGTATCGCCATTGAGGCGCTACAACGTTTGGACACTCAAACGCAGCCGCCCACTCGCTGAAGACCTGCTGATGATGCGTTAGCAGCCGCATCGAGGTAGCACACCAACCAACAGCGGCATTGCGTCGATTTGCGCGACGACGTGGTGCCGTACCCTCACCCCAACCCCTGTCCCGACGGGAGAGGGGCTTGAGCTGCAGCGCGCACCCATCGTTGCTCGGCGACGTCTACGTTTGTTGTTCGGCTTTTGCCGCAAAAGAAGGGTCTGAGTGGTGGAGTGCAACGCGTTACCAAGCTCTCAATCCCGCAACCCTCTCCTGCAGGCATGCGGCCTCAAGCCGCATCGCGTGGATGCGCCACGACCGGCTGGCGCTGGCGACCCAGTCCTTCGATCTCCAGTTCCATCAGATCGCCCGGCTTCAGATACACCGGTGGCTTCTGGCCCAGGCCTACGCCCGGCGGTGTGCCGGTGCTGATCACATCGCCCGGCATCAGCGTCATGTAGCGGCTGATGTGGCTGACCAGTTCGGCCACGCCGAACACCATCGTGCGGGTGCTGCCGTTCTGGTAGCGGTGGCCGTTGACCTCCAGCCACATCGACAGGTTCTGCGGGTCGGGCACTTCATCGCGGGTGACCAACCAGGGGCCGATCGGGCCGAAGGTGTCGGCGCTCTTGCCCTTGACCCACTGGCCGCCGTGCTCAAGCTGGAACTCGCGCTCTGACAGGTCGTTGATCACCGCATAGCCGGCCACATGAGTGAGTGCTTCGTCCACCGACACATCGCGTGCGATATCACCGATCACCACGCCCAGTTCCACTTCCCAGTCGCTCTTGACCGAGCCGCGCGGGATGATGACGGTGTCGTTGGGGCCGCACACGGCGGTGGTGGCCTTCATGAAGAGAATCGGCATCTTCGGCACGTCCATGCCCGATTCCGCGGCGTGGTCGGCGTAGTTCAAGCCCACACAGATGAACTTGCCGATGCGGCCCACTGCAGCGCCATAGCGCTGCTCGCCCTCGATCAGCGGCAGCGTGGATACGTCCAGCGCACGTAGTTTTTCAAGGCCGGCATTGGTGATGTGCTCACCGGCGACATCGTCGATCACACCGCTGAGGTCGCGGAGGTGGCCTGCGCTATCGATCACGCCGGGACGTTCGTGGCCTTCGGCGCCAACACGTACGAGTTTCATGCAGTCTTCCTTTGCAGGGGAGGAATGGAGCTGGCAGCCACCTGTTGCAAAGTTCAGCAGGTGGACGACGCGCCCGGAACAGGACTATCGGTGATGCGTACTGGCAGCAGGCCACGTCAAGCATGGAATGCGGCGTGTTGCCAGCGTACTGCGTGCGGCTTGGGCACCACTGCGAGCGGCCATAGGGCGGCCGCTGCACAGCAGTGTGGTCGGCGGCGTTTAGTTGGACCAGCCCCCGTCGATGATGTGGGTCTGGCCGGTGGTGAACGAGGATTCGTCCGATGCCAGGTACACCACCAGCTGCGCGATTTCGCGCGGGTCGCCCAGGCGGCCCATCGGCTGGCGATCGGTGAAGCTCTTCCACACCGCCTGTTCGTCGCCGCCGAGCGCTTTCACGCGCTGGCCCAGCGACGGCGTCTTGATAGTGCCGGGGCAGATTGCGTTGCAGCGCACGCCCTGTGCCACGTAGTCGGCGGCAATCGCCTTGCTCAGGCCGATCACCGCCGCCTTGGTCACGCCATAGACGAAGCGGTTCGGCACGCCCTTGATGCTGGAAGCGACCGAGGACATGTTGATGATGCTGCCGGTGCCGCGTTCGAGCATGCCCGGCAGTACCGCCTTGCAGGTGTAGTACATCGCATCGACGTTGATCGAGAACGAACGGCGCCATGCCGGCTCGTCGCAGTCGAGAATGCTGCCCTGATGCACGTAGCCGGCGCAGTTGAACAGCACATCGAACGGGCCGTGCTCGGCGACCAGTGCGGCAATTGCCGAGGCGTCGGTGACATCCAACAGCTGGGTGGTGATCGCATCCGATTCGGCGGCCAGCGCCTGCAACGCAGCAGCGTCGATGTCGGTGGCGATCACCTGTGCGCCGGCACGCGCGCAGGCCAGCGCGCTTTCGCGGCCGATGCCGGCACCGGCGGCGGTGATCAGGCACCGCTTGCCCTGCAGACGGGGATTGGGAGTGGCGGGGATCGAGACAGTCATACCGATGGGGTTCCGTGGGTTGGGGCCGCCGGCCATGGCAGACGATAGAACGTACGTGCGTTGTCGCCGAACACCGCATCAGCGTGTTCGGCGGCATGACGGGTGACGAGTTGCTGTGCGAGATCGAACCATTGCGCGTAATCGGCACGCTGGGTCAGCACCGGCCAGTCGCTGCCCCAGAGCAGCCGCTGCGCACCGAAGCGCGCAAACAGGTGCGCAACATAGGGCTCCAGTGCATCCATGCCGGCGCCGGGCGCGGCTTCGGTGAGCAGCCCGGACAGCTTGCAGTGCACGCTGGGATGCTGCGCCAATGCGGCCATGCCGGCGGCCCAGGCAACGAACTCGCCGGCCGCAATCTGCGGTTTGCCGCCATGATCGATCACCACGCGCAACTGCGGATGGCGTTTCAGGCGAGCCTGCAGTGCCGGCACATGCACGGCGCGAATCAACGCATCGAAGGCCAGATCGTGCGCCAGCATCGCATCGAAGGCGGCATCCAGATCGGCTCCTGCCAGCCATTGCGCATCGGCGATGTCCTGCACCATCGGGCGCAGCCCCTTGAGCAGACCGCCGCCCGCGCGCAACAGTGCGCCGATGCGCGCAGCAGCATCGGGTGCAGCGAAGTCGACCCAACCGACCACGCCGGCAATGCGTGGCTCATCGCGTGCCAGTTCGAACAGGTAACAGGTTTCCGCCTCCGTTGCGGCCGCCTGCACGACGACCACGCTGCCAACGCCGGCCGCATCCAGTGCGTCGTCCACATCGTGTGGCGCGAAGTCGCGGTAAAGCGGCGCCAGCGCGGGCGTCAGCCAGTCATAGTCGCCTCGGGCCAGGTGCCAGAAATGCAGATGCGCATCGATGCGGCTCATGGCGTGGGCAGGTCCGCTTCGAGCAGCCCGCCGTCGCGCAGACGCTGCCACAGCGCAGGTGGGATCGATGCCTGCAGGCGTGTGGCGACCGATTGCACCTCGGCCAGCGTGCGCATGCCGGCCACCACTGTGGTCACCGCCGGATGCGCCAGC